>JBOFBK010000576.1:0-1042 GCA_051645525.1 Dermatophilaceae bacterium | reverse complement strand
TCGGGGACGGTGAACAACGTCATCCCTGACGACGCCCGGATGGAGCTGTCGGTGCGCTCGTTCTCGGACCAGAACCGCGCTCGGATGGTCGACGTCATCCGGCAGGTGGCGGGTGGCGTGACCGCCGCGCACGGCATGACGGCAGAGGTGGTGGTCGACCACGGGTACCACGTGACGGTCAACGACGCCGCCGAGTTCGAGGTCGCCCGCTCGGTGGTGCTCGACCTGTTCGGCGCGGACCGGTGGGCCGAGATGCCGTTCCCGCAGGCCGGCTCCGAGGACATGTCCGAGGTGCCGGGCTCCTACCTCTTCATCGGCGCGTGCACGTTGGACGACCACACCCGGGCCGACGACAACCACTCTCCGCGTGCGGCGTTCGACGACTCCGTGGTGCCGGATGTCGCGGCGTTCCTCGCCGAGGTCGCCCTGCGCCGCGCCCGCGAGCTGGCCCATGGCTGAGCGGGCCCATGGCTGAGCGGGCCCACCAGAGTGCGAAGTGGGTCACCGAGCGCCGGGTGACGCCTTGGCAGGGCGAGACCGACGGTTGCGCTGCCGCTCATCCTTCCTTCGCGGCGGAGGGGCCGCGACGATCGTCGCGGCCCCTCGATCGTCCTGGGTGCGCACCGCGGCGAGGAGGGTCGCCGGAGGTGGTCGAAAAAGTGAGGTCAGCGGCAGACGCGGGTATCGCCGGAGGCCGCGGCGACCTCGTTGACGATTGTGCTACCCCGCACGTCGATGCACGTTCCACTGTCCCAGTAGCGGTACACCGGGCCTGCGAACTCCTTGAACGGGCCGGAGTCGCTGGTAGCGGCGTTCCACCCCTCGTTCGGCCGTTTGATCGACACGGACATGCGGGAGGCGTCGTTACCGGTGCTGTTGCGGTTGACTGCACACCAGTAGCCGTTATCGGGGTTGTACTGCACCGATATCTTGCTCAGCGTCTGCCTGGGGCCGTCGATGATGTCGACGTTGACCGAACGTACGGGATTGTAGTTCGCGCCACACACGCCGGCCGCTTGGGCGGGTGCGCTAGCTTGCAACA
>JBOFBK010000575.1:0-5053 GCA_051645525.1 Dermatophilaceae bacterium | reverse complement strand
CCCGCTCCTGCCGAAACACCGTCCTGCGGTAGCCAACCCGCGAATATCAGACTGACCGCGCGTCGAACACGACACGCCGCCCCGGCCACCCGCCCGCGTGAACGACGAGGCGCCGCCGAGCACCCAGCCCGGCGGCGCCGCACCCTGCCCACTTGTCAGGAAAGACCTACATATCAGCCGAGGACTCGTCGACGAGGCTCGCGAGGACTCGCCGGCGGCCTCGAGCCCGTCGACCGGATCCTCGAGCACGCCGGCACCCACCACCACGATGCCCGGAACCGGCGGCACGATGCCCGGAACCGGCGGCACGTCATCCGGCGGCGGCACGTCATCCGGCGGCGGCACGTCATCCGGCTCCTCGTCCGGCGGCGGCACCCTGTCGACCTCCGGCACCACCGCGCTCACCACGGCGTCAGGATCAGGCGACCCGGTGCCGGGCATCGACCCCGACCCGGTCCCCGGCGAGGTCCCAGGCACCCCGCGCAGCGGCTCACCCACCCAGCCCACGTCGCCGACCGGCGATGTCGACGAGCCGCGCATCGCCCGGCCGATCGCGCCCGACGGCACGCCCACTCCGATCCGGTCCGACGGCACGCTCGGCGTGCCCGACATCCACCGGGACATCGAGGGGACCCCGTGAGCGGCACCGCACCCGACACCACGGGCACCCGGCCCGAGCCGTCGCTGCGTTCGGTCGGAGAGCTGCTCGGCGACATCTCCGGCGACCTGTCCACGCTGGTCCGGCAGGAGATGGCGCTCGCCAAGGCCGAGGTCAAGGAGTCGGCGAGCAATGCCGGCCAGGGCGTCGGCCTACTCGTCGGCGCCGGTGTCGGCGGGTTCCTCGTGCTGCTGTTCGTCTCCGTCTCGGCGTGGTGGGGCATGGGCCAGTTCATCGACCGCGAATGGTCGGCGCTCGTCGTCGCGTTCGTCTGGGCCCTGATCGCCGCAGCTCTGGCCACCGCCGGCCGATCTCGGCTGAAGCGAGCCGCGCCGGTCGCCCCGCGCACCGCCGAGACGGCATCCCACATCCCCGACGCGTTGAGAGGACACGAGTCATGAGCACCTATCCCGAGGACGTCACCACCACCAGTAACGATGACCCGGACGCCATCCGGCGCGAGATCGAGCGCACCCGTGGCCAGTTGAGCCGCGACGTCGACACGCTCACCGAGAGCGTGCGCCCGAGCAGCGTCGCCCGTCGCACGGCCGACCGCGCGCAGGGCCGGCTCGCCGGCATCCGCGAGTCCGTGATGGGCTCGGCACAGGACGCGAAGCACGGCACCGCCGGCGCTGCGCAGTCGGCTGCGGATGCCGCGCACTCGGTGGCCGACACCGTCGGCGACATCCCGGCGACGGCCCGCCGGAGCACCCAGGGCAACCCGCTCGCGGCCGGTGCCGTGGCCCTTGCGGCCGGTTGGCTGCTGGGGTCGCTCGCTCCGGCGAGCCGCAAGGAGCGGGAGCTCGCCGGTACGGCCAAGGCCAAGGCCGAGCCGCTCGTCGACGAGGCGAGGTCGATGGCCAAGGAGTCCGCCCAGCGGCTCGAGGAGCCGGCGAGGGATGCCGCGGTATCGGTCCGGGAGACCGCGCAGCAGGCCGGTCAGAACGTCAAGGACGAGGGGCGTTCCGCCGCCCAGGAGGTGCGTGGCACGGCATCGTCGGGCTGACCGCGAAGGACTGCGCAGAACGACACGGCTGCCGGGTCGCGGGGCGAGAAGGAACCGCGACCCGGCACCCGGGGCGTCGTGCAAGGATGGGTGCCGCGGCGCCTGGATCAGGAGCGGCCGAAGTTCTGGGTCCAGTAGATGCCGTAGTACCCGCCGCGGCCGATACCGATGCCGACCGCCTTGTGCGAGCAGTTCAGCATGTTGGCCTTGTGGCCGGGGCTGTCCATCCAGCCCTTGATGACGGCGGCTGCCGTGGTGTATCCGGCGGCGATGTTCTCGCCGGAGCCGGCGGTGTAGCCCTGGGCTCCAATCCGGTCCCACGGGCTCCGCCCGTCGCGCGAGGTGTGGCTGAAGTAGCTGTGGCGAGCCATGTCCTCGCTGTGCAGGCGGGCCGCGGCGTTGAGCCGGGTGTCCATCCGCACCGAGCCACATCCGGCCCGGGCGCGCTCGACGTTCGTCAGCCGGATCGCCTCGGCGACCAGCGGGTCGACCTTGTGCACCCGCTTCACCGTGCGTGTCACCGCGGCCGTCCGCATTTCCGAGATCCTGACCGCCCAGGCCTGTCGGTCCGCTGCATGTCGCGATGTGTCGGAGGCGGCCGGTGCTGCGGCTGCCGGCACGGTGCCGGCGATGGCGGCGAGCAGGACGGAGACTCCGAGAAGGGACGATGCGCGCAGGGGACCGGCAGTGGACATGGCAGGTGACTCACTTTCGACAAACCTTCGACAAGTCCCTGCTCTGTCGAAGGTACGGGCGACATCTCGCCGTTGCCGAGGTTTCGGCCAAGATCAGCCGTTCGGCCGATGAAGGCTCTTCCGAAGATGCCGGCACTGCCGACAATCAGCCGCTGACCTGGCCGTTCGCCAGTCTACCCGGTCGAAGTCGACGGTCAGGCGCGGGCCAGGCTACGCCGCCGCCACGCCTTCGCGATCGCGTGCCGCACGACATCCCGCCGACGGCGACCTTCGACGGGGTTCGGCAGCGACAACCTTGCCACCTTCCAGTACACCGAGCCCGCCTGTCGCCACAGCGTCCCGGTGACGTAGGGAAGGTCGTGACGCTCCATCAGGTCGCGCACACGCGGCGCGATTTCGGCGTAGCGGTTGCTCGGCATATCGGGGTAGAGATGGTGCTCGATCTGGTGGCTGAGGTTGCCGGTCATGACATGCATCGCCTTCGAGCCGCGAATGTTGCCCGAGCCGAGCATCTGCCGCAGGTACCACTCACCGCGCGTCTCTCCGTCGATGGCGGTCTTCTCGAACGTCGCGATGCCGGGCGGAAAGTGCCCGCAGATGATGACCGTGTTGGTCCAGAGGTTGCGCATGAGGTTCGCAACCACATTGGCGGTCAACGTGGTTCGCGCCGAGCCGGTGACGGCCGCGAGCGCCGGATGGGCGACGTAGTCCTTCGTCGCCTGGCGCTTGATCTTCGCGACGACCTCGCGCGCGTCGGCGCGGAACCTCGCCTTCTCCTCCTCGCTCATCCGGTTCTTCGTCGCGAGGTACCGGCCCAGCTCGAGGTCGTACGCGGCGATGGAGTACTCGAAGAGCAGGGCGTTGCCGACGTGCCAGATTGGCTGGAAGAGGTGGAACAGGCTCCAGCGCTGGTCCTCGTCGACGCGCAGGATGCCGTAGCCGAGGTCGTTGTCGCGGCCGAGCACGTTGGTGAAGGTGTGGTGGATCTCGTTGTGGCTGTGCTTCCACTGGCTCGACGGGCTGGCGTTGTCCCACTCCCACGCCGTCGAGTGGATCTTCGGGTCACGCATCCAGTCCCACTGGCCGTGCATGACGTTGTGGCCGACCTCCATGTTCTCGAGGATCTTCGCGACCGACAGGCCGGCGGTGCCCAGCCACCACGCCGGGCGAAACCCCTTGACCTTGACGCCCGAAAGCAACAGCACTGCGCGAGAACCGACCTCGAGGTAACGCTGGGCCTTGATGACGCGGCGGATGTAGGCGGCGTCGCGGGCGCCGCGGGAGTCCATGATCTCGGTGCGCAGCGCGTCGAGCTCGTGCCCGATGCCCTCGATCTGCTCGGGCGTCAGGTGCGCCGCGGGGTTCGGACGTCCGGACTTCTTCAGCGCCGGCCGGGGCGGTCGCGGGGCGTCGGACTCCACGCGCAGCCGCGGGTTGATGCCGCGGGGCTTCGTGGAGGCGTGGCCGGGGATGGAGGCGTGGCGTTCGGGGGCGAGGGTCATGGGGTGGGTCCTCTCGTCTCTCGCGGTCTGGATCGGTGGGCGGTCGTCATCCGCGCGGTGCGGGGATGACGACCGGGGTCAGAGGTCGAGCTCGCACTCGCCGGCCACGGCGTTGACGCAGGTCTGTACGCGCAGGTCGTCGCCGGGTTCGGCGACGGTGACGTCGCCGGTGCGCAGGTCGCGGATCGCGCCCTGGCGCATCGTCACGACGCAGCCGAAGCAGATGCCCATCCGGCAGCCGCTCGGCATCAGCACGCCGGCGTCCTCGCCGGCGTCGAGGATGGGGGTGGCGCCGTCGGCGTCGACGACCCGGCCGGACGCGGCGAAGGTCACCCGCCCGCCGTCGCCCGGCTCGACCGTGGTGGGCCGGAAGCGCTCGGTGTGCAGCAGGTGGATGACGCCCGCCGCCGCCCAGCGCGCCTCGGCCGCGTCGAGCAGGCCGGTCGGGCCGCAGACCCAGGTCTCGCGCTCCCGCCAGTCGGGGACGAGGGCGTCGAGGCGGTCGAGGTCGAGCACGCCGTGCTCGTCGTCGAGGTTGAGGGTCAGGTCGACGCGCCCCGTGGCGGCGAGGGAGCGCAGTTCGCCGGCGAACATCACGGCGTCCGCCGTGGGGGCGCAGTGCACGTGGACGACGTCCGCGAGCTCGGGGAGATGGTTGCGGAGCATGCCGATCACCGGCGTGATGCCGCTGCCCGCGGTGAGGAACAGGGCCCGCCGCGGGACCGGGCTCGGCAGGGTGAACTCGCCGGTGGCCTGGTCGAGCATGACGAGGGTGCCCGGCGTCGTGCGCCGCACGAGGTGGGTCGAGACCGTGCCGCCGTCGATCACCTTGGGGGTGATGGCGATGCAGCCCGGCGGGATGCCGGCCGCGACCGCACCGTCGGCGCGGTGGGTGAGGCTGTAGGCGCGCCAGTGCCGCACGCCGTCGACGTCGACGCCGATCCGCACGTACTGGCCGGGCACGTGGCCGAGCCATCCCCGCCCAGGCCGGATGACGAGCGTCGCCGAGTCCCGGGTCTCGGGCCGCACGTCGAGTACCCGGCCGCGCAGGTCGGCGCCGGCGCGCAGCGGGTCGACGAGGTCGAGGTAGTCGGCGGGCACCAGCGGCGTGACCAGGACTTCGGCGACCTTGCCCGCGCCTCGCGCCAGGCGCCGCAGCGGGCTCGCCGGATGTGGCCCGAGCAGCGCGCGG
>JBOFBK010000574.1:0-5604 GCA_051645525.1 Dermatophilaceae bacterium | reverse complement strand
CGGCGTACCGCGAACCGTTCGAGCCGCTTCTCCCGGGTGTCACGCACGTCCCGTTCGGGGATGACGCCGCCCTCCGCGCCGCGGTCGGGCCCGGTACCGGGGCACTGGTCCTCGAGCCCGTGCAGGGCGAGGGTGGGGTGCTCCCCGCCGACCCGGCGTACCTGCGGCTGGCCCGCGAGCTCACCCACGAGGCGGGGGCACTGCTCGTGCTCGACGAGATCCAGACCGGGGTCGGCCGCACCGGCACGTGGTTCGCGTTCCAGCAGGCCGGCATCCTCCCCGACGCCATCACGGTGGCCAAGGGCCTCGGTGGCGGCGTGCCCGTGGGCGCGCTGGTGACCTTCGGCTCCGACGTCACCGCGCTGCTCCGTCCGGGCCAGCACGGATCGACCTTCGGCGGCAACCCGCTCGCCTGCGCCGCCGGCCTCGCAGTCCTCGGCGCGATCGAGACCGAGGGCCTGCTCGACCACGCCCGGCTGGCGGGCCAGCACCTCGAGCGAGCGGTGACGGCGCTGCGTCATCCGCTCGTCACCGGGGTTCGCGGCACCGGGCTGCTACGCGCGGTCACCCTCGCGGGCGACCGCGCACCAGTGGCGGCCGTCGCGGCCAGGGAGGCGGGCTTCATCGTCAACCCGGTCACCCCGGACGCGCTCCGCCTCGCCCCGCCGCTCGTGGTCACGACCGACCAGCTGGACCTCTTCGTCGACACCCTGCCGGCCCTGCTCGACACCGCCACCAAGGAGCCCGGATGACGCTGCGCCACTTCCTCGCCGACGACGACCTCTCGCCCGCCGAGCAGCGCGAGGTGCTCGACCGGGCCGTCGCACTCAAGGCCGCTCCGTTCTCCGACCGCCGCTTGGCCGGGCCGCGCTGCGTCGCCGTGCTGTTCGACAAGCCGACGCTGCGCACGCAGGTCTCGTTCGTCGGCGCGGTGACCGGGCTCGGCGGCTACCCGATGGTCGTCGACGGGCGGCTCGCCGGGGTGGGGGAGCGGGAGTCGGTGGCCGACGTCGCCCGCGTCCTCGGCCCCCAGTCGGCCGCGATCGCCTGGCGCACCTTCGCGCAGTCGCGGCTCGAGGAGCTGGCCGCGCATGCCGGAGTGCCGGTGGTGAATGCGCTCACCGACGACTACCACCCGTGCCAGGTGCTGGCCGACCTGCTCACCGTGCGAGAAGCGTTGGGCGACAGCACCGGCCGCACCCTTGCCTATGTCGGCGACGGCGCGAACAACATGGCGCACTCGTACCTGCTCGGCGGCGCGACCGCGGGGATGCACGTGCGCATCGGCACGCCGCCGACCCACCTGCCGCGCCTCGATGTCGTGGCCCGCGCCGAGCGGGTCGCCGCTGGCACCGGTGGGTCGGTCACCGTCACCGACGATGCAGCCGCGGCCGTCGAGGGTGCCGACGTGGTCGCCACGGACACCTGGGTGTCGATGGGGAAGGAGGCCGATGCGGAGGAGCGCACGGGCACGGGCGGGCCCTTCGAGGCGTACCGGGTCGACGCCGATCTCATGGCGCATGCCGCCGGGGAGGCCGTCTTCCTGCACTGCCTGCCTGCCTACCGCGGGCTCGAGGTCACCGCCGACGTCGTCGACGGACCGCGCTCCCTCGTCTGGCAGGAGGCCGAGAACCGGCTGCACGCGCAGAAGGCGCTGCTGTCGTGGCTCGTCGAGCGCGCGGACGCCGGCCCCGGGGTCGTGCGGCACGAGGGAGGCGCCCCGTGACCGTATCGACCAGCCGGGTCGCCCGGCAGCAGCGCATCGTCGAGATCCTCGGCGCGACGCCCGTCCGTTCGCAGACCCAGCTGCTCGACCTGCTCGCCGCGGACGGTATCGAGGTCACCCAGGCCACCCTGTCCCGCGACCTCGTCGACGTCGGTGCCGAGCGGGTGCGGGTGGGCAAGAACCTCGTCTACGCCGTCCCGGGCGAAGGAGGTGACCGCACGGTCCGTGCGGCCCTCGACCCGGAGGAGCGGATGACGCGCCTTCAGGTCCGCTGCCACGAGCTGCTCGTGTCCGCCGACTCCTCCGCGAACCTCGTCGTCCTGCGGACCCCTCCGGGCGCGGCGAACTTCCTCGCCTCGGCGCTCGACCACTCCGGGTACGACGGCGTACTCGGCACGATCGCCGGCGACGACACCATCGTCGTGGTGACGTCCGGTGCTGCCCGCAGCCGTGGCCTCGTCGACCGCCTGATGTCGTGGGCCCGGAAGGACCTCTCATGACCGCCCCCGAGCCGGCTGGTGGTTCACGACCGGGCACGCCGCGTTCGGCCCTCTGGGGTGGCCGCTTCACCGGCGGCCCGGCCGACGCCCTCGTCGAGCTGTCGCGATCGACCCATTTCGACTGGCGCCTCGCCCCGTACGATCTCGCCGGCTCACGCGCGCACGCCCGTGTGCTGCACCGCGCCGGGCTGCTCGACGACGACACGCTCACCGTGATGCTCGAGGCCCTGGACCGACTCCGCGCCGACGTCGAGTCCGGCGTTTTCGCTCCCGCCGCGGATGACGAGGACGTGCACACCGCGCTCGAGCGTGGCCTGGTCGAGCGGGCCGGCGCCGACGTCGGCGGCCGGCTGCGGGCCGGCCGCTCGCGCAACGACCAGGTCGCCACCCTCTTCCGGATGTACTCGCGCGAGCACGCCCGCGTGGTCGCCGGCCTCGTGCTCGACGTCGTCGACGCCCTCGTCGCCCAGTCCGGCACCCACCTCGGCGTGGCGATGCCGGGGCGGACCCACCTCCAGCACGCCCAGCCGGTGCTGCTCAGCCATCACCTGCTCGCGCACGCGTGGGCGCTGCTCCGTGACGTCGACCGGTTCCGCGACTGGGACCGTCGTGCCGCGGTCTCGCCGTACGGCTCGGGCGCCCTCGCCGGCTCCTCGCTGGGACTCGATCCGGCGACCGTGGCCGCGGACCTGGGCTTCTCGTCATCCGTGGAGAACTCGATCGACGGCACCGCGTCCCGCGACTTCGCGGCCGAGCTCGCCTTCGTCCTCGCGATGACCGCCGTCGACATCTCCCGCCTGGCCGAGGAGGTCGTGCTCTGGGCGACCAGGGAGTTCGGCTTCGTCACGCTCGACGATGCGTACTCGACCGGGTCGAGCATCATGCCGCAGAAGAAGAACCCCGACGTCGCCGAGCTCGCTCGTGGCAAGGCCGGCCGTCTCGTCGGAGACCTCGCCGGCCTGCTCACCACCTTGAAGTCGCTGCCGCTCGCGTACAACCGCGACCTCCAGGAGGACAAGGAGCCGGTGTTCGACGCCGTCGACACCCTCGAGGTGCTGCTCCCCGCGTTCGCCGGCATGGTCGCGACGCTGCGCTTCGACGCCGCGCGCCTGGAGTCCCTTGCCCCGCAGGGCTTCTCGCTCGCCACCGACGTCGCGGAGTGGCTGGTGCGGCAGGGTGTGCCGTTCCGCGTCGCGCACGAGGTGGCCGGCGCCTGCGTGCGCGCCTGCGAGGAGCGCGGGGTCGAGCTGTGGGACCTCACCGACGCCGACCTCGCCGTCGTCTCCCCGCACCTCACCCCGGATGTCCGCGATGTGCTCACGGTCGAGGGTTCACTGGCGTCGCGCGACGCCAGGGGTGGCACCGCACCCGCTCGCGTCACCGAGCAGCTCGCCCAGGTGCGCGAGGTGGCGGATGACGCCCGCGCCTGGTCGGCAGACCTCCCGACCGTGCGCTGAGCCGGCACAATCGGCCGGTGCGCATCCGTCTCGCCCACGACGACCTGGCCGGCCCCGTGCTCGAGGTCGCACCCAGCCTGCTCGGCTGCCGGCTCGTGCACGCCGGTGTCGTGGTGCGGCTGACCGAGGTCGAGGCCTACGCCGGCGACGACGACCCGGGGTCGCACGCCTTCCGCGGTCGCACTCCACGCACCGAGCTGATGTTCGGCCGAGCCGGCCGTCTCTACGTCTACTTCACCTACGGGATGCACTGGTGCGCGAACGTCGTGACCGGGGTCGAGGGCAGGGCCTCGGCGGTCCTGCTCAGAGCGGGCGAGGTGGTCGACGGCGTCGGCCTGGCCCGGCAGCGGCGGCCGGGTGCGTCTGACCGCGACCTCGCGCGCGGTCCGGCCCGGCTCGCCCGTTCGGCCGCGCTCGGCCGGGCCGAGAACGGGCTCGACCTCGTCGCCCCCGACGCGCCGGCCTGGCTCGAGGCGCCGGATGCCGCGCCGCCGCCGTCCGCGGTGCGCACCGGCCCACGGGTCGGCGTGAGTGGGGCCGGGGGTGATGGCGACCGGCATCCTTGGCGGTTGTGGATCGACGGGGAGCCCACCGTCAGTGCCTACCGACCCGGGCGGCCCGGCCGCCGTAGCCTGCGCCCATGAGGCTGCTCGACGTCGTCGCCGCGCTCGACGCTGCCGGAGTCGAGCACGTCGTGGTCGGTGGCGTGGCGGTCGTGCTGCACGGCCACGTCCGAACCACCGTCGACCTCGACCTGGTCATCGACCTCTCGCCCGAGAACGCCCTGGCGGCGATCGAGGTCCTGACCGGGCTCGGCCTGCGTCCTCGGCTGCCGGTGCCCGCGGAGTCCTTCGCCGACGAGGCCGTACGACGCGAGTGGGTCGTGCGGCGGCACCTGGTGGCGTTCACGCTCTACGACCCCGACGACCCGTTCGTGGAGGTCGACCTGTTCGCGGACCCGCCGATCCCGTTCCCCGACCTCATGGCCGGCTCGGTCGTGCTCGAGGTGCGTGGGGTCTCCGTCCGGGTGGCCTCGCTCGAGCATCTCGTGGCGATGAAGGAGCTGGCCGGGCGTGCCCAGGACCGCGCCGACGTCGAGGCGCTGCGCCGGCTCGGCGACGTGCCGGGGGGCGGCGAGAGCGCTACCGTGGTCGGCGATGACCGGCCAGACCACCCTTGACCCGCGCGACTGGAGCGGCACCTCCGACGGTGCCGCCGCAGTGGCGGCCCGGGCTGCGCTCACCCCCGAGCAGCGATGGGGCTGGTTCGAGCAGGGGATGACGCTCGCGTACCTGACCGGTGCTCTCGCCGGCGATCGTGCCGCGCGCCAGGCGGCAGCTGACGCCTGGGCCGCTGCGCCGGTCAGCCGTCGCTGAGCACGGCGTCGAGCGTCTGGCGCCCACGTCGGCGAGCGGATGCCGCCGCGGCGGGGGTCGCACGCAGCGCTCGACTGTCGGCGGCGGCAGCTAGCAGACCTCCGGCGCTGCGGGCGATCGGGTTCGAGCATGTAAGTCTCACCGTGGTGGATCGTCGTTGCCACGCCCCGGTTCCCACCCGACGAGGTGGCGCAACGGCCGCCGGACTCCCGTGGCAGGCTTGGCGCGCCCGTCATCCGACCGGGTATACGCCGACGAGCATGAAGCGGGGCGAGACGTGACCCACATCCTCGATGAGTTGCGGTGGCGGGGCCTCGTGGCTCAGACCACGGACGAGGCCGCCTTGCGGCATGCGCTCGCCGAGGGCCCGATCACGGTGTACTGCGGCTTCGACCCCACGGCACCAAGCCTGCACTTCGGCAATCTCGTCCAGCTGATGCCGCTGCGCCGCCTGCAGCGGGCCGGCCACCGAGTGATCTGCCTGGTCGGCGGCTCCACCGGCTTGATCGGCGACCCGCGACCGACCTCGGAGCGGGTGCTGAGAA
>JBOFBK010000573.1:0-10235 GCA_051645525.1 Dermatophilaceae bacterium | reverse complement strand
GGGTGTTCGGTCTTGACGAAGAGGTCGGCGAGCGCGTCGGCGTCGGTGGTGTAGCCGGTCTTGGTGCGCTTGGTCTTCGGCATGCCGAGCTGGTCGAAGAGCACCTCCTGGAGCTGCTTCGGGCTGCCGAGGTTGACGTCATGTCGGCCGATGGCGTCGTAGGCGTCGAGCTGGGCCTGGCGCATCTTGGCGTCGAAGTCGGCCTCGAGCGCGGTGAGCGCGGGCTCGTCGACGGCGATGCCGACGCGTTCCATGGCAGCGAGGATGCCGACGAGCGGCAGCTCGAGATCGCGCATCAACCCGGTGCCGCCGGTCTCGTCGAGCCGCTCCGCCAGCACGACCGACAGCTCGAGCACCGCCCTCGCCCGCACCATGGCGTCGCGGACGGCGGTGTCGTCGCCCTCCTCGGTGTCGAAGTCGAGCGTCCCCTGAGTGCCCTGACCGGCCGTCGCCGGCCCGGCCTCCGCCTTGAGCTCGCGCCCGAGGTGGCGCACCACGAGGTCCTCGAGGTCGTAGGCGCGCTGGTCGGGCCGGACGAGGTAGGCGGCCAGTGCCGTGTCGCTCAAGACGCCGACCAGCGTCATCCCCCGCGCCGCGAGCGCCTGCAGCTGCGGCTTGGCATCGTGGAGCACCTTCGGGGCGCCCTCGTCGGCGAGCCACGCCGCGACCACCGCCTCCTGCTCCGGGTCGAGCGCCGTGAGGTCGAGGTGGGCGGTGCCGCCGCCCTCGACGGCGACGGCGAGGGCACCGGCATCCCCGGCACCCGCCGCGTAGTGGCCGACGACGACGAGCCCGTGGGGCACTGTGACGGCACCGTCGTCGGCGAGGTGCGCCACGGCATCCTCGAGCGAGAGCTCGGCACCACCGAGGTCGAAGCCGCCCTCGACCTCGTCGGCCTCGACCTCGAACGTCGAGAACAGCCGCTCGCGGAGCACCCGGAACTCCAGACCGTCGAAGACGCGGTGCACCTCCTCGCGGTCCCAGGTGTTCCGCTCGAGATCGGCGATGCCGAGCGGGAGGTCGAGGTCGTCGACGAGCCGGTTGAGCCGCCGATTGCGCAGCACGCCGTCGAGGTGGGCGCGGAGGTTCTCACCGGCCTTGCCCTTGACCTCGTCGGCGTGCGCGACGACGCCGGTGAGGTCGCCGTACTGGCTGAGCCATTTGGCCGCGGTCTTCGGGCCGACACCCGGCACGCCCGGCAGGTTGTCGCTAGTCTCGCCGACGAGCGCGGCGAGGTCGCTGTACCGCTCCGGCGACACGAGGTACTTCTCCTGCACCGCGGCCGGGTCCATGCGCCACACCTCGGAGACTCCGCGCACCGGGTAGAGCATGGTGACCTGGTCGGAGACGAGCTGGAACGCGTCGCGGTCTCCGGTGCACACGACGACCTCGCCGCCGCACTCGACGGCTTGGCGGGTGAGGGTGGCGATGACGTCGTCGGCCTCGAAGCCCTCGACCCCGACGTGCCTGATGCGCAACGCGTCGAGCACCTCGCGCAGCAGCGGCAGCTGACCGGAGAACTCCGTCGGCGTCTGGCTGCGGCCGGCCTTGTACTCCGCGTACTCCTCGGCGCGGAACGTCTTGCGCGAGATGTCGAACGCCACCCCGACGTGCGTCGGCGCCTCGTCGCGGAGCACGTTGATGAGCATCGCGGTGAAGCCGTAGACGGCGTTGGTGTGCTGGCCGGTGCTAGTGGAGAAGTTCTCGGCCGGGAGCGCGAAGAACGCGCGGTAGGCGAGGGAGTGGCCGTCGAGGAGCAGCAGCTTCACGCGTGGCAGCCTATCGACCATGACCGACACCTCCGCCGTCCCCGGACCCGCCTCACCCACCTCGGCTCACGGCGAGGCGAGCACGCACCCGGATGACGCGCGCGCGTCATCCGAGACACCCGCGCCGAGCGTGGCTGAGGGCCTGGCGGCGATGCGGGCGATGAACCCGGCCTCGCTGATGGACCGCATGCACATCGAGGTCCTCGAGGCGTCGGCGCAGCGGCTGGTGGCGACCATGCCGGTCGAGGGCAACACCCAGCCGTACGGTCTCCTCCACGGCGGTGCGTCGGTGGTGCTCGCCGAGACTCTCGGGTCGATCGGCGCGCAGCTGCACGCCGGGCCCGGGAAGGCGGTGGTGGGTCTCGACATCAACGCCACCCACCATCGCGCTGCCCGTTCGGGCCTGGTCACCGGCACGGCCACTCCGCTCAGCCTCGGCCGCACGCTGGCGTGCTACGAGGTCGTCGTCACCGACGACGAGGGCCGCCGGGTGTGCACGAGCCGCATCACCTGCCTGATCCGCGACGGTGCCCCTGGAGCCTGACCGTCGCCGACCACGTCGGCGCGGTTCCCTGGGTGCCGTGGATGCCGCAGCTCACGCCTCAGGCGGAGCGGCTCGGGGGGAACGCCCGATGGCGCAGGTTCCGACGGCGGCGGAGCAGCTCGGTGCCGGTCTCGGCAGTCGCCGGCGCGAGGCGACGACGCAACGCCGTCGTGGACACCACCCGGCGCACCGTCACCGCACCGAAGCCGAGCCGGGCGAAGAAGCGGTTCGCCTCCCGGCTGCTCGTCGGCACGTTCGACACGACCGTCTCGCACCCGGCCCGCTCCGCCGCGCCCAGCACCGCGCCGAGCAGTGCCTTGGCCACGCCGTGCCGCCGCACGTCGGGCCGGACCCACAGCTGCTCCACCGCGACCTCGGCGGTGGGACCGAGACCGAACGGGTTGTCGGAGGTGATGACGTAGCCCACCGGCTCCTGGTCGAGACGGGCGAGGAACGCCTGGACCCCCAGCCGGCCGAGCGCGGCGGCGAAGCGACCGTCGGCCAGGGTTCGGGTGCACACCTCGCGGCTGGTCCCGGCGTCGACCTTGGCGGTGAGCCAGAGCACGCCCAGATCGCGAAGATCAGTGGGGTCGACCATGTGCACCTCGACCGTGCGCCTGCCCACGACACCTCCGCGTCTCGAAGCGGCATCGCAGCGCGTCAGAAGCGCATGTCGGCGAGCACCGTCCCAGAGACCAGAGGATAGGGCCCGGTGGGGCCGCGCGATAGAGCATCGTCGACACCGGGCGATGGCGCGGGACGCGCCGGTGGCGCCGATCCGGCTCGCGGCGGTCCGGACAGCCGAGCGGTCAGGCGTGCTCCATGCCGGACAGGACCGCGTCGGCGACGTCCTTCATCCCCATCCGGCGGTCCATGGCCGTCTTCTGGATCCAGCGGAACGCCTCGGCCTCGCTGATGTCGAGCTTGGTCATCAGCACGCCCTTGGCGCGGTCCACGGCCTTGCGGGTCTCGAGCCGGTCGCCGAGGTCCGCGACCTCGTCCTCGAGGGCCTTCAGCTCGGACCAGCGGGACAGCGCGATGTCGATGGCCGGCGTCACGTCGCCGGCGGTGAAGGGCTTGACGACATACGCCATGACCCCGGCGTCGCGAGCCCGTTCGACGAGCTCGGTCTGGCTGAACGCGGTGAGCATCACCACGGGGCAGATCCGCTCACGGCCGATGGTCTCGGCCGCGGTCAGGCCGTCCATGACCGGCATCTTGACGTCCATGACGATGATGTCGGGTCGCAGGGAGCGCGCGAGCTGAACCGCCTGCTCACCGTCGCCGGCCTGGCCGACGACGACGTATCCGGCCTCGCCGAGCATCTCGGCGAGGTCGAGACGGATGATGGCCTCGTCCTCGGCGACGAGGATGCGGGTGGCCGGGCGGGAGTTCTGGGTCATGTGCCGGGAGCGGGACTCGAACCCGCACGCCCTCGCGGGCAGAGCATTTTGAGTGCTCCGTGTCTGCCGTTCCACCACCCCGGCCGGGGAGAGATCAGCATACCGACGGTACTCATGCGGGCCCGCTCCGGACGATGTCGTTGTAAGCGGGAGCGACCCGGTTCTTGGCGTCGCCGATGCAGTGCACGCGCAGCGCGTTGGTGGACCCCGGGATGCCGGGGGGCGAGCCCGCCACGATGACGACGCAGTCTCCCTCGACGACGCGACCGGCCGCGAGCAGGATCTCGTCGACCTGCACGGCCATCTCGTCGGTGTGCCGCACCTCGTCGACGAGGAACGTCTCGACCCCCCAGGAGAGCGCGAGCTGACTGCGGGTCCACGGGTTCGGGGTGAAGGCGAGCATCGGGATGTGCGGCCGGATCCGGGCCAGGCGGCACGCGGAGTCGCCGGTGGTCGTGAAGGTGACGAGGTACTTCACCCCGAGCAGCTCGCCGATCTCGGCCGCGGCGGCCGTGACCGCGCCACCCTTGGACGCCGGACGCGTACCGAGCGGGCGGATGCGGTGCAGCCCCTGGTCCTCGGTGTTCTCGATGATGCGCGCCATGGTGCGGACCGCCGCGAAGGGGTGGGCGCCGACGCTGGTCTCGCCGCTCAGCATCAGCGCGTCGGCGCCGTCGAGCACTGCGTTCGCGGCGTCGGACGCCTCGGCCCGGGTGGGGCGGCTGTTCTCGATCATCGACTCCAGCACCTGGGTCGCCACGATGACCGGCTTGGCGCGCCGACGCGCGACCTCGCAGGCCCGCTTCTGCACCAGCGGGACCTCCTCGAGCGGCATCTCGACACCGAGATCGCCGCGGGCGACCATGACCCCGTCGAAGGCGCGAATGATCTCGTCGAGGTTCTCGACCGCCTGGGGCTTCTCGATCTTGGCGACGACCGGAAGCCGCACCCCCTCCTCGTCCATGATCGCGTGGACGTCCTTGATGTCGTCGGCGGTGCGCACGAAGGACAGCGCGATCATGTCGACGCGGGTTCGCAGCGCCCAGCGCAGGTCGTCGCGGTCCTTCTCGGACAACGCCGGCACCGACACCGCGACGCCGGGCAGGTTGATGCCCTTGTTGTTCGACAGCGGCCCGCCCTCGAGCACCTGGCAGACGACGTCGGTGTCGCTGACGCTCGTGGCGACGAGCGCGATCTTGCCGTCGTCGATGAGGATGCGGTCGCCGGCCGTCACATCACCGGGGAGCCCGGCGTAGGTGGTGCCGACCTCGGTGACACTGCCGGCCACCGGGCGCGTGGTGATGGTGAACGTGGCGCCGACGACGAGCTCGACCGGTCCGTCGGCGAAACGGCCGGTGCGGATCTTCGGGCCCTGCAGGTCGGCGAGGATGCCGACCGCTCGGCTTGTGGCGTCACTCGCCGCTCGGACGTCGGCGTAGACGCGGGCGTGGTCGGCATGGTCACCATGGCTGAGGTTCAGCCGGGCGACGTCCATCCCGGCACGTACCAGCTCCCGGATGTTCTCGGCGGAGCTCGTCGCGGGTCCCAGGGTGCAGACGATCTTCGCGCGGCGCATGACCGGAACCTTAATGGTGCAAGCGTTTCCACCGTGACGCGGGCCACATGTCGGGCCGGCGGGACGACACTGTGCTCAGCGGGGTGCCGGACGCGCGGCATCCTGCACCTTCGGCACCCCGAGCCACCGGTGGTCGACGTCAGCGGGGCGCCGGAGGCGCGGCATCCTGCACCTTCGGCACCCATCACCCGACCGGGTTCCCGCCAGGCGAAGCATCCGGACGTGCGGGCGGGATGCCGCGCCAGGACTCGGAGGGGCCGGGTCTGGACGAACGGTCAGACGGTCAGGGGGCGGTCGGTGGGGTCGACGGGACGCGGGAGCCGAGAGGGCTTGCCCATCAGCCACGCGTCGACCTCGTGAGCGGCCGAGCGGCCCTCGGCGATCGCCCAGACGATCAGCGACTGTCCGCGCCCGGCGTCACCGGCGACGAAGACACCCGGGACGTCGGTCATGAAACGGTGGTCACGGGCGACGTTGGTGCGCTCGTCGCGAGCCACACCGAGCTGCTCCAGCAGACCCTCCGGCTCCGGCCCGAGGAAGCCCATCGCCAGCAGCACGAGCTGCGCGGGCAGCACCTTCTCGGTGCCGGCGACCGGCTCGAAGCCGCCCTCGCCGGCCCGCACCTGGTGCACCCGCAGGCCCGCGACCCGCCCGGCGTCGTCGCCGACGATCTCGCTCGTCGAGAGGGCGTAGAGCCGGGCGCCACCCTCCTCGTGGGCGGAGGCGACGCGGAACACCATCGGGTGGGTCGGCCAGGGCTGCGTACCCGGGCGCTCGACGGCGGGCTGGGGAAGGATCTCCAGGCTGGTGACCGACCGGGCGCCCTGCCGGTGCGCGGTGCCGATGCAGTCAGCACCGGTGTCACCGCCCCCGATGACGACGACGTCCTTCCCGGCAGCGGTCACCTGATGCTCGACCACCTGACCGAGTGCGACCCGGTTGGCCGGCGGCAGGAAGTCCATGGCCTGGAGCACGCCGTCGAGCTCGCGACCCGGAACCGGGAGGTCCCGGGGCACGGTGGACCCGGTGGCGACGACCACCGCGTCGAACCGGGCGCGCAGCTGGGTGCCGGTGACGTCGCGCCCGACAGCGACACCGGTGCGGAACCGGGTGCCCTCGGACTTCATCTGGGCGATCCGCCGGTCGAGGACGGCCTTCTCCATCTTGAACTCCGGGATGCCGTACCGCAGCAGCCCGCCGGGCTGGTCGGCCCGCTCGTAGACGGCGACGGTGTGACCGGCCCGGGTCAGCTGCTGGGCCGTGGCCAGCCCGGCCGGGCCGGACCCGACGACCGCGACGGTCTTGCCGGACAGTCGTTCGGGCGCCACCGGCTGCACGATGCCGTTGGCGAAGGCCCGGTCGATGATGCTCACCTCGACCTGCTTGATGGTGACCGCCGGCTGGTTGATGCCGAGCACGCAGGCCGACTCGCACGGCGCCGGGCAGAGCCGCCCGGTGAACTCCGGGAAGTTGTTGGTGGCGTGCAGCCGGTCGATGGCCTGGCGCCACTCGCCCCGCCGGGCGAGGTCGTTCCACTCCGGGATGAGGTTGCCGAGCGGACACCCGTTGTGGCAGAACGGGATCCCGCAGTCCATGCACCGGCCGGCCTGGCGCTGCAGCTCGGTCACGGGTTGCTCCTCGTACACCTCCTTCCAGTCGCGGATGCGCACGGGCACCGGCCGGCGCCGAGGCAGCTCGCGCTCACGGGTGCGGAGAAAGCCCTGGGGGTCAGCCATGCGAGGCCTCCATGATCCGCTCCCAGACCTGGGCGCTGTCGGGGTCGAGCCCCTCGGCGACGGCCGTGGAGCGCACGTCGAGCACGCGCTGGTAGGCGCGCGGCAGGATCAGCGTGAACCGGGCGTAGGCGTCATCCGGGCGCTCGAGGAGCCGGGCCGCGACGGCCGAGCCGGTCCACCGGTGGTGCCGTTCGAGAAGGTCGCGAACGACCAGCTCGTCGTCGGCGCGCAGCGGCCCGAGGTCGACGAGCTCGCGGTTGACCGCGGCGTGGTCGAGGTCGAGCACGTAGGCGACACCGCCGGACATGCCGGCGGCGACGTTGCGCCCGGTCGGGCCGAGGACCAGCGCGGTGCCGCCGGTCATGTACTCCAGCCCGTGGTCGCCGACGCCTTCGACGACGGCGGTGGCGCCGGAGTTACGCACGCAGAACCGCTCGCCGACGGCCCCGCGGAGGAAGAGCTCGCCGGAGGTCGCGCCGTAGCCGATGACGTTGCCGGCGATCACGTTGTGCTCGGGCACCAGCGCCGACCCCGCAGCCGGCCGGATGACGATGCGGCCGCCGGAGAGGCCCTTGCCGACGTAGTCGTTGGCGTCGCCCTCGAGCGTGAGGGTGACCCCGGCGGGCACGAACGCGCCGAAGCTCTGCCCGGCCGAGCCGGTGAAGGTGAGGTCGACGGTGTGGTCCGGCAGCCCCTTCGGATGACGCTTGGTCACCTCGTGTCCGAGCATCGTGCCGACGGTGCGGTTGACGTTGCGGATGCCGAACCGGGCCACGACGCCCGCCCCGTGGTCGATCGCATCGCGCGCGGCGGCGATCAGCTGGTGGTCGAGCGCTTTCTCGAGGCCGTGGTCCTGCGTCATCCGCTGCCGGATGCCGGACCCGTCGGGGCTCTCGACCCGGGCCAGGACGGGTGCGAGGTCGAGCCCGGAGGCCTTCCAGTGGGCGACCGCCCGGCGGGTGTCGAGGTGCTGGATCTGCCCGACCGCCTCCTCGATGCTGCGGAACCCGAGCGCGGCCAGGTGCTCGCGCACCTCCTCGGCGACGTACTCGAAGAACGTCTCCACGAACTCCGGCGCCCCGGTGAACCGGGCGCGCAGCTCGGGGTTCTGCGTCGCGATGCCGACCGGGCAGGTGTCGAGGTGGCAGACCCGCATGAGGATGCAGCCCGAGACGACCAGCGGCGCGGTGGCGAAGCCGAACTCCTCGGCGCCGAGCAGCGCGGCGATGACGACGTCGCGACCGGTCTTGATCTGGCCGTCGACCTGCACGACGATCCGGTCGCGCAGGCCGTTGAGCACGAGCGTCTGCTGGGTCTCGGCGAGCCCGAGCTCCCACGGACCGCCGGCGTGCTTGAGCGAGGTGAGCGGCGAGGCCCCGGTTCCGCCGTCGTGGCCCGAGATCAGCACGACGTCGGCGTGCGCCTTGCTGACCCCGGCGGCGACCGTGCCCACGCCGACCTCGGACACCAGCTTGACGTGGATGCGCGCCTGCGGGTTGGCGTTCTTGAGGTCGTGGATGAGCTGGGCGAGGTCCTCGATGGAGTAGATGTCGTGGTGCGGCGGGGGGCTGATCAGTCCGACGCCCGGCGTCGAGTGCCGGGTGCGGGCCACCCACGGGTACACCTTCGGCCCGGGGAGCTGGCCGCCCTCCCCCGGCTTGGCGCCCTGCGCCATCTTGATCTGGATGTCGTCGGCGTGGGTGAGGTACAACGAGGTGACGCCGAACCGGCCGGAGGCGACCTGCTTGATCGCCGAGCGGCGTGCCGGATCCATGAGGCGCTCCGGATCCTCGCCGCCCTCGCCGGTGTTGGACCGGGCCTTCAGCCGGTTCATCGCCACCGCCAGGGTCTCGTGCGCCTCCTGGCTGATCGAGCCGTAGCTCATCGCGCCCGTGTTGAACCGTGTGACGATCGCGCTCACCGGCTCGACCTCGTCGAGCGGCACCGGCTCGCGCGCCTCGGTGCCGCCGAGCTCGAACAGCCCACGCAGCGTCATCAGCCGGTTCGACTGCTCGTCGACCCGCTGGGTGTACTGCTTGAACACGTCGTACCGCCGGGCGCGGGTGGCGTGCTGCAGGCGGAACACGGTGTCGGGATCGAAGAGGTGCGGCTCCCCCTCCCGGCGCCACCGGTACTCCCCGCCGACCAGGAGCGTGCGATGGGCGTGCCGGATGCCGTCGGGCGGGTAGGCCATCGCGTGCCGGGCAGCCACCTCGGCCGCGATGACGTCGAGGCCCACGCCGCCGAGCTGGCTGACCGTGCCGGTGAAGTACTCGTCGACGAGCGCCTGCGACAGGCCGATCGCCTCGAACACCTGGGCCCCGCGGTACGACGCCACCGTGGAGATCCCCATCTTCGACATCACCTTGAGCACGCCCTTGCCGAGCGCCCGGATGAGGTTGGCCACCGCCTTCTCCTCGGTGACCTCGGTGATGGCACCGCTGCGTACGAGGTCCTCGACGGTCTCCATGGCGAGGTACGGGTTGATCGCCGCCGCGCCGTAGCCGACGAGCAGCGCCACGTGGTGGACCTCGCGCACGTCGCCGGCCTCGACGATGAGCCCGACCTGGGTGCGTGTCCGCTCGCGGATCAGGTGATGGTGCACGGCTGAGGTCAGCAGGAGTGACGGGATGGGGGCGTTGTCGCGGTCGGAGTCGCGGTCGGAGAGCACGATGAACCGCACACCGCGCGCGATGGCGGTCGAGACCTCGGCGAAGATCTGCGAGAGCCGACCCCGCAGGGCGCTCTCGCCGCCGCTGACGTCGTACGTGCCGCGCACCACGACGGTGGAGTACCCGGGCAGGTCGCCGTCGGCGTTGATGTGCACGATCTTGGCCAGCTCGTCGTTGTCGAGCACCGGGAAGGGCAGCACGACCTGGCGGACATGGGCCGGCGTGGCGTCGAGCAGGCTGCCCTCGGGGCCGATCGAGCTCGCGAGCGAGGTGACCAGCTCTTCTCGGATGGCGTCGAGCGGCGGGTTGGTGACCTGGGCGAACAGCTGGCTGAAGTAGTCGAACACCAGACGTGGCCGCTCCGAGAGCACCGCGATCGGGGTGTCGGTGCCCATCGACCCCAGCGCCTCGGCACCGGTCCGCGCCATCGGCGCGAGGAGCACGGCGAGCTCCTCCTCGGTGTACCCGAAGGTGCGCTGGCGCCGGGCCACCGAGGCCGCGGTGTGGATGATGTGCTCGCGCTCGGGGAGGTCAC
>JBOFBK010000572.1:0-1455 GCA_051645525.1 Dermatophilaceae bacterium | reverse complement strand
CCTCTCGATCGAGGACTACGAGTCGATCATGGAGACGCTCGCCCTCCTGAACGACCCGGTCGACCAGGAGCGTCTGGTCGAGGCCGCCGAGTCCCTGGCCACCGGCGACGTCACCAGCGGCGAGGAGATGGGCGAGCTCGTCGCGCGGCGGCTGAATCGCGATGCGTGACGGCTCGAGGTGAGGTACGGCCTCGAGGTGGCCCCGCCGGCCCGCCGGGCACTGTCCGACGAGCTTCCCGTCGCGGTGGTCGCCGCGGCGTGGGAGCTGATCGACGGTCCGCTGCGCGACAACCCCCACCGTCTCGGCAAGGCCCTACGACCGCCGTTCGCCGGGCAGTGGGTGGCTCGCCGCAGCAGCTACCGAGTCCGCTACCGCATCGATGACGCCCGGCAGGTCGTGACCGTGCTCGACATCCGCGCCCGCGCCGACGCTTATCGTCGAGGACTCCGACGCTGCCACGGTCGCTCACCTGCTCGACCGGCGACGTCTTCTCAGGCTATGGCCCGAGCTGTTCCTGCCAGCACAGGTTCGGACGAGGTGGCAGGAGCGTTTCCCCGAGCTGACAGGCGAGCTCGACCACATCGGCTGATGGACCACTTCCAACGAGAGGCTTGCCCGGACGGGCCTGGACGTGCCCGCCGCACGCGGATTCTGCCTCGCCGGCGGATACGCCGTCCAAGCGCACGGCATCCTCGACCGTCCCTCCGAGGACGTCGACCTCTTCACCGTGGTGCCGGAGAGCTTCTCCACCGCCGTTCGCGAGGCAGTCGCCCGCTACGGTGCCGACGGGCTCGTGGTGACGGTTCTGGTGGAGAGTGCGACCTATGCTCGGCTGAGCGTCGTGGAGCCGGCCAGTGGCGCGTCGGCCAAGGTGGAGCTGGCGGTGGACTGGCGGGCTCATCCACCCACCGTTCTCGCCGTCGGGCCTGTGCTGAGCCAGGACGATGCGGTCGCGAACAAGATGGCCGCACTGCTCTCCCGGGTCGCAGGCACGCGACTACATCGATGTCGACGCAGCCCTCGTCAGCGGTCGGTACTCCCACGACGAGCTGCTCCGCCTGGCTCGTAAGCATGACCCCGGATTCCACGATGCGGCCTTTGTCGACGCGCTCCGTGCGGTGCGGCGACTGCCGGATGCAGAGTTCCTCGCCGATGGGCTGTCGCCGGCGCAGGTCACCGGGCTCGTCGACCGTGTCCTGCGGTGGGCCGACAGCATCTCCGACTCGCCGTCGAGCAGCTGAGCGACGTCTGCGCGGGAATGAGCGACATGTGCGTGGGCACCTGCATGGGCTGTCGGACACCCGGCGGCTACCTGGCTATCATGGCCAGGTGGAGAGAGCGACGATCTCGCAGCTGAAGAACCAGCTCAGTGCGTACCTCGACAAGGTGCGCGCCGGACAGACGGTGCTCGTCCTCGACCGCGACGTGCCGATCGCTCGGATCGAGCGCCTTGG
>JBOFBK010000571.1:0-1132 GCA_051645525.1 Dermatophilaceae bacterium | reverse complement strand
CAGCTCGGCGGCAAGCCCGCGACCATCGCCATGCTCGACCTGTTCAACGACAAGGTCGTCTCGGTCGACTACGACCGCAACCAGGGCTTCCTCGAGGGCATGGGCGTCGACGTCGCCGACGGCAAGAAGAACGGCGACGAGGCCAAGACCGGCACGTACACCGGTGGTCAGGGCGGCGATTACTCGATCGTCTGCAACGAGGCCTCGCTCGGCAACGAGACCGACGGCGTCAAGGCGATGGAGAACTGCCTCGCCAAGTCGAAGACCATCAACGTCGTCTACACCATCAACGAGCCGGCCGCGGTCGGCGCGAAGAAGGCCCTCGACGACGCCGGCATCAAGGACGCCATCATCGTCTCGGTCGACGGTGGCTGCGCCGGCGTGACGTCGGTCAAGGACGGCGTCATCGGCGCGACCTCGCAGCAGTACCCGCTGAAGATGGCCACCCTCGGCATGGAGGCGATCGCCAAGATCGCCCGTGGCGGCGAGAAGCCGAAGACCTCCGAGGGCCTCGACTTCTTCAACACCGGCGTCGCGCTCGTCACCGACACACCCGCCGAGGGCGTCGAGAGCATCGACACCGCCGAGGCCACCGAGATCTGCTGGGGCTGACCGCCGAGGTCGTCGTCCACATCGGCTGCCGCCGCCGAGGTCGCTCGGCGGCGGCAGGCCCCGCTCCAGCGGGTCCAGCACCTCCTGCACGCCCGCCCCTGGCTGAGCCCGCTGGCCATCCTGCTACTCACCTACGTCGTGTTCGCCGGTCTCGACGACCGGGTGGTCGACTCGAGTGCGATCGCCGTCAACCTCCAGCAGACCGCCGTACCGATCGCCGTGCTCGCGATCGGTCAGACGCTCGTCATCCTCACCGCCGGCATCGACCTCGCAGTCGGGGCCACCACGGTGCTCTCGATGATGGTGATGGCCTCTCTCGCAGCCGACTCCGTCGTGCCGGGGCCGGTGGCGATCGTCATCGGCATCGCGCTCGGCGTGGCAGCGGGGTTCCTCAACGGCATCCTCATCACCCGGCTCACGCTGCCACCGTTCATCGTCACGCTCGGCACGCTGAGCATCTTCACCGCCATCGCCCTGCTGTACTCGGGCGGCAGCAGCATCATCGCCGACGAGATGCCCG
>JBOFBK010000570.1:0-2730 GCA_051645525.1 Dermatophilaceae bacterium | reverse complement strand
TCCGCCGTCCCGGATGCGCGCTCAGTACCCGGAGCATGGCTCTGACCGGTTCGTCGAGCGCGCGGTAGGAGCTGGCGATGGCAAGTTCGACGCCCTGCTCGATGCGCAACAACCTGCCACTCTCGACCATGCGGTCGAGGTGATCGGCCAACTGCCAGTCGGGCCGGTCCCGCACTCGGGAGCCGACGAGGGTCAGCGCAAGGGGCAGGTGGGCAGCGGCGTCGGCCAGCTGCGCCAACGTCCGGTCCGTGTCCGGGTCGGTGCGGTCGTCCCCGATCAGCCCACGCAGGGCAGTGACGGAGTCTTCGGATGGCAGTACGTCGACGGCGTGCCGGAGGCCTGGTGTGCGAGTGAGCTGGGTCCGGCTGGTTACCAGCACAAAGCTGCCGGGCGTGCCTGGCAGCAGCGGCGCCACCTGATCGTCGTCGGCCGCGTCATCCAGCAGGATGACAGCGCGGCTGCCGCGCAATCTGTCGTGAAACAGTGCCGCGCGCGCGTCGAGGCCCAGCGCAGCGATCCGCGCGGCGGGCGTGTCGAGAACCCGCAGCAGCTCGCCGAGTAGCGCGGCTGGGTCGGCCGGGGAGCGGTGTGGGTGGTGGCCGCGCAGGTCGGCAGCCAGCACGACATCAGGCCGGATCGTGGTCACCGCCGCCACTGCCGCCTCGCGGGCCAGCCATGTCTTGCCGACACCCGGCATGCCTTCGAGCAGATGCACGGTTGGAGTGCCGTCGACCGACGGCACCAGCTTGGACAGTTCGGCGAGCCGACCCACAAACCCCGGGCCGACCCGGCTCAGCCGGGTAAGCACGTCGACCACCTGGGCGTCCGACAGCCGATCGGCGACCGCCACGTGTGCACGCCGCCACTGCTCGCCGACCGCGGCGTCCCCCGCGAGCACGGTGGCGATGTCGACGACGAGATCGACGTCCAAGCGGGTGCGGCCGGGTTGCAGACAACGGTAGACGGTGTTGTACGACGGCAGCAGTGTCGAGCCACGCTGGACGCGCAGCCGCACCACGCGCCGTAACAGATCCCGATATGACACCCCGGCCGTAGACCGCAGACTTTCCAGCCGCGTACTGAGATCGCTAAAAGAACGTGCGCCCTCCAGCGTCGTTCTCCGGTGTTCTATCCGCTTGGGATCTTCAGATGAGACCATCGCCGTTTCCCGTGAACCTTTCTCACCGGGACCAGGTGTAGGGGCGCGAACTCGGTGTGGTCCCATCGACGTTCTCTCATCAGGGTGCTGAACGGTGGGTTCAGGAGCGTTGCGCGGCAGTGTGACTGGCGTGTCGGAGGGTGCACGTGGGCCGGCTCGGCCAGGGTTGGTTCGACCAAGAGTCCGACTCGGGCAAGGACCCCACCTGCTCTCGTATCGTGCCACCCTCGATGTTCTACATGCCACCGTCGCGCGGATCTCGCGCTGGCTGCAGGCCCACCGGGCCCAGGTCGATGCCCGGCCCTGGCAGCGGGCTGCGACGTGCTGGACCCAGGCGGTGCTGGTGGCGCGCTGGTTGCAGGACGGCTCCGACGTCGACCTCCTCACCGGCGACGCGCGGGTCTCCCAGGCGACGGGATACCGATAGCTGCGCGAGGCGATCTCGGTGATCGCCGAGCAGATGCCCGCACTGGAGGAGGTCTTCACCGGCGGACGCCGGGCCGGATGGGCGTTCGTCGCGGTGGGCGGCACCTTGATCTAGACCAGCAGATCATCGGCGAGATTGGCTGCCGGGCACGATCTGGGTAAGCCGGCAAGCACCACGCCGACGGCTGAAACATCCAGGTCCTCACCGACCCCACCGGGTTCTCAGTCCGGGTCTCACCGGTCGAAGCCGGCAGCGTCCACCACCTCACCGCCGCCGCACCCACGTCCTGCCCGCGCTGTACGTCGCAGCCGCGAACGGGCTGCCGACCCTGGCCGGCAAGGGCTGCACCGGCGCCGGGATCGGCATCCACGTCCCGATCAGGGGCCGGCACCTGGACCCCGACAACCGCGCCCGCAACCTGCTCATCACCACCCTCCGCGCCCCGGGCGAACGCGGCAACGCCCTGCCAAAACCGGGTGGAAAGCACTCCGCCGCATCACCCTGCGCCCCCTGGCGCATCGGCCCGACCAACGCCGCCGCCCCGTGCTGACCACCCTGCAACAAGGCCGCTGGTGAGGAAGCCTCACTGATGTCCAGGTCCCGAGCGACGTCGGCGAGCTTGCGACTGGACGCCAGCAGATCCAGAACCCTCCGCCGAAACACCGGCGGATGACCACGACGAGCCATCTATACCTCCTGACCTCAGGTGGCACAAGAATCCAACGGTCCCGACTCCATCAGACCCGGGGCACACCACCCTCCAGGAGGCCCAGGGCGGTTGGGACTGATGCTCCTATTGGGTGTCAAGCGGCGGTGAGCCAGGCGCGGTAGCGATTCAGACATGGCTGATCGAATTCGATCGAGAACCGGTTCGTCGGGTCGGTCAGGTGACAGCTTGTGCATCACAGTCGAACGACACGAGAGGGAGCACCGACATGTTCACCACATCGACCATTCGCCGCGTCACTATCGGGCTCGCGTCAGCGGGCCTCGTAGCCGGAACCCTGTTGCAAGCTAGCGCACCCGCCCAAGCGGCCGGCGTGTGTGGCGCGAACTACAATCCCGTACGTTCGGTCAACGTCGACATCATCGACGGCCCCAGGCAGACGCTGAGCAAGATATCGGTGCAGTACAACCCCGATAA
>JBOFBK010000569.1:0-13331 GCA_051645525.1 Dermatophilaceae bacterium | reverse complement strand
GCCAGGCTCGGACCGCGGCTGGCCGATCCGGCCAGGTCGGGGCGGCTCATCAGCCGGAAGACGGCCGGCTGCTCCACCGCAAAGGCGACGTACGTCATCCCGAGCGCCTGGACGCCGTCCATGACGTCGCCCGTGTCGGTCTGGACGACCCGCATCCGACGCGCGAGTTCTCGGTACCCCTCGACGGCCAGCGCCTCGAGCACCTCGCCCCGATCGGCGAAGTGGCGCGACGGCGCGGCATGACTCACACCTGCCCGGCGCGCCAGCTCACGCAGGCTCACCGCGTCCAGGCCGGAACTGGCGAGCAGCTCCCGCGCCTGCGCGAGGAGCGCGTTGCGCAGGTCGCCATGGTGGTAGCCCGACGAGGTGCGGCCGGCAGCCGAGCTTGATGTTGACATAGCAAACATCGTAGCCGTATGGTCGCCGCCATCGATGTAGTCGCCGACAACATCGTTGTCTACCCAGGAGGTCACCATGTCAAGCACCACGCTCCGGCTCGAACCCGTCGACCGGACTCGCATCACCAGCGCAACCGGATCACACCGAAGCGGCCTGCTGCTCGCGGCCAGCACCGCGATCGGCGCCCTCCACCACGTCGACCATGTGATCCGGGCGAACCACAGCGGGTTCCCCTTCACGACGGACGTCAACCCGTTCACGATCAGCCTGGTCGCCTATCCAGTGCTTGGGCTCGCCGCCGCGATCCGGCACCGCCGCCCCGCGGTCAGCGCCGGGCTCGTCGTCGCACTCACCGCCGCGACCGGTCTGGCCCACGTACTCATCGAGCCGCCACACGACCAGTACCACCCGTGGGCGCACGGCACCAACCTGGCTCACGTGGCCTCGGCGGTCACCGGGGTCATCGCGGTCATCGTCGCCGTCGGCCTCATGGTCGCGCTGGTGACGACCGCGCTCTCGCTTGTAGCGGACGTGCGACGCCTGCGCCGCTCCGGACGGGCCGTGTGATGGCCGCCCGCCCTCCCGCCCGCCGGTCCGCGCCCGGCTCGCGGCGCGCCGTCATCCGCTACGCCCACCTCGCGCTCGGTCTCCCCGTGGCGACCCTGGTCTACGCCCCGGCCGACGTCGTGGAGCCGATCAGGCTCGCCGTGCAGGTGCTCATGCTGCCGGCGCTCGTCGGCACCGGATTGTGGCTGTGGCTCGGCCCGCGGCTGCGTCGCCGAGCACGCCGGCGCAGCCGCGCCGCCGCCTGAGCGTCGAGGCATCCCCACCTCTTCGGTCGCAGTCCGGTGCCGCCGCGGCGCCCGGGCACCCGGATGCCGTGGACGGTGGCCGTGCACCGGATGCCGCGAGCTCGCCAGCCGAGGGCGTGGCACCCGGGCGACACGTGGTGACAGGATGCTCGAAGCGCCGGGTCAGACACGCCCCCACCGGCGCGCCCGGTTCGGCGATTCGATCCACGCCCGGCACCGACGGCACCTGCACCGGAAGGGACGGACATGACCCACACCCCCTCGACGATGACTGCCAGCGTGCTCGAGCGCGTCGAGCGGCTCACGCTCGAAGAGCGCCCGGTCCCGAGCCCTGGGCCGACCGAGGTGCTGGTGCAGGTCGCCAGCGTCGGGGTCTGCGGATCGGACGTGCACTACTACCGGCACGGCCGCATCGGGCCGTATGTGGTGGAGTCCCCGTTGGTGCTCGGGCACGAGGCGAGCGGCCGCATCGTGGCGGTCGGGGACCGGGTCAATCCGGCCCGCGTCGGGCAGCGGGTGGCGATCGAGCCGCAGCGCCCGTGCCGGGTGTGCGACTTCTGCCGCGAGGGCGACTACAACCTCTGCCCGCGGATGGAGTTCTACGCCACCCCGCCGATCGACGGCGCGTTCTGCGAGTTCGTCGTGATCGACGACGACTTCGCCTACACGATCCCGGACTCGATCAGCGACCACGCGGCCGCGCTGATGGAGCCGCTGTCGGTGGGCATCGCCGCCGCGCAGAAGGGTGGCATCACCGTCGGAGACGTCGTGCTCATCGCCGGTGCCGGGCCGATCGGCATCATCACCGCGCAGGTCGCACGCGCCTTCGGAGCCGCCGACGTCGTGGTGGCCGACATCGACGCGGGCCGTCGCGACCTCGCCGCGAGCCACGGGTTCCGGGCGGTCGACCCGGCCACGGAGTCCACCGAGGGCCTCGGTGCGCACGTGTTCATCGACGCGTCCGGCGCCGTCCCGGCCATCCTCAGCGGCATCCGCTCGGTACGCGCCGGCGGCACCGTGGTGCTGGTCGGCAGCGCCGACGAGATCCCACTGTCCGTGCCCGACATCGCGATGCGCGAGGTCACCGTCACCGGAATCTTCCGCTACACCAACACCTGGCCGCTCGCGCGCACCCTGCTCGCCACCGGCCAGGTCGAGCTCGACTCACTCGTCACCCATGTCTACGGCATCGAGCAGGTCGAGGAGGCGCTCACCGGGGAGGGCGGCGCGGGCTCCCTCAAGCGGATGGTGCTGCCGGGCGTTCGGGTCGTCGACCACCCGGCCGGGTAGTCAGTAGGGGTCGCCGCTCTTGATGACGTCCAACCGGTGCGGAAAGTTCTTGGCGTCCCACCAGCTCACGACATCGCGGATGTCGGTGTAGTAGACGACCGAGCTGCATGAGCGGCCGGCGCTGGTCGGCACTCCTCGGCACGGGACCGTGGAACGGGCGTCCCCCGCGACCACGATCCCTCTGGCGATGATGGCATCGGGCGAGCCGCCGTGCTGGTAGGAGTACACCGGCCCACCGCTGTCTCCATCGCCGGCCAACGGGTAGCCGTCGATCTGACTCACGGCGACGACATCGGGATGGCTCCGGCCGCCTCCGAACGGCCCGTTGTCGATCGACACGTCGACGGCATCGACCCGGCCCCCGCACATCGTCCCGGAGAAAGCACCGGACGTGCAGACGTACTCGCCAACGAAGTTCGGTCCGTCGCCGACGACCGGGCTGTAGTACTGAGGCTGATCGAGGACGCCGCCCTCGTAGATGTACGGCGCCACCCTGGGGTCCCTCGAAGGCTGTACGTCGATGACGAGCGAGTCGTGGATGTCGTCATCGTGGACAACCGAGCCGAGGCTGTTGCCGGTTCCCGGCTGGCCCACCGTCTCCCCCACGCTCCCGCAGTGCCCCGCAGACAGCATTCCGTGCGCGATCGGGTAGGTGAGCAGCCGTTCGACCACCGGGAAGCCCGTCGAGCACTCAGGACCACCCCCGAAGGAGACCCGGGCTCCGCCGTAGAAGGGGTCGCGGTCGTTCTCACGACTCAGCGCGCGCGGCTGGGTGCTCTCAGGCTCCAGGATGAGAGGCACGGTGCTCGTCAGCACGGATGCCGCCGAACGCCGCCCTGCCGCGGTCGACATCGCGACCCGCAGGCCGGTGCCGTCGGGTCGCGGCGCGACCGTGGCCACACCGGGCTGGGCAGCGACTCGCCGGACCTCGGCGAGCAGGGTGCGCCGAGAGTACGGGGCCGCCACCAGGTCGACGGCCACACTGGAACGCATCGACCCCAGAACCGTGCGCTCGCGTGCCGTCATCGCCCCGTTCCAGTAGAGCGCGACCAAGTTCCGCTCGGGCGAGACGACGATGCCGGAGTACCCCGTCCCGTCGAGCGCCTCGAGCCGAGCTGCGGCTCTTGACAGCTTCTCCTGGACGGCGAGCAGGTCGTCCCAGGACGCGAAGCCGGCAGGAGCCGGGCTGGCCGTGGAGAGTCGCTCGGGCATCTCACCGGCGAAGGTGGTTCCGGGCTTGGGCGGGTTGTCGACCCCTGCAGCTGCCTCGGCCGACGACGAACCGAGCAGCCCACCTCCGAGTGCGAGGGCGGCAACAGCGGAGGCGATCCAGGTCAGGCGCGGCTTCATCGGGCTGCTTTCGTTCGGGTACGCGGGAGTCATCAGTGCCGTACCGAACGTCAAGTGAACAGCCGGCCCCGGGCGCACGGAGCGTATCGCGGTGCGAACTCCGTCGGGACGCGCGCGACGGGCCTACTTCGGCGCGGAGGGTTCGGCGAGGTCGAGCGGGCCGAGCAGGGCTCCGCCGCAGTGGTATACGTCGGCCCGGCCCGGCCACACCGTGCCCGCCTCGGCCATGGCGGCGTCGAGCTCGCCCCGCCACGTGCCACGGTCGTCGACCCACCACCGCGCCGCGTGGTCCCAGAGCCGGCGATACCACCCCTCCCAGTGCGGGTCGCCGGTGTGACGTCGCAGCGCGGCCGCGGCCTGGATGCCCTCGCACACCGGCCAGTGCAGCCGGATGCCGGCCACCACCTCGCCGCCCCACCCCACGGTGTAGACCAGCCCGGGCCGGCCGTCGAGCGCCCACCCGCCGTCGAGCGCCCGACGGGTCAGAGCATCGGCGGCCTCGACCAGCCACGACGGTGACTCCACCAGCGGCGACCGCTCGAGCTCGAGCAGGAAACGTGCCCACTCCAGCGAGTGCCCGAGGGTGGCGCCGTAGGGCCGGAACGGGTGCTCCGGCTGGTCGCGGTTGTAGTCGAGCAGCGGCTTCCAGTCGGCCGTGTAGTGCTCGGGGAGCAGCCAGTCGTGCTCGCGCGCGAACCCGTGCACCAGCCGCTCGGTCACGGCGAGCGCGCGGCGGTGCCACTCGGCGTCATCCGAGGCCCGGCCCATCGCGAGGAATGCCTCGACGCCGTGCATGTTCGCGTTCGCGCCGCCGTACTGCTCGGGGTCGCTCCAGTCGTCGGCGAACGACTCGCGCACCATGCGTGCGTCGGCATCCCAGAACCGCGTGTCGACCACCTCGGCGACCTGCTCGAGAAGCGTTGCCGCAGAGGGGTGCCCGACGATCACGGCGGACGCCGCTGCGAGCCCGACATGCACGTGGTCGTACGCCGACTTACGGGTCACCGCTCCCGGCTCGGTCAGCCAGCCACCATGCACCGGGTCGGCGTGTAGCCCGAGCAGCGACGCCATGGCATGGTCGAGCAGCTCGCCCGACCCGGGGATGCCGTGCCGCACCCCCAGCGCGGAGGTGTGCGCCATCCGTGCGGTGAGGAACAGCATCGGCCGGCGGTCGGGCAGCGCCGATCCGTCGGCGCCCAACCAGTGGAAGCCGCCGCCGCCGCGGATCGACCTCAGCGAGAACCGGATGACGTCGGCGAACCCGCGCCGCAGCCACTCGCGGTGCGCAGGTGAGTCGAGCCACGAGTCACCCTGTGCTACAGCGGCGCTCATCTGTGTGGCCCATCCGTCGACTGAGCCGGCCGACACCGGGCGCGCGCCGGCACTGCGAGGCGCGACCGCGTCATCCGCATCGGGAATGCTCACAACGGCTCCACGGCAAGACGGTAGGTGAGCGTGTGCGACTCCCCCGGTGCGACCACCACCGCGTTCTCGAAGGCGTTGGCCGCCTCCACGCACACGAAGCGCGACCAGTCGTCGTGGGCGATGTCGGCGATCTCGGCGGCCTTCTCCTGCCCCGGGTTCCACACCACCACGTTGCCCGCCCCCTCGGCGGTGACGACGAGCCGGCGGCCGAGCACCGGGTCGACCACGGCGACCGGCCCGGCGGACCGGAACACCCCGTCGGTCTCCCCGGTGAACACGACCGGCCCCTGCTGGTGGCGCTCGGTCTGCGTGACCTTGTCGAAGTACGAGACGTCGTCGAGCCCCTCGACGCGCACTTGCCGTACGTCGCCCACGACGAGGTACGGATGCAGCGCCTCCTCCAGGTCGAACTGCGAGCCGCCGGTGTTGGTCGTGGTCAGCGCCAGCTCGAGCGTGGCCCCCAGCGTCGCGCGCAGCGACAGCCGGTACGGATGCGGCCAGCTCGTGGAGGTGGCCTCCTCGGAGGTGATCTCGTAGCCCAGCACCGCGGCATCCGGGCCGTCGTCACGTGACACCAACCGCCACGGAGCGCCGCGCACGAACCCGTGCAACGGCGCCATCCCCGGCCGCCGGCCCGGCCCGAACCACGGCCAGCACACCGGCACACCGGCGTGGGGGGACTTGCCGGGAGCCACCTGCAGGCCGTCGGCCGCGAAGAGCACCGGCTCGGCGCCAGAAGGGGCCCACCGCAGCACGAGCGCGCCCTGGTCGAGCACCTCGCCCCGCCCCCAGTGGCCGTCGACGACACGGGATGACGGGGCGCCGGCGCTCATGGCGCCAAACCTACGCGTCGACGCGCTCCTCCGGCATCCGCCGCTCCTCGCGCCGCTTCACGTACAGACTGGTCGCGGTGACGGTGGCGAGGATGCCGATGATGACGCCCAGGGAGAGCAGCGTGGGCACCTCGGGCACCCAGGTCCACACGTCGTGCGCCCAGTGCAGCACGAGCTTGACGCCGATGAAGGCGAGGATGAGCGCCAGACCGTGGCCGAGGTGCACCAGCGACCCGAGCGCGCCCTGCAGCACGAAGTACAGCGCCCGCAGGCCGAGCAGCGCGAAGGCGTTGGTGGCGAACACCAGGTAGGGGTCGCCGGTGATGCCGTAGACGGCCGGCACCGAGTCGATGGCGAACACCACGTCGGTGCCGAGGATGGCCACCACCACGAGCGCCATCGGGGTGAGCATGCGACGGCCGTTCTCGCGCACCGACAACCGGGTTCCGCGGTAGTCGTCGGTGACCGGGTAGAACTTGCGCAGCACGCGCACCGTGCGGAGGGAGGAGATGTCGACCTCGTGGTCGCGGTGCGAGAGCGCGTCGCGCCCCACCTTGACGGCGGTGGCGAGCAGGATCGCGCCGAAGAACAGGAACGCCCACGAGAAGGTCGCGATCAGCTGGGCGCCGAGGGCGATGAAGATGCCGCGCAGCACGATTGCCCCGGCCACGCCGATGAGCAGCACCCGCTGCTGGTACTCCTTCGGGACGGCGAATGCCGTGAGCAGGAGCATGAAGACGAACAGGTTGTCGACCGAGAGCGACTTCTCCACCAGGTAGCCGGTGTAGTACTCGAGGCCGCGGTCACCGCCGTAGCTGGTCCACAGCCACACGCCGAAGGCCAGCGGGATGGCGACGTAGAAGGCCGACCACCCGGTGGCCTCCTTCATCGACACCTCGTGCGGACGCCGGGTGATGAGGAAGTCGAGCACCAGCAAGCCGATGACGGCGCCGATGGTCAGGAACCACAGCATGGGGGTGCCGACCGGGGTCTCCGTGGCAGCGGGAACGAGCGAGATCATCAGGGGTCCTCAGAGCCGAGAAACATCATGAGGTCTCCTTCACCGGCGCCGAATGCGGCCGGTGCCGCACCGAGACCACCATCAGATGGACGTACTGACCGGCGCGAGCTTGGGAAGTACTCCCCTCGTCGCTTCCAGGGTAGCGGAGCGTCCCCGGCTCCTCGCAATCCAGGGCCGGCCGAACGGCGAGCCTTGGACAGGTACGGCCGGCGCGACAGGTACGACAGGCGCGGGCCGCCGATGACAGGCGCGACCGCCGATGACGATGGTCAGCGTTTGGTGGCCTCCAGCCGGGCCAGGGCCTCTCGCCGCTCGACGGCATGGTCGACGATCCGCTCGGGATACCCGTGCGCGTACCCGTCGGCGTGCTCCCACGGCTGGTGCGCCGCCTTGCCGGGCAGGTGCCGCAGCTCGGGCACCCACCGGCGCACGTACTCGCCGTCGGGGTCGAACTTCTCGCCCTGGGTGACCGGGTTGAACACCCGGAAGTACGGCGAGGCGTCGGTGCCGGTACCGGCCACCCACTGCCAGCCGTGGTTGTTCGAGGCCACGTCGCCGTCGACGAGGTGGTCGAGGAAGTGGCGCGCCCCGACCGGCCACCACACGTGCAGGTCCTTGGTGAGGAAGCTGGCGGCGATCATCCGCACCCGGTTGTGCATCCAGCCCTCGGCGAGCAGCTGCCGCATCCCGGCGTCCACCACCGGGTACCCGGTGCGCCCCGCGCGCCAGGCGTCGACCAGGTCACCGTCGTCGTCGTACGTCATCCCGGCCAGCACCGGCCGCAGGTCGGCCCAGGCACTGCGCGGCGCCTGCCACAGCACGTCGGCGTAGAACTCCCGCCAGGCCAGCTCGTCGACGAAGGTCTCGACGTCGGTGCCGCTGCGGCCGGCCAGGTCGGCGAGCAGGGTGCGCGGATGCAGCACGCCGAGCTTGAGGTATGCCGACAGTCGCGACGTGCCGTCGACGCCCGGGAGGTTGCGCCGCTCGGCGTAGCCGTCGAGGCCGTCGTCGAGGAACGCCCGCCACCGCCGCAGCGCGGCCGGCTCACCGGCATCCGGCATGGACGGCAGGTCGGATGCCGCCAGCGCCGCCTTCACGGCAGCCGTCGCCTCGGCGTCGTTCCGGGCGTGCCGCAGCGGCAGCGTGCGCGGCGAGGTGGCCGGGGCCGGCCATCCGTGCCGCCGCCAGGCCTTCGAGAACGGCGTGAACACCTTGTACGGCTCTCCCGACCCGCCGGTGACCAGCCCGGGACCCACGGCGTAGGGCGTACCGGTCTCGACCCACTCGATGCCGGCCTCGCCCAGTCGCGCCCGCACCGCGTCGTCCCGCCGACGGCCCGCCGGTGTGGTCTCGCGCGAGACGTGCACGGATGACGCCCCCACCCGCCGGGCGAGCTCGGGAACCACTCGGCGCGGGTCGCCGTGGACCAGGGTGAGCGTGCCGTCGTAGGCCGCGTCGGTCGCTTCCAGGGTGGCCGCGAGCCAGGCCCGCCGCACCGTGCCCCCGCCGCGCCACAGGGCGGGGTCGACGACGAAGGCGACAACGAGGTCGCCGTCACCGGCGGTGTCCGTGGCCGCGAGCAGTGCCGGATGGTCGGCGCGGCGGAGGTCGCGGCGCAGCCAGAGCAGTGCGGTCACCGAGACGCTCCAGGCGTCATCCGGAGTGGACGTGTCGTCCAGGAGAGGCGGGTCTGCCGGGAGAGGTGCGTCATCGGGGAGGTCTCCGCGATCTGGGGAAGGTGCGTCATCCGGTCGAAGGTCACGAGCGAAGCCTCACGAGAAGAAGTCGAGAGCGGGGGGGAGGAGGAACAACATGCCGAGCGACCAGGTGAGGTGAGTGATGATCGGCCCGAGGATGCCGCCGGTGACGCGCCGCTGCAGGCCGACGACGAGACCGACGAGCACGGCGGCGAGCACGAGGAGCGGGATGCCGGAGAACGCCGTGACCAGCCCGTAGATCACGGTCGTCACGGCCACGGCGTGCCGGCGACCCACACCGGCGTAGAGCGCGCCGCGGAAGTACAGCTCCTCGGCGACGCCGTTGACCGCCGTGATGACGGCCACCAGCGCAAGGGAGCCGACCTCGGCGTGCTCGAGCAGCTGCTGCACCGGGTCGCGCAGCGGAGGGATCTGGGCCACGACGACCGCACCGGCGAGGAACAGCGCCAGCAGCAGCGCGCCGAGTGCGAGGGACTGCACGACCGCGCGACTCTCCACACCGTCGCGGGTGTGCGCACGCCCCAGGTGGAGCGGCCCGGACACCAGGGCGCCCACCGCCCATACGGCGGCCAGCGCGAACGTGACCACGTAGAACGTGTCGTTCCCCGGCTCGATGCGCAGCGCCCAGCCGAGCAGGCCCGCACCGACGGCCAGCGTGACGACCGCGACGACCCGCCGCCGCCGGAACGCTCGGTCGCTCTCGGTGTGGTCGCGGGGCACCGGCTCGACGAGCGCCGCCCGCACGAAACGCCGCAGCTCGGCGACGGGGTCGAGGTCGGCGAGCCTCACGACACACCCGACCGCTGCCGACCACCCGCCCAGACGGGATCGGCCGCGGTGATCCGTGCCGGGTCGACGGTGCCGGGTTCGGGCCGGGGGTCGGCACTGTCCCCCGCGACGGCGTCGGTGACCGCGCGGTCGAAACCGAGCAGGCCACCGGGCGGAGGCCCGACGAGGTCGTCGATGTCGTGCTCCTGGCAGACCACCTCGTGCAGCAGGCTCTCGACGAGCGGCTTGGCCAGCCCGGTCGGCACCGGCGTGACGAAGCCCACCCACTTGCTCGCCAGCCGCGGCGTGAGCACCGGGATGGTGAGCACGGTGCGCGGCATCAGGCCGGCCAGGCGCGCGAAGCGGGTGATCATCTCGCGGTACGTGAGCACGTCCGGCCCGCCGATGTCGAACGTACGGTTCACCTCGGCGGGCAGGCCGGCCGCGCCGACCAGGTAGTGCAGCACGTCGCGCGCCGCGATCGGCTGGATGCGGTTGTCGAGCCACTTGGGTGCCACCATCACGGGCAGCCGCTCGGTGAGGTTGCGCAGCATCTCGAACGACGCCGAGCCCGAGCCGAGGATGACGGCCGCCTGGAGCACCGCGGTGGGCACACCGCTGGCCATCAGCAGGTCGCCCACCTCCACCCGGGACGCGAGATGGTCGCTGAGCGGTCCGTCATCCGGATGCAGCCCGGACAGGTAGACGATGCGTCGCACGTCGGCCTCGTAGGCGGCCCGGCCGACGCCGCGGGCGAGGTCACGGTCGCGCTCGACGAAGCCGCCGCCGCCGTCCATGGAGTGCAGCAGGTAGTAGACGACCTCGACCCCGTCGAGCGCCTCGGCGCGGACCTCGCGCGAGGTGGCGTCGCCCTCGACCACCTCGACCCGGTCGTGCCACCACCGGTCGGCCACCCGGGAGCGGTCGCGCGTGAGCACCCGCACCTCGCGGCCCGACTCGAGGAGTGCAGGGACCAGACGAGAGCCGATGTAGCCGGTGACCCCGGTGACCAGGACCCGGCCGCCCGACGAGGCCCGCGACGACATAGCGATGCTGGCCAAGTCTGTCCTCCTGTGGGCCGGTACGGCAACCGGCGACCGGTGCCGAGATCAGACTTCACCGTAGGTGACGGCGGACCTCGGTAGAACGTCGCTCCCACCGGTCGCGCCAGTCTTGTCAAAGCTTTGTCAAAACCTTTTCCTGCGGGCTACCGTTGAGGGCATGCGAACTACGGCGCCGTCAACGATGCGGATCGGCGAGCTCGCCGCACGCGTCGGCGTCACCACGCATCTGCTCCGGGCCTGGGAAAATCGTTACGGCCTGCTCCGGCCGGGGCGCTCGTCGGGAGGCTACCGGCTCTACGGCCCCGACGACGAACGGCGGGTCCGGGAGGTCGTGGCCCTCCGCGAGCAGGGCGTCAGCGCGGTCGAGGCATCACGCCGCGTCCTCGCCGCCGAGCGCAACGGGACCACCGCCGTCGACCTCGGCGCCCTTCCGCAGTCGGCCGGTCGAGGTCCGTCGTGGGTGGCGCCGGCCGCCGTCGAACCCGATGCCCCTGCCGGCCTACGCACCGATCCGCCGCTGCTGGTCGCCCAGCTGCTTGACGCGGTCTCTGCCCTTGATGAGGACCGCGCTCACGCCGTGCTCGACATCGCCTTCAACGAACGCTCCATCGAGAGCGCGGTCGTGGACATCCTCGTGCCGTTCTTCGTCCGGGTCGGAGAGCAGTGGGAGCTGGGCCGCATCGGCATCGCCCAGGAGCACTTCGCCAGCAGCCTGGTGCGCCGTCGGCTCAGTGCGCTCTCCCTCGCGTGGGGTATCGGCGCCGGGCCGCTCGCTGTGCTCGCCTGCCCTGCAGGCGAGTTCCACGACATCATCCTGTTGAGCTTCGGCGTCCTGCTCGGCCGGGCCGGCTGGCGCATCCGCTATCTCGGCCCCGACACGCCGGTCCCGTCGGTCGCCTCGGCTGCGAAGCTGGCCAAAGCGGATGCCGTGGTGATCGCCTGCCGTCGGCCCTCCGGCTTCCGCGCACACGCCGCCGCGCTGCGGCACCTGGGCCAGGACTACCCGGTGTGGCTGGCCGGTCGCGGCGCCACACCGCGAGTGCTGGAGGAGGTCGAGGTGCACCATCTCGGGCCCGACCTCGTGGCCAGCGTTGCCCAGCTCACCGAACACGCCCGAGGGCGGCGACGATTCCCCGATCACGTGGGCACGCTGGATCTGGAACCCCACCCCGAGGACGCGCCGACTCCGTCGAATGCCCACGAGCACGCTCCATCGGGCAACGGGCCCCGCCGGCCCTCCTGACCCGCGCGATCGTCATCCGGAGTCACGCGCATCATCCGGCCGCAACGTTCCGCGCCGTCGCTGTGACGACGCGGAAGTCCCGGTCGGACGTGGCTGCATCCGCGACACCGGTGATGTCCTGCGCCGTCACCGTGGCGACGCGGAAGTCCCAGCCGCCGGGCCTGCGTCACCCGGCCAGCTGCGAGACGGCGTGGATGACGACGCCCGCGAGCGCGCCGACGACGGTGCCGTTGATCCGGATGAACTGCAGGTCGCGGCCGACGAACAGCTCGATGCGGCGGCCGGCCTCGCGCCCGTCCCAGCGGTCGATGGTGACCGAGATGACCTCGGCCAGCTCGCGGCCGTAGCGGCGCACGAAGAACGCCACGGCATCGGCGAGCTGCGCCTCGGCGCGGGCGCGCCACTCCTCGTCATCCACGAGGTGCCGGCCGAGGTGCTCGAGCAGCTGCTCGCCGCGGCGGTAGATGTACGAGGTCTCGTCGGCCAGCGCGGTCGTGAACGCCTCGCTGACCGAACGCCACAACCGCACCGCCGTCTCGGGCACCTGCGGGTGGGTGAGCAACAGCGTCTTGAGGTTCTCGGCGCGCGCCATGGTGTCGGGGTCGTGCTGGAGGTCGCGGGCCAGCCGCTCGAGCAGGTCGTCGAGGGCACGGCGGGCCGGGTGCTCGGGCTGCTCGACGAGGTCGGCGAGGAAGGCGAGCACCTGGTCGTAGGTCCAGCCGATGACGCGGTCGTCGAGCCAGGGCGGGGTCCACCAGGGGGCGCGGGTGCCGAGGATGTCGTGGTACGCGCCGGGGTTCTCGCGGAGGAAGTCGTGCAGCTGCCGGATGACGAGGTCGACCAGCCCGTGATGGGTGCGGTCGCGGACGACACCGTCGAGCAGTGCGCCGGCGACCGGGGCGAGCGGCTCATCGACGAGGCGGGGCACGAGGACGTGTTCGACGAGGGTCCGCACCTCGGCGTCGTCGAGGCCCGCCAGCGCGGTACGTGCGACGACGGCGGCCTCGGCCATCACCCGGCGGCGGTGTAGCGGGTCACCGAGCCAGGCGCCGAAGCGGCGTACGGCGTCGGCCTGTCGTAGCCGCTCCCGGGCGATCTCCTCGGTGAAGAAGTTGTCCGTGACGAAGTCCTCGAGGTTGCGGCCGATCTCGTCCTTGCGGGTGGGGATGATCGCGGTGTGCGGGATCGGCAGCCCGAGCGGCCGCTTGAACAGGGCGGTGACGGCGAACCAGTCGGCGAGCGCGCCCACCATCGCGGCCTCCGCGGCGGTGTTGACGTAGCCCCAGACACCGTCGTGGTCGAGCCGCAGCGTGGCGAGGTAGACCACGGCGGCCACGCCGAGCAACGAGGTGGCCAGCACCCGCATCCGGCGCAGTTCTGAACGCCGGCGCGCGTCGGCCGGGGATGG
>JBOFBK010000568.1:0-6852 GCA_051645525.1 Dermatophilaceae bacterium | reverse complement strand
ACGCGTTCCGCGCGCCCGGCCGGTCGCACGGGTCGCTCCGGCGTTTCGTGCCGGTCGACGTCTCCGACGGAACGCTCCGCGACGCTGCCGGCCAGCTCAGCACCCGATACCCCGGCCTCGTCGTCGAGGCGGTGGTCGGCGACTTCACCCTGCATCTCGGGCAGCTGCCGCGCGGGGACCGGCGGATGGTCGCGTTCTTGGGCAGCACCATCGGCAACCTCTACGTCGAGGAACGACGCGCCTTCCTCGGCGCGCTGGCGGACTCCCTCGATCCGGGTGAGTGGCTGCTCCTCGGCACCGACCTCGTCAAGGATCTCGACCGGCTGCTCGCCGCCTACGACGACGACGCCGGGCTCACCGACCGGTTCATCCGCAACTGCCTGGCCGTCGTCAACCGCGAGCTCGGCGCCGACTTCGACACCGGTGGATTCAGCTACATCCCGTTCTGGGACCCGCGGATGGAGCGGGTCGACATGCGCCTGCGGGCGGAGGAGCCCCAGGTTGTCACCGTGCCCGGTGCCGACCTCGTGCTCGAGCTCGCCACCGGTGAGGAGATCTGCGTCGAGATCTCAACGAAGTTCCGCGTCGAGGGCACTGCCGCCGAGCTGGGTGACGCCGGGTTCACCGTGGTGCGCACCTGGACCGACGACGCCGATGACTTCGCGCTCACCCTCGCGCGTCGTGACTGACCGCGGCCGCGGCTCAGTGCGACGTTGTGTGACAGCGCGGCTCACCGCGACCCGAGGCTCAAACCTTGGACTTGCGCCAGCCGGCCGCGACGGCGTCACGCTCGCTGCAGAACATGCGCTCGCCCTTGGTCGGGTCGATCTTGGTCCGGTCGTAGTACTGCTGGCCGGGCAGGTGGTAGATCTTCTCGCCCTTGTTCGAGATGTTGCCCTTGATCGAGCAGGATGACGACTCGTCACCTCCCGGCGGAGGTTTCGCCGGCGCCGGTGCGGCTGGCGGGCGCGGCGGTGCGGTTCGCGGGCGCACGGCGGGGGTCGTCGGACGCGGGGCCGGCGGGCGCACCGTCGGCCTCGTCGGTCGAGAGGGTGCCGAGAGCGGTGCGCCAGCCCATCAGCAGCAGCGCGGCGAACGTGAGCAACGGCCAGGTGCGCCAGGCAGGTCGCTTCGGGCCGACCCCACCCGAACCGGAACCGACGACGACCGCGCCAGCCGGATGGGTGTGCTCGGTCCAGCGGGCGCCGTTGGCGTGCGGACCCGAGACTCGGGCTACGGCAGCTACGGTGCGGTGCCGGGGTCGACCTGCTGGGCGAGATACTGCGGCAAGCCGATTCGGGTGATGGCGTCGAGCTGGGTCTCGAACCAGTCGGCGTGCTTCTCCTCGTCGAGCACCATCGCCTCGAAGATCGACGCGGTGCCGTGGTCGCCGAGCGCGTGGCACTCCTTGGCAGCCACGTTGAACTGGGCGACCGCGGCCACCTCGCTGGCGAGCGCGAGCCGGAGGATCTCCTCGGCATCCTCGCCGACGGTGATCGCGCCGAGCTTCTGCACGTTCGGGTGGCCGTCGAAGAACAGGATGCGGTTGATGAGGGAGTCGGCGTCGCGCATCTCGTCGATGGACAGGTCGTAGAAGACCTTGCCGAGCCGGGGGAAGCCCCAGTTGTCGAGCATGCGCGCGTGGAGGAAGTACGTGTTGGTGACCGTCAGCTCGAAGGTGAGCGCGTCATTGAGAAGGTCGACGACACGGCGGTCAACTGGCTGCATGGACGGCCTCCGGGACCTGGGGGGAGCGGGACACGTCATGGTCGCACAACAGTCGTCGCACCGAGAACACGCACGCCCCGCAGTCACCCCCCGCCCCGGTGGCCCGGCACACCTCGGCGAGGTTTCGTGCTCCGTGTTCGACGGCCTCGGTGACGGCGGAGTCGTTGACGACCCGGCAGTGGCAGATGATCACCGCGTCGCTCCTTCCGCCCGGTCCGGCCGCCCGAGATCCCTTCACACCATGGTGAGGCATACCTAACCAGAAATGGGTGAGGTTCACCTAATCTTTTCGGATGACGAGGATGCGGCGGGCCACCGTGCACGACCTCCCCGGCGTGTACCGGGCCTGCCTCGCCACAGGGGGCCGCCGGCTCCGACGCGAGCGGCCGGCACGCGGACCCGGACCTGCTCGGGCACCTCTGGGCCGGCGCGTACCTGGTGTACCCCGACGCGGTGGCACTCGTGGTCCGGACGACGGTGGTGTCGCCGGCTACTGCGTCGCCGTGCCCGACACCGCGGCGTTCGACGCGTGGATGACGACTGCCTGGCTGCCGCCGCTGCGCGAGCGGTACCCCGTCGGCAGCGGGACCGGGCCGGACCGGCGCCTACTCCGGCGCCTCCTGCAGCGCCCGCACCTCGATGCGCGACCGGAACGCCGCGACCTGGCGGCGGCGCCTATCCCGCAAGCAGTTCGCGATCGATGATGGCCTGCCGTGCGGTCGAGACGTGGTCGCGAGTGAACAATGTCGCCTTTCGTCGGGTCCACTCCTGCAACGCTCCGAGGACCGCATCGACATCGGGCCGGCGCTCCGGCTCGTCGGCCAGCAGCTTGTGCACGGACGCGAGCAGTTCCAGGCCGTAGGCGCTCTCGTACCCCGAGATCATCTCGAGCACGTGATCGATCCGGCGAGTGGCATCGGAGTGCACCGATACGAAGGCGTCGAGCTCGTCGAGAACCTCCGGTCGGACGCTCAACGGCTCTGCGTCGTGGACCCGAGCGGACCCGTCGCCGAACCCGATGATGTAGTGGCCCTCGAGATCGCTGAGCGTCCTCCTCAGGTCGTCGGAGTACGGGCCGTAGCGGGCGTTGGCGAACCTGAGCCCCAACGGCTCGCCGCTGACCTGGAGGAAGTACGCCAGCTTCTGCACCTCGATCAGGCTCGGTGGTCCGAAGGCCACCTCCTCGTAGCGGCGCATGAGGGTCAGCAGCATCGCGCGAGACGGCGTGAGCTTCGGTGTGGGAGAACGGTTTACCTGCTCACCTGCTGCAGGCGCGCCGGAGGGTGGAAAGATCCGGATGTCGACCTCGTCAGCCACCGGCGCCAACCGACGTTCGATGAGCGGTCGGACGTCGCGCCAGTCGAGACCGCCGTTGCCGCAGCCGAGAGGCGGGAGGGCGATCGAGCGGATGTCTCGCTCCCGGATGGCCTCGACGAGAGCGACGAGCCCGGCGTCGATGTCCTCCAGACGACTCGGCTGTCGCCAGTGCCGCTTGGTCGGGAAGTTGATGACGAACCTCGGACCGGTCAACGCGTCCGATGACCAGATGTGCAGACGTCCTGGCTGCACGTCACCCCGACGGCACGCGGCCTCGTAGGACTGGAACATCTCGGGGTAGGCCCGCTTGAACTGCAGCGCGACGCCCTTGCCCATGACGCCCTGGGTGTTCACCGTGTTGACGAGCGCCTCGACGTCCTCGGTGAGCAGGTTGCCCTCGTGCAGCATGATCATCGTCATCTCTCAGAAGTACCAGTCGCGTCGGACACGGGTTCGAATCGACCTGCCCAGCGTAGCCAACGTACCGTCCACGGTCGTCTCAGCCCTCGCGCTCCGCACCGCCACGCCGAGGAACACCTCCCACGGGACCCGTTGGTGTACGAGGCACTCGGCCATCCGTCGCTCCCGCCGGTCCGGGTAGTGCTCCGGATCGTTGTTCCACATCGTGGCTCGCATGAGGTCCCAGTCGACGTGGCCCGAGCCATCGAGTGCGTCGTCGCCCTCACGAAAGGTGGCGTGCTGGAGGGCAGCGTTGCGGTCCGTGGTGACAAAGGGGATGCCGTGCGTGACGAGCTGCTGGGTACTCGTTACCAGGTAGATGATCTGCTCTTGATCCGCCGCCTCGGTGGAGATGTTGCCACGCGAGATGGTGAACAGCATCGGGCTGCGTGGCGCGAAGTAGAACGGGACGTGGTCGGCGACCACCCCTCTACTTCCGCAGGGGACGGCACGCACGGCACGCTGGCTCTTGATGCCCGCATTGCCCAGGGCCACTCCCGAGATGCCCCGTGCGACACAGACACTGTCCGCCAGAAGACCGTGCTCGGCGACGCTGGCCAGGCGCTCGATTCGCGTCATGTGGAACAGCAACGTCGGAATCGGGCGAGACACATCGTCGATCGTTCCACTGCCGAGCCTGTAGATGTCGGCGGATCCGGTCCATCGGTCAGATCGGCCTCGGGCGGCGGCCACGTCCTGAGTCGAGGCATCGTCGACCAGTACCCTCTGGGCCCGACGCGACCGCCCGCGATGCGGGACCTGCCCCGTTGCGGCGGGTCGAGCCCCTCGTCATCCCGCACACTGGCTGGCATGCGTGTCACCGGTGCCCACGTCCTGCTCACCGGTGCCACCGGCACCCTCGGCGCCGCGCTCGCCCGGCGGTTCACGGATGCCGGGGCCCGCACCACTCTCGTCGCACGCAGCCGGGACGCGCTCGAGGAGCTCATGGCCGGCCTCGGCCCGGGCGCGGTAGCACTCCCGGCCGACCTCACCGCACCCACGCGGCTCGCCGGTCTCGCCGGTCTCGCCGGTCTCGTCGGTCGCGCCGAGGCCGGCCATGGACCGGTCGACGTGCTCGTCAACAACGCGGGCGTGGAGACCGTGGGCCACCTCGTCGACGCGACCGCCGGCGCCGTCGCGGACACCGTGGCGCTCAACCTCGTGGCACCGGCCGAGCTCGCCCGTCAGGCCGTGCCCGGCATGCTCGACCGCGGTCGCGGCTCGCTCGTCAACGTGTCCTCGCTCGCCGGTGTCGCGACGTTCCCCGGGATGGCGCTGTACGGCGCGACCAAGGCCGGCCTCACCGCACTCACCGCCGGCCTGCGCACCGAGCTGCGCGGCACGCCGGTCACCACGCTGGCCGTCGAGATCGGGCCGGTCACCTCACCGATGATGGCGCGGGTCAGCGAGCACGCCGGCGCGTCGGCATCCTTCGACCGGCTGCTCCGTACCGGGCTGCTGCCGCATCTCGACCCCGACGACGTCGCCCGGCGGCTCGTCGCCGCGGTCGAGGCGGGGCGTGCCCATCTGCGCCTGCCGCGCCGGGTCGCGCTGCTCGCGGCGACCCAGGGCGCACCTCGGGCGGTCACCCGGGTGGCGCTCACCGGCATCCCCCACGGCTCTCCTGCGTCCTCGCGGGAGAGGATGACCGAGTGAGCCGCCGACAGCGAGTGACGCAGGCCCGGACTCGCACACCGGTGCGCCGCAAGATCGCGGTGGCCACCTGGCGGCCGTCGCGCGACGGCCGCATCTACGCGCGGATGGAGGCCGACGTCACCGCCGCGCTGGCGTACTGCGAGCGCACCCGGGCCGCCACCGGCATCCGCGTGACGCTGACCCACGTGGTCGGTGCCGCGCTCGGGCGTGCGCTCCGGGAGATGCCGGAGATCCGCGCGCGCGTCGTGCTCGGGCGGGTCGCGCCGATCGAGTCGTGCGACATCGGGTTCGCCGTCGACATCGAGCAGGGCTCCGACCTCGCCCCGGTCAAGGTGCTGGCGGTCGACCGGATGACGCCCGCCGAGGTGGCGACGGCGGTCGACGCCGGGGCGGTGCGGCTGCGCCGCGGGGAGGACCTCGCGTACCGGCGCACCTCGGGGATCGTCCGCCTGGCACCGACCTGGCTGATGCGGCCGGTGATGTCGGTCGCGAGCCTGGTGGCCGGCGGGTTCGGCCTGCGGGTGTTCGGGCAGCCGGGCTTTCCCCTGGGGACCGCCTTCGTCTCGAACGTCGGCAGCCTCGGGCTCGACGAGGCGTTCCTCGCACCGATGCCCCTGGCCCGCACCCCGGTCTACCTGGCCGTCGGCGCCGTCCAGGAGAAGGCGGTGGTCGTCGACGGAGAGATCGTCGTGCGGCCGGTGGCGGTGCTCGTGGCCACCGCCGACCACCGACTCGTCGACGGTGCCCACGCCGGGCACCTGGCCGACGTCATCCGCACCCTGCTCGCCGACCCGGACCGCCTCGACCACCCTGCCGAGTAGCTGCACTGCACCAGGCCGCCCCGACCACCCAGCGCGCCCCGCCGCCCTCCGATCGCGGAATCAGGAGCGTCCCGCCCAGTCAGGGCGCAGTAGCGCCCTGACTCTGCAAGAACCTCCTGACCGCGTGGGTTGCTCCTGATGCCGCAGAAACACCGCGCGCAGTGTCGGCGCGGGTGCCTAGGCTCGGACAGGTGGTGGTCGAAGGGTGTGGACCGAGGCGGTCGAGCGGTGTCGCCGATGACGCTCGACGACGGATGACGGTCGGTGGCGGATGACGCTCGGTGGCGGATGACGCTCGAGAGGGATGGCGGATGACGGTCGAGGTGCGCGACCTGGTCAAGCACTTCCGCGTGCATCGGCGCGCGGCGGGGCTGCGCGCGTCGCTGCGCGGCGTCGTCCGGCGAGAGCACACCGAGGTGCGCGCGGTCGACGGTGTGGGGTTCGACATCGCCGAGGGTGAGGTGGTCGGCTTCCTCGGGCCCAACGGCGCCGGCAAGACGACCACGTTGAAGTGTCTGTCCGGTCTGCTGTTCCCCACCTCGGGCACGGTCCGGGTGCTCGGGCACGAACCGTTCCGCCGCGAGGCCGCGTTCCTCTCGCGCATCTCGCTCGTCATGGGGCAGCGCAACTCGCTGTTCTGGGATCTCCCCGCCCTCGACGCCTTCGAGGTACACCGCACCATCTATCGGGTGCCGTCGGCGCGCTATCGGGCCACCCTCGACGAGCTGGTCAGCCTCCTGGAGCTGGAGCCCCTGCTCGGGAAGCAGGTGCGGGTGCTCAGCCTCGGCGAGCGCATGCGCTGCGAGCTCGCCGCCGCGCTGCTGCACGACCCCGACGTGCTGTTCCTCGACGAGCCGACCCTCGGCCTCGA
>JBOFBK010000567.1:0-18160 GCA_051645525.1 Dermatophilaceae bacterium | reverse complement strand
CGAGCGGCTCCGCCGCCGCGCCGATGGCCGAGCTGATGGCGGCGTGCAAGGCCGAGGGCCTGTGGCCGTTCGTGCACTTCAACCGCACCCACGTCGTCCCACCGTGCACGACGACCGCCGACGAGATGGCCGACGGCCTCGACCGGCTCGACCGTGCCCTCACCGCGGTCGACCACCACGCCGGCTGAGCTGTGGCGACCACTTCCGTGCCCCACCCGCAATAGCCGGCCGAGAGCGTACTACTCGCCGGGAACGCGCGAGCGCAAGCCGGGGAACCGGGCGAAGTCGCGGTCCCTGGAGTACCAGGTCGCCCCGGCTTCGACCGCCAGCGCGGCATGCGCCGCGTCGCTCACCAGGTTCCCTCGAGCGTCGACGGCGAGGCATAGCCGCTCGAACTCGCGCGGGAACAGTGACCCGGGGACGACCCGAACCGTGCCCTCGTCGTCGAGCAGCGACCGCACGTGTCCGATCGCCTCATCCGTCGGGGTCGGCAGGTCGACGACTCGCGGATGCGTCACGATGCGCACGTAGCCCGACAGCACCGCATCGGTCAGCCCGACCGGCTCGAGGTCCGAGACGGCATCGGCGAGCCAGGACGACATCACCCGATGGTGGGGAGCGTCGGCCCGGTCAGGCCGGAGCAGCGACGACGGTGCGGCCGACCGCGACCACGACGACGAGCACCAGCACCACCCCGGCGAAGGCCAGCTGCTGACGCTCGTGCCGGCGCAGGTGGATGAGCACCGCGCCGGCCATCACGACGACGAGCCCGATCGCCGCGGCGGGTGTGAGCCAGGGCAGCACCCCGGTAGCCATCGGCAGCACCAACCCGATCCCGCCGGCGATCTGGGCGGCACTGAGCGCCTTCGGGGCCCACTCCGGCCCGGATGCCGCCCACGGCGCACGCTCGACGATGGCCGCACGCGGCGCGCGCATCACCATCAGGCCCACGAGGACGAACAGCAGGCCGAGCAGCACCTGCAACGTCCACAACACGATCTCCACGTACGGTCCTCTCCATTGCGCTGACCGGCAGAGCCGAGCCCGCCTCATCGGTTAGGTGACGAAAGCCGATCCACGGCAGGCCGACACCGGCGTCACGAGTCCGGATGCCGCCGGCCGGTCACCCGTCCGGTGCGGGCCTCCCGGCCCGGGCACCGGCGTCCAGGCGCACGCCCGGCGCCGACCCCAGGCAGCCCATCCAGGCGTCGACCGTCGCCGTACTGGGGTCGGTCGGCACAGCCGGACGGGCCGTCCGCGCCGCCCGCAAGACCAGAGCAGAGAGCCCCGGATCAGGTGCGGATGACGCCGCCGCGCCGGCCTCAGCGTCATCCGCACCTGGTGCCGCCGCCGACTGGTCGGGCATGGTCACACGGCCTTTCGTCGCTCCTCCGGGGCAGTGTCGCCACGCGTGTCGGGCACGGCTGGCGACACCGGCCTGCCGTGGACGCTAGATGCCGTGTCCCGCCGCCGGGAACCCCACCGCCGGACTTCTCACGGCACTCTCATTCTTGTGCCTTGAGCGCCATGGACGCCTGGACCCGGCCGCGGCATCTCGAAGCCGCACCCGCAGGCGCCGCCGACGGCCGTCGCCTGCCGATCCTCACGGATTCCTCACCCGATGACGATGGACTGCCGGCGCGATCGCACCGATGGTGGAGGAGAACGTTCCAGCAGCAGAGGGAGATCCGTGAGCACCACGCATCAGAACGACGACTCCAGGGACACCAGCCATCTCATGTCGGCGACGTCACCGACCGCCGCTGTCGCGGACCCGGCCGACGCGGCGGAGCTGCGCCGGCTCGAACGTCGGCGCCGGCTCGCGACGATAGGCGCGACCGTGCTGATGGTGGTCGGAGTCCTGCTCGCCGCCATGAGTCCGCCTTGGCTCGTCGACCCCATGCGCGCCGCCGTCGAAGCGTCCGGGCCCGCAGCACCCGTCGTCTTCGTGCTGCTGAACATCGCGCTCGCGCCGCTGCACCTCAACGGTGTCCTCATCGTCATGTCGACGCTGTTCTGGTCGACCCCCGTGGCCTTCGCCCTGTCGTTCGTCGGCAGCTTCCTCGGCTGCCTGCTCACCGCCTGGGCGCTGGTGCTCGCCGGCACGAAGCCAGCCCGGCAGCGCGACGGGTGGCCGGCGTGGCTCGAGCGGCTGTCCCACCGCGTCGCGAACCGGCCCTACCTCGTGGGCATCTTCGCCCGGCAGATGCTGCACTCAGGTGTCGCCCTCGAGGCGTTCTACCTGCTCACCGGCTACACCAGGCGCCAGTACGTCGTGACGACGGTCGTCGGGGTCGCCATCTGGATCGCCCAGGCGCTCCTCGCCGTCGCTGTGCTCCGCGCCGCGCTGGAGGTCTCCCCGATCCTCGGCGTCGCCAGCATCATGGTGCCGATCCTCATCCTTGTGGTGGTCGGACTGGTGATGCGCCGCCGCGGCCGGGCATGACGGCCGGCCGGGCGAGCCCAGCACTTCATGCACTTCTCACCGAATCACACTGGGAATGCATTCCACTTGCACTTTAGAGTGAGTCGTATGACTATCCGGGACTGGCACACTTCGCTTCCCGGCGTGATCGCGACGGGATATGCCGCGGTCGACCATCGGACTCCCGAGGTGTCGATGGCGCTCGTCACCGACGACTTCCAGCTGACGACCTTCACACTCGGTGGCGAGCCGGTCGGCAAGGATGCCTGGATCGAGGCGATGGAGCGCCGCCGGACGAGCCCGGCCGAGACCCGTCACCTCGTGAACAACCTGCGCGCCCTCGAGGAGGCAGAGCACGAGGTGCGACTCGGCTACGTGCTCACCGTGCACCGGCTCGAAGCAGACGCAGAGAAGGCCCGCGCGCACGTGACCGATGTCGAGGACACCTGGCGCCGCGTCGACGACGAGTGGCGACTGGCTCGACGGACCCTGACGCTGGCGTTCCCGCGCCTCTACAGCGGTGTGTTCTGACCTGGTCCGATCAGACCCGCGGCAGGGCGACCTGGTCAGGGAGCTCGCCGTCCGACCGGGTCAGGGAGCCCGCCGCTCGGCTCGGTGTCGTGTCGCCGCGGCGACGAAACCGTCGAGCACCGCCGGGTTGGCCAGGGTTTCGGTCTGGAGCGCCTCGTCGACCGGTCGTCCCTGCAGGATCCGCTTGACCGGCAGCTCGATGCGCTTCCCGGTGTGGGTCCGGGGGATGCCGGGCACGTCGGCCACCGACCAGGACAACACCTCGTGGTACCCCTCGAGCCGGCGACCGCGGCGTTCGATGAAGTCACCGAACCGCCTCAGCTCCGAACCGGGTTCGCGCACGGCGGCGTCGGGCCGATCACCAGGGCATGGACCACGCTGGAGTCACTCCTCGCTGAGTGGTGGATGTCTCGCCGCCGGCCTAGGGCTGGCTCGAGCCCGGCTCGGCCGACGGCGGGCCGGACGCCTCGGACCGGAGCACGTACCCGACGCCGCGCACGTTCTGGATGACGCGTGCGGCGTCTCCGACCTCGGTCTTCCGGCGGAGGTAGCCCACGTAGACGTCGAGGGTGTTCGACCCCGGGTCGAAGTCGTATCCCCAGACCTCGGCGAGCAGCCGTTGCCGCGTGAGCACCTCGTAGGGATGCCGCATGAACAGCTCGAGGAGCGCGTGCTCGGTCCGGGTCAGGTCGATCACCGTGCCGCTGCGGGCCACGATTCGACTGCCGAGATCGAGACTGAGGTCGTCGTAGACGAGCACCTCGCGATCCCGGCGATCCCGGCGGTCGTCGGCACGGCTTCGCCGGAGGAGAGCCCGGACCCGCGCGAGCAGCTCCTCGGCGGCGAACGGCTTGGGCAAGAAGTCGTCGGCACCGGCATCCAGGCCGGTGACCCGGTCGGCGACCGTGCCACGTGCGGTGACCAGAACCGGCACGTCGTCACCGTCGGCACGCAGCCGGCGACACAGTCCGATCCCGCTCGACCGCGGTTCACACAGGTCGAGCACGACGGCATCCGGTCGCATCGCGGTCGCGGCCACCCACGCGCTCGACTCGTCACGCGCCGTCCGGACGGTGTAGCCCTCCCCCGCGAGGCGGTAGCGCACGCTCTCCCGGCCGTCGCGGTCCTCGTCGAGCAGCAGCACCCGACGAGGTCGTGCCGGCGCGGGAAGGGTGGTCACGAGTCGGACCTGTCAGGCCTGGGCCACCGGCACGAGCCCGAGCGCGGTGTCCAGGGCCGACCGGAGAGCCGTGGCCGGCTGGTCGGGCAGCTCGGTGACCCGCCAGGCGACGAACCCGTCGGGTCGTACGAGAACGGCCCCAGTGGGTCCCACGCCATAGAGCCTCTCGACATCGACGCCCGGCTCCACGACCTCGAGGTCGAGCCCCGGGCCGACCCGCCGCACGGTGACCGCCGGCCCGTCAGTCGCCGAGGTGGCGACATCGACCCACTGCTGGGGTGCGGAGAAGGTCAGCAGAGTGAACCCGGCCTCGAAGAGATCGAGCACCGAGACGGTGGACCCGTCATCGACCCGAAGCTCGACATGGGGAGCCCGCGCCCCGGGGCAGGCGTTCGGGATGTATCTCCCGATCTGGATGTCCGGCCGCTCGACACCGTCGGGCACGATGACCGGCGAGCGGTCGTAGGCATAGCCGAGGTCCTGGCCGATCGCGCCGGCGTGCTCGATCATCTCGAGCGCCTCTCGCTCGTCCTCGGTCTCGGCCAGCGCGGCCACCGACCGCACGGAAGTCGTCGCGCGGCACTCGATCAGCTCTGCCTGCGATGACTCCCGGATGCCGCCGGTCACCTGCCCGGAGTTGCGCAGGCTCTGTGCCGTGTTGAGGAACGCCACCGGTTGACGCTCCGGCTCGTAGGAGTCTGGCAATGCCGAGCCGGCCGACCCGGTGAGCACCGAGGCGAGCTTCCAAGCCAGGTTGTGGGAGTCCTGGATGCCGGAGTTCATGCCGAACCCGCCGGTGGGCGGGAAGGCGTGCGCCGCGTCGCCGACGAGGAAGACCGAGCCCTGCTGCATCCGGTCGGCGACGAGCGCGGTCATCGTCCACGGACGGATGCTGCGGATCTCGATCGGCACGTCGTCCTCGATGCCCGAGGCGGCGCGGATCAGCTTCTCGCACCGTTCGGCGTCGAAGTCCGCCACGGACTCCACCTCGGGGTCGTACGCGTGGTGGAAGCACCATCTCCGGTCGCCGTCCATACCGATGAACGCGCCAGGCACATCGGGGTTCGGCGAGGCCATGGCCAACGGCGCGTCGACGCCGTCGGGCTGCAGCCGACCGACGAAATAGGTGTTGATGAGAGAGCCGAGGTCCGGGTCACCGATCATCTCGATGCCGAGCTGCCGGCGCACGACACTCGCCGAGCCATCGGCACCGACCAGCCAACGGCCGGTGAGCTCGACCTGGCCGGCCGGTCCGTGGGCGGAGACCACCACTTGGTCACCATGATCGATGAAGTCGACCACGGTTGTCTCCCAGCGAAAATCGACGGCTGAGTAGTCGGCGACCCGGTCGAGCAGCGCCGTCTCAACGCGGTCCTGCGCGCAAGATGCCACAGTCATCGGCGACATCATCCGACGTTCCTCGGCCGAGGTCCCACCGAGCATCTCCAGCATGCCGAACGGCATCCGGTCCACCGGATAGGCGTCGGCGAGCACCCGGTCGGCGATACCCCACTGGCGGAACAGCTCCATGGTGCGGGTGTTGATGTAGTGGGCTCGCGGGTGCTCGTTCTCGCCTGGCCGCCGCTCGACGACGACCGAACGAACGTCGTGGCGGGCGAGACACAGCGCAAGCGAGAGGCCCGCCGGCCCCGCGCCGACGATGACGACGTCCGTGGTGACCTGCTCCATGCTGACCGGGCTCCTTCTGCTCGCGGATGACGGTGCGTACTTTCCGATGCCGGGTGCCGGGCCGCCCGAGAGCGGCCCGGCGCCGGCGGGCGGGCTCAGGCGTCTACCGGCGCCTTGATCTTGGTGGACATGGCCTTCTGCACGAGCTCCTCGAGCTGGCCCTCCTGGAGCTCGGGCCGCACGAGCAGATCGGCGACCGGCTCGCCGTCCAGGTACCGCCGGAGCAGGTCGTCGAAGTCGACCGGCACGCCGATCGGGTTCGCGGCCAGCTCGGTCGGCATCTGGTCGACACTGATCTCGGAGATGCGGGTGTCGACGAACGTCTCCACCTGGACGCCGTCAGGGTCGACGTAGTAGGCCGAGAGTGTGCCTCCGTGGTGGATCGTCATCAGGGGGTCGACACCGAGGTCCTTCATCCGCTTGTAGTTGCCGAGCAGCTCGCCGACCGAGCGGAGCTTGAAGGCGAGGTGTTCCAGGCCGGGAGCCATCCCGTTCGTCTCCTCAGGTGCCACCTGCATGAGAGCCATGCGGTGGTGCTCGCCGTCGTACGACAGCGCGGCGCCGCCCTCGCTGCGGTAGTTGGGAGTCATGCCGACGAGGCGGCCGTAGAACTCGATGGTGTCGTCGAGGTGCGCGGTCCGCAGCACGACGTGCGACAGGGAAACGGGTACGGGGTGGTCAGTGGTGACGGTTCGCGTCGTCATGGGGTCCTCCCGGGAGTCGATGGTGACGTCGTGTCAGCCATCGTGCCTCCATTCGATCCCAAATGCAAGTCACTTGCATAGTCTACTAACTGTCGTCATCATGATGACATGAGACCGTCAGTACAGTCGTCGACCGCATCGGGGCGGCGCGGCCGCTCCGATGGCCCCCCGCACGTCATCCTGTTCGCCTCGGCGCGATCCGCAGCGAGCGTCGAGGCAGCAGCACTCGCCGGGCCCGACCTCGTCGTGATCGACCTCGAGCACAGCGTCCCTCCGGAGCAGAAGGAGTCCTCCCGGGCCGATCTGGTCGACCTCGTCGACCGCGCACGACGGCTGGTGCCCCAGGTCGCCGTCCGCGTGAACGCCGCCGGCACCGACTGGTTCGTCGACGACGTCCGTGCTGCCTCCGCCAGCGGCTGCGACGTGGTCGTGCTCCCTCACGCCAGCGCCCCCGACGTTCACCGTCTGCGAAATCTGCTGCGCGAGAGGGCGTCCGGCGAGACGAGCGCGGGGCTCCTGTCCGTGTGGATGATGCTCGAACGCGTCCGCGACGTGCTCGCCGTGCGTTCGGTGATCCGCCACGCCACACCCGACGCCGTGGTGATCGGCTACCTTGACCTGTGTACCGACCTCGGACTGCCGTTCTCGGTCTCGCACGCCGAGGTCGACGGGCTGCGTTCCCTCGTCGCGGATGCCGCTCGCGGCGCCGGCGTGCTGGCTGTCGACGGGGTGGTGCCGTCGGGCCACCTCGACGTCGAGGGGGAGTGCCGTCGATCGGTGGAGGCCGGCTTCGATGCTCGCGCCCTCTACGTCCCGGACCAGGCGGCGGCGTGCCGTCGCGCCTTCGAGCGCGGATGAGGGGCGATGCCGCTCAGCCTGATGACGTGGCGGGAGGTCGCCTGACCCTGACGTGGCCAGGAGGTCGCCGACCGACTCCGGACTCGACGACCGCCTTCCCGGCACACCCCGCTGCGATGCGCCGGGAACGCGATGCGCTCGATCGCTCCGACGACGTCCGGACGGTCAGGTACGTCGAGAACCGGTGACGTCCTGCTGGCCGAACGGGCCGACCTTGACCTTGCCGGCCAGTGCGTCCGCCGCGACCTCCACGTCGAAGCGCAGGGTCATCGACATCGGCTTCTTGACCTTCATCGTGAATTGCAGCCGGTCGCCGTCGACACTGCCGTCGGCGATGTCGACCGCGGTGCCCATGGCCCGGCCGACACCGGTCACCGCACCATCGGCGGTGGCCAGCTCGAGAGTTGCCTGCTGGGCGCCCATGGGCGTAGTGATCTTGATGTCCCATTCTCCGTCGACGTTCATCTCCGATTCTCTCCTTCGTATCGATTTGTCGTTCAGGCTATTTCGCGAGCCAATGGCCCGTCGTCCGCGTGGTCGGCCATGACCGCCACGAGGCGCTCGACCATCTCTCCACGGAGCGCGGCTGCACCGGGGTCATCCCAGAGGTTGACGGACTGATCAGGATCGTCCGCCGTGCGGTAGAGCTCGTGACGCCCGCTTTCGCGGTACCAGGTGAGCCGTGCCCCGTCGGTCACCACGGTGCGCATCCGCAGACGGGACCCGAGCGCGGTGTGCCTGCGACCCGGGCGTCCGGGGGCACGAATGACGAGCGGCACCCGCACGCATCCGTCCCAGTGCGAGCCCACCTTGAAGATCAGTCCGTGGTCGCCCATCATGTCGCCGTGGTCACTGGTGAACACGACCACGGTGTCGTCGGCGAGGCCACGACGATCGAGCTCTCCGAGGTCACGACCGATGGCGTCGTCCAGCATCGACATCATGCCGAACTCGGCCGCCATGCTGTGGCGGAGCTGTGCCTCGTTGGGGGAGTAGGCGATCGGGCCGCCCGTGGCATGCTCGCCGCGAGCCTCGCGGGCCGCCTCGTGGTGTCGCATCACCCCTGGGTGTGGACCGTCGAAGGTGTCGGGGACCGGCATGTCGGCCGGGTCGTACATGCCCCAGTACCTCCCGGGAGGTGTGAACGGGTGGTGCGGGTCGGGAAAGGAGAGCACGAGCAGAAACGGGTCTTGCGACGCGGCGTACCTGCCCAGGGACTCGACGGCCCGGTCGGCGAGATACGTCGTGGAGTACGCCTCCTCGGGAACCGCAGTGCGCCAGGCGTGCTGGGTGACCGGGGTGTACGGCAGCGCGTTTCCGGCACCCCGGAGGCTCGCGACGTCGATCCCGCGCTCGGCGCAGTGGCGTTCGTAGTCGCCCTGGACGAGGTCCCGTGGTGGATCGCGAGATCGCACTCCTCGAACCCATAGAACGGCGTGGGGATGTCGACGTGCTCGCGTCCGTGGCGGGCGTAGATCTCGTAAGTGTCCCAGTCTGGGGCCAGGCCGTCGGTCAGCCACGAGTCGCCCTCGACCAGCGGGCTGGGCGGGCCGTCGACCAGCCGGTCGCCTGCAGGCTGGAAGTGCAGCTTGCCCAGATAGCCGGTGCGGTAGCCGTGGCACCGCAACGTCTCCGAGAAGGTCCGCTAGCGCAGGTCGAGCGGGATGCCATTGGCCCGCACCCGGTGCAACGACGGCATCCGGCCGGTGAAGATGCTCGCCCGGCTCTGCATGCAGATCGGGTTCGTCACGTACGAGCGCTCGAACACCGTTCCCGTCTCGGCGAGCCGGTCCAGGTGGGGCGTCTGCACCACCTGGTTGCCGCCGAAGCCGGTGTGGTCCCAGCGCAGCTGATCGGTGAGGATGACGAGGACATTCGGCCGGCGAGCCGCCTCACCCGCCGAGTCCGACTCGGCGGCAAGCCTCCCGGAGCCGACCCGCTCCGGGAGGCGGGGCGTCGAGTAGGCGGGGGACGTGCCGGGCCTACCGGTCACGCGCGCGTCCCGACGACATCCTGCTCGCCCAAGGGCCCGGCCTTGACCTTGCCGGACAACTCGTCTCCGGAGACGGCGAGGTCGAACTTCAGCCGCATCGGCATCGGTCGCTTCACCGGGACGACGAACGACATGGCGTCGCCGTCGACCGTTCCCTCGTCGATCGCGGTGTCGTTGCCGAGGATGTTGGCCGACCCGGTGAGGACGGCGCCGTCGGCAGTGACCGACATGGTGGTGTCCCGCCTGCCCATCGGGGTGCTGAACGAGATGTTCCAGGTTCCGTCGACGCTCATCGGTGTTCTCCTTCGGTCGTGGTGATGGTGGTAACTCGCGCCCGGCGCCACACGGGCGACGCCGGGACGGGCATGCCAGACAGGGCGGGCACGCCGCCGCCTCCGGAACGGAGGCGGCATCAGGGCGAACGGCTCAGAACGGCCGGTCTCCCTTGACGGTGACACGGTCCATGAAGCGCTCCTGCGGGTGGTGGTCGGACACCGCGTAGTGCTGAGTGGACCGGTTGTCCCAGAACGCGATCGAGCCGGCCTCCCATCGGAAGCGGCACTGGAACTCGGGGATGTCGGCGTAGCGGTAGAGCTGGCCCAGGATCCAGGCGCTCTCCTGTGGTGACACGTCGACGATGCGCCGCGTGTGGACGATGTTCACGTAGAGCATCTTCGTGCCGGTCTCGGGGTGGGTGCGCACCACCGGATGCTCCTGGGGCGGGTACTCCTCGAGGTAGCGGTCGATGGTGGCACGGTCGACGTAGCGGACCAGCGCCTCCAAGGTGTGCACGGCCCTGAGGTTCTCAACCATGTCCTTCATCCCCGGGCTGAGCGCGTCGTACGCGGCGGTCATGTCGCACCACAGGGTGTCGCCGCCGAACTCGGGAACCTTCAAGGCACGCAGGATCGACCCCATCGACGGTTCCTCACGCCACGAGACGTCGCTGTGCCAGACGTTCTCGTAGGCCTTCTCGGAGCCTCGACGGATCGTGAGCAGCTCGGGGTAGGTGTCGTCGTGGTCGAGGAAGGGCACGATCTCCAGATCGCCCCATCGCCGGCCGAAGTCGAGATGCTGCTCGGGGGTGAGGAACTGGTCGCGGAAGAAGATGACCTTGCGGTCGAGGAACAGCTGGTGGAGGAAACCGAACATCTCGTCGGAGAGCGGTTCGCGCAGGTCGATGCCGAGCACCTCGGTGCCGATGGTCGGCGAGTGGTGCTTCAGCGTGATGCCGTCGGGGACGACGGTGGTCGGCGTGGTCGCGGTCACGGTTTTCAGCATGGGCGTCAGCCTTTCCGGAAGGTGTTCGACAGCGGAGGTAGCGGGCCGACGGTGACGGCGACCACATCACCGTCCTGGAGGTAGCGACCGGTGGTGAGCCCCACCCCGGCCGGCGAGCCGGTGACGAGCACGTCACCCGGGCGCAGCTCGTGGTCGGCGGAGATCACGGAGACGAGTCGCGGGACCGAGAACGCCATGTCGTCGGTGTCGGACTCCTGACGCACCTCGCCGTTCACCGTGAGGCGGATGCCGAGCGGCACCTCGCGTGCCTCGTCACCGGTCAGCAGGCCGGGTCCGAGGGGGAGGAATCCGGGGAGCATCTTGCCCGCGGTCGTGTCACCCTCGGCCAGGCCGGCACGTTGGACATCACGTGCGGTGACGTCGTTGCACGCGGTCACCCCGGCCACCACCGACCAGGCGTCATCCACCGGTGTCTGGTGAGCCCGACGGCCGATGACCACCCCGACCTCCGCCTCGTAGTCCACCTCGTCGGGGTGGTCCGCCGGCATGGTGACCGTGGCTCCGGGTGCGGTCAGCTGGTCGGTGACATCTGCAGTCGCATAGATCAAGCGCTCGGGCTCGCCGAGCCCGAGCTCAACGAGATGCGAGCGATAGTTGAGGCCGACGAGGAACAGCCGGCTCGGCCGCACCGGCGGAAGCAGCGCCGCCCGGTCGAGCGGCAGGGCGCTCACGACCGGGACAGTGGACAACCGGCCGAGATCGCCGTCGACGACCAGCTGGTGGAGATCGTGCTCGACGTCGAGGAGCTCGAGGACGCTCCCGCTGCGCCGGGCCACGCCATCCGGTGTCTGGAAGAGCTGCATGCCGGTCGTGACCTCCGATGACTGATGATCCTTTAGTGCGAGCAAATCTATAATGCAAGTCACTTGCAGTCAATAGTTAGACTCATCTGCGGGCATCTCATCGGCACCCGATAGGCTTTACACAGGTTCCGCGGGCCGCTCCGGCGCTCACGAACGACGCCAGGGCGTCCATCACTGCCGATGCGCCCTCCTCCGACGACCACGCCAGATGGGAGTTCCCCGAATGAATGCCACATCACCGGGCGCGACAGCGGCCGGCGACGCATCGGCGACCGGACGACGCGCTCGTAAGCGGCTCGTGACACAGCAGAGCCTCATCGACGCCGCCGTCGCGCTCTTCGCCGAGAAGGGCTTCGACCGGGTGACGGTCACCGAGATCGCCGATCGTGCCGACGTCGACGCCTCGACCTTCTTCCGGCACTTCGGCTCGAAGGAGGCCGTGCTCTTCACGGACTGGGCGGACCTCGCCGGGCACATCGGGCCGGCCTTCGACGCCAGGCCACCAGACGAGCCGCTGCTCGACGCGTTCACCAGCGTCATCCTCGAGCTGAGCACCGAGCGGCCCTTCGACCCCGAGATGGACCTCCTCCGTACCCGGCTGATCACCGGCTCGAGCTCGCTGCGCGCCCTCTCGCTGGTCTATCGCGAGCGCCTCGTGGATGCTCTCACCGAGGTCATCGCGCGGCGACTCGGCACCGACCCGGCCACCGACGGCTACCCCTACCTGACCGCGACGGTGTGGGCGGCCGGTCTCGACCTGTTCCGTCGCCAGGCGGTCGCGAGATCCGGGAGCGGTCGCCGGGCCCGCGGTTCGCGGCCCGCGCTGCTCGACGACGTCGTGGCGATGATCCGCCAGGCCTGGCGGGAGCCGGAGACCGGCCGGCGGCGCTCCAGCGCTAGCCGGCGTTGACTGCGAGTCACTTGCACTTTAGATTCACCCGCATGAACTCCCCCTCGTCATGGTCCTCTGCCGTCCCCACCCTCATCGCCGCCGGCTACGCCGCGGTCGACCACCGCACGCCCGAGATCGTCGTCGAGCAGGTCACCGACGACTTCGAGCTCACCATGGTGAACTTCGGAGGCCAGGTCGTCGACAGGGAGGCGTTCGCGCAGGTGATGGAGGTGCGCAAAGCCGCCGCGCACGAGTCGCGGCACCTCGTGAGCAACCTCCGGGCGCTCGGCGAGAACGAGAACGAGGTACGGCTGGGCTATGTGCTCACGGTCCACCGGCTCGAGCCGGACGCCCACGTCCCCCAGACTCACCTCAGTGACGTCGAGGAGACGTGGAGCCACGTCGACGACGGCTGGCGCCTGGCCAGCCGCTCGCTCACCATGTCGTTCCCCCGGCTCTACGACGGTTCGCTCTGACGGCTCAGCGGCCGACCACCGGAACGCCGGATCACCCGGCCGGTCGGACGGTCGGTCCCGATCATGGCGCACCCGGCTCCAGGGACACCGCATCAGCGGCCCTTCTCCATCAGACCTCTCAGCGGTCGTCCCTTGACTGCAAGTGACTTGCATTTTAGAGTGCGTTGCATGGAAACCACTGCTCGCCCACGGTCGGCCTTCATCCCCGACAAGCTCGCCGCCGGATACGCCTCGGTCGACCATCGCCACCCCGAGACGGTGATCGCGATGGTCACCGACGACTTCCAGCTGACCACCTTCACCCTGGGGGGACAGCCGGTCGACAAGGCCGGCTTCATCGACGCGATGGAGCGGCGCCGGCAGGGACCGGCGCAGACCCGGCACCTGGTCAGCAACCTCCGGGCGCTCGACGAGAGCGACGACGAGGTACACCTCGCCTACGTGCTCGTGGTGCACCGTCTCGAGCCTGATGCCGACGCGACCCGTCTGCACGTCATCGACGTCGAGGACACCTGGCGCCACGTCGACGACGACTGGCGCCTGGCCAGTCGCTCACTGACCCTCGCCTTCCCCCGGCTCTACGAGGGCACCTTCTGACCGCGGGTCGGCAGATCGACCCCGCACCCTTGAGCCGCGGCCTCGGCGTCGGCGCGGAGCTGCTCGCGCTCGGCATCCGACATCCGGCCGACCGGGCGGGTGAGGTCGGCGTCGCGGAGGCACTGCCGCTGCTCCTCGGTGAGGCCCTTCCACCACGCGCGGACCAGCTGACGCCCGGCCGAGGCGTCGCGGGTCGAGCCGGGGCGGGCGACATCCTGGTCGGTCGGTTCAGCAGGTGTGGCCGCCGCGATGGTGGCAGGCGTCGCAGCGGTGGCGAACGCGCCGGTCGCGACCACACCGGTGGTGACGATGGCGCCGACCGTGGCAGCAAGGACGACAGCGGTGGAACGACGTGACATGGGGACTCCTCATTCGAGCCGGGACCTCCGCGGGCGGGGATGCCGGCGGGACGAGAACGACCCTCCCGCACGACCCTTGCGGCCATCCGAAGCGGACCTGGAGACTCGCTCCCGACTTCGACCCCGCCGACCCGCGATGACGTCCTGGCGGGCGTGCGCGAGCACCTCGACGCCGTCGTCGCCGAGAACGCCGGCGACCCTCGCGGTGGATGACGCCCTGTTCCGGCTCGGATCGCTCGGCGCCTAGACGATCGGTGCGGTTGGCCCGCCAGCATCGACCTCCTCGGAACCGCCGGGGCAGCGACGGTGATTCTGCCGCTTGCCTCACCTGCCTGGCTGGCCCGCGAGCACCCAGCGCACTACTCGGGCAGGCGAACTCGACGCTTCAGAGGGTGACGAGGATGTCGCTGACGCGGTCCTTGGCGTCGCCGAACAGCATCTGCGGGTTGCCGCGGAACAGCAGGTTCTGCACCCCGGCGCACCCGGCGGCCATCGACCGCTCGAACACCACGACATCGGCCGCCTCTCCCGCCCGCAGCACCGGCATCTCGGCGATGAGCGATCTGAGCCGACCGCCTCGCTCGGCGCGACCGCAGCGGCTGCCCCAGCGCCGCCGACACGGTGGCCGAGATCCGCCCGCACGCGGTCACGGACTTCACCGACCTGCGTATCGAGCGCTACCCGCTGTCGACGATGATGCGGGCCGTCGCTGCACTGCACGAAAACTTCACCGTGGACGACGCCGCCTACGTCGTGCTGGCTCAGGCTCTCGAGACACCGCTGGTGACCGCCGATACGAAGCTGCTCGAGGCCAGGCGGCTCGGAGTCACGTCCACGTCATCCGGGAGACCGCGTCGTGACCCGCAGCCAGGTGCCGGGCCGGGCCGGGCAGCCCCTCAGAGGGCGGCGAGGATGTCGTCGACGCGGTCCTTGGCATCGCCGAACAGCATCTGCGTGTTGCCGCGGAAGAACAGCGGGTTCTGCACCCCGGCGTACCCGGTGGCCATCGACCGCTTGAACACCACGACGTCGGCCGCCTCCCAGACCCGCAGCACCGGCATCCCCGCGATCGGCGACGCGGGGTCCTCGGCCGCGCCGGGGTTGACCGTGTCGTTCGCGCCGATGACGAGCACGACGTCGGTCCTGGCGAGGTCGTCGTTGACCTCGTCCATCTCGAGCACGATGTCGTAGGGGACCTTGGCCTCGGCGAGCAGCACGTTCATGTGCCCGGGCAGCCGCCCGGCCACCGGGTGGATGCCGAACCGCACGTCGACCCCGCGCTCCCGCAGCCGCCGGGACAGCTCGGCCACCGGGTACTGCGCCTGCGCGACCGCCATCCCGTAGCCGGGGGTGATGACGACCGACCGCGCGTTCGCGAGCAGCTCGGCCGCGCCCGCCGGCGTGACCTCGCGGTGCTCGCCGACCTCGGTGTCGGTGCTCACCGTGCCCGGCTCGACCCCGAACCCGCCCGCGATGACCGAGAGGAACGAGCGGTTCATGGCGCGGCACATGATGTACGACAGGTACGCACCCGAGGAGCCCACGAGCGCGCCGGTGATGATCAGCAGGTCGTTGCCGAGCAGGAAGCCGGCCGCGGCCGCCGCCCACCCCGAGTAGCTGTTGAGCATCGACACGACCACCGGCATGTCGCCGCCGCCGATCGACGCCACGAGATGCCAGCCGAGAGCCAGGGCGACGAGGGTGACGATGCCGAGCACCGTGGACTTCGCCGCCGTGGACTCCTCGGGCAGCGCCGTGTAGACGACGGTGAGCAGGCCGGATGACGCGAGCGCACCGACGTTGAGCCAGTTGCGCCCCGGCAGCATCAGCGGGGCGGAGGAGATCCGCGCCGACAGCTTGAGGAATGCCACGACCGAACCGGTGAGGGTGACCGCGCCGATGAACACCCCGACCGCGACCTCGACGTCGTGGATGGCCGGGTACGGCGTCACCTCGTACGCGCTGTTCCAGCCGACCAGCACCGCCGCGAGCCCGACGAAGCTGTGCAGTAGCGCGATCAGCTCGGGCATGCCGGTCATCTCGACCTTGCGCGCGCGGTCCAGGCCGATGGCCGCGCCGATCCCCGTCGCCGCGACGATGAGTAGCAGGCCGGTCCATCCGCTGCCGTCGCGGTCGTCGCCACCGCTGCCGAGCGGGGCAGCGTCGACCCCGATCGTCGCGGCGAGCACCGTGACCGCCAGCGCGACCGTCATCCCGACGACACCGAGCACGTTGCCGCGCCGCGCGGTCTCGTGCCTGGACAGGCCGGCGAGGGCGAGGATGAAGAGCAGCCCGGCGACGATGTAGGCGCCCTGCACGAGCGTGAGCCTCATCGGACAGCCTCTTCGCGACGGAACATCTGCAGCATCCGCGCCGTGACCCGGAAACCGCCGAACACGTTGATGCTCGCGACGAGGATGGCGAGGAAGGCCAGCACCGACACCGCCGCGTTGCCCTGACCCACCTGCAGCAGGGCGCCGACCACGATGATGCCGCTGATCGCGTTGGTCACCGACATCAGTGGGGTGTGCAGCGCATGGTGCACGTTGCCGATGACGTAGAACCCGACGACGACCGACAGCACGAACACCATGAGATGCCCGAGGAACGGCTCGGGGGCGAGGGCCGCCACGAGGAGGAACAGCGCGACTCCCGCGGCCACCAGCGCCATCCGCTCGTTCGGCCCGAGCGACCGGCGGGGCCGCGGGCTGAACGACCCGTCGTCGACGGCGACGACCTCGGCGCCCGACACCGACTCGGCGTGGGTCGGTGCGGTGGGCGGAACGGCGGCGGGCACGGCCGACACCTGCACCGGCGGTGGTGGCCAGAGCACCTGGCCGTCGTGCACCGTGGTCATGCCGCGCTGGACGACGTCGTCGAGATCGAGCACCACCTCGCCGTCCTTGCCGGGAGTGAGCAGCGTCATGAGGTTGACCAGGTTGGTGCCGAACAACTGCGAGGCCTGCGTGGGCAGCCGGCCGGGCAGGTCGGTGTACCCGAGGATCGTCACGCCATTCGCGGTGACGACGCGCTGCCCGGGCACGGTGCCCTCGACGTTGCCGCCGTTCGCGGCCGCCATGTCGACGACGACCGAGCCGGGCTTCATCGACGCCACCATCTCGGCGGTGAGCAGCCGCGGCGCCGGACGCCCCGGGATCAGCGCGGTGGTGACGACGATGTCGACGTCGGCGGCCTGCGCGGCGTACAGCTCGGCGGCCTTGGCGTCGAAGTCGGCGCTGGTCTCGCGCGCATACCCGTCGGCCGACGGGCCAGTGTCGCCGGCGTCGATGCGCAGGAAGTCGGCGCCCATCGACTCGACCTGCTCGGCCACCTCGGGCCGGGCGTCGAACGCCCGGACCACGGCGCCGAGGCTGCCGGCCGTGCCGATGGCGGCCAGCCCGGCGACGCCCGCACCGACGACGAGAACCTTGGCCGGCGGCACCTTCCCGGCCGCGGTGACCTGGCCGGTGAAGAACGACCCGAACTCGTGCGCGGCCTCGATGACCGCGCGGTAGCCGCCGATGTTCGCCATCGACGAAAGCACGTCGAGGGACTGTGCGCGAGAGATGCGCGGCACGGCATCCATCGCCAGGGCGGTGACACCGCGCGCGGCGAGCCGGCCGGTGAGCGCCGGGTCCAGGGCCGGCGCGAGCAGGGCGACGAGCACCTGCCCCGCGCGGAGCCGGTCGACCTCGAAGTCGGCCGGCGGGTTGATCTTGAGGATGACGTCGGCGTTCCAGACCTCGGCGCCGACGATGTCAGCCCCGGCATCGACGTATGCGGCGTCGTCGAGACTGGCCAGACGCCCGGCGCCGGCCTCGACGAACACCGTGTAGCCGAGGGCGAGCAGCCTGCGGGTCGTCGCCGGGGTGGCGGCCACCCGGGTCTCACCCGTGCGGGACTCCCGGGGGACACCGATGCGCACGAACGCCTCCTCTCGCCGGTGGGTGTCGTCGTCGGCACGAACCTATCTGGTCGTCCGCTCACCCATGCGACAGCACGACCGTGACGCAGATCGCCACGGCCCAGCGCCGGGCGTCGCGCGGCGGGCGGCGCGCGCCACGCGGCGGATGTCAGGGTCCGACGTGGTGGAACCCGGCGCGCTCGGCGGCCCCCTCGTCGTAGAACCACACGTCCGGCTCGCGCGCGTCGTAGCCCGGGTCGCCGGGCACCACGAAGCTCATCGAGTCGCGGTACGCCTGGACCGCGTGTCCGAGCGGTTGGGCGCCGTCGTCGAAGGGCGCGGCCGACCCCACGCTGTACCCGCCGTCGCGCACCTCCTCCAGGGTGGAGATCCGCCGGCCGGATGCTGCTCCCTCACCGCCGTTGCCAACGTTCGCCACGTCATCGG
>JBOFBK010000566.1:0-6638 GCA_051645525.1 Dermatophilaceae bacterium | reverse complement strand
ACATGGCGTACTCGACGACGCTCGCCGAGCTACGCGGCCACATCAGCGAGAGCGAGCGCGACCGGGTGTTCTGGGTGATGAGCAAGCTCGGGCTCTCGCTCGACAGCCCCTACCTGACCCCCGAGCTGCTGCGCCGCGGTGCCGAGGCCATCGTGCAGACCCGGGACGGGCTGCTGCGGGCCGCCGTCCCCGACCCGATCGGGCGGTGCCACTTCGTCAACGACCTCGGCGCCGACGAGATGGAGCGCACGCTGGCCGTCCACCGGGACCGGGTCTCCCGCTACCCACGAGCCGGCCTCGGCATGGACCTCTTCCGGCCGTGAGCGGCACCGCGACGTCGGCGGCGCCTCCAGCTCGCCGGCCGCGCCCGGTGACGCCGTCGACCATCCTCGCCGCCCGGCTGTCGGCGCTCGCCGCCCGGCTCGAGGATGCCGAGGTCGAGCCGTCGGTGCGCGACGAGGCTCGCGAGCTGGCCCGGCTGGCCGGCGGCCTCGACGGTTACGTCGAGCGCTGCACCACGCCGGAGTCCGCGGCGCTGGCCGATCTCGCCGCAGCGACCCGCACGGCCGACTGGGCGGCATCCGCCGGGCCGTCCGGCCTGGAGGCGGAGATGCTGTCCGGGCACGTGGAGGGTCGCCTGCTCGCCATGCTCGTGCGGATGACGCGTGCGCGGCAGGTGCTCGAGATCGGCATGTTCACCGGCTACTCGGCGCTCGCCATGGCCGAGGCGCTCCCGGATGACGGCCGGGTGGTCGCCTGTGAGGTCGACGCCGACGTCGCCGCATTCGCGCGGCGCTGCTTCGCCGCCTCGACCGCCGGTGACCGCATCGAGGTGCTGATCGGTGCGGCCCGGGACACCCTCGCGGCGCTGGCCGCGGCCGGGGAACGGTTCGACCTGGTGTTCGTCGACGCCGACAAGGGCGAGTACGCCGGGTACGTCGCCACCCTGCTCGACACCGGACTGCTCGCGCCGCACGGCCTGCTCTGCGTCGACAACACGCTGATGCAGGGGCAGCCGTGGACGGGCGTGCGTACCCCGAACGGCGATGCGGTGGCGGCCTTCAACGAGTACCTCGCCGCCGAGCCGCGGGTGGAGCAGGTGGTGCTGCCGCTGCGCGACGGCGTGACGCTGGCTCGCCGCGTCGACGTGAGTGACATCGACGAGGAGCAGTCATGATCCACGGCACCCGTCCCGTCGACATCGCCGTCGAGGTGGTGCCGCTCGACCCGTTCGGCGCCGAGGTGCGCGGCCTCACCGTGGGAGCGCTCGACGAACACCAGGTACGCCTGCTCCGCGACATCCTCGCCGAGCACGGTGTGGTGGCGCTGCGCGGGCAGGATGCCGACGACGACTGGTTTCTCGCGTTCCTCCGCTCCTTCGGCGCGCTGATGTTCACCGTGGGGGAGACCCCGGTACCTGGCCACCCCGACCTCAACGTCATCAGCAACGTGGGTCGAACGACTCCGCCGCGCAGCCGTTTTCACGTCGACACCAGCTATGTCAGCCGGCCGCCGGCATACACGGCGCTGCGCGCGGTCGTCATCCCCGAGCAGGGCGGCCAGACCTGGTTCACCGACCAGTACCGCGCACACGACACCCTCCCCGACGAGCTGCGCGAACGGCTCGCGGACCGGTCCATCCGGCATGTCGTCACCGGCGTCGACCCGGGAGCGGACCAGGAGACCGAGGCGTGGCATCCCGTGCTCCGGCCGCACCCGGTCACCGGCCGGCGCTCGCTGTACCTGTCGACGCCGGAGCGCTGTGTCGAGATCAGCGGGCTCCCGGCGGGCGAGGGTTCCGAGCTGGTCGAGCGGCTCTACGCCCACTCGACCCCGCCCGAGCACACCTACCGGCACCAGTGGCGCCCGGGCGATGTGGTCATCTGGGACAACGCGTGCGTCCTGCACAAGGCCGACCACTCCGGCGTCGTCGGTGACCGGGTCATGCATCGCGGCATGGTCGCGGCGTACCCGGCAGGCCCGGCAGGCCCGGCAGACCTGGCAGACCTGGCGGGCTGAGTAGGGCATGCCTGCGCGTGTGGTGCCGAGCCGGGAGCCGGTGGCGCGTCGGCGGCCCACCCGGCCCACCCGGACCGCCGCACGGCGGCCGGCGAAGGCGGGCGGACGGGGCCCGGCGCGAACGGCGGCACGCACCGTGGGAATGCTGGCCCTGCTCACGGCTGCCCTGCCCGTGAACCTCGCCGTCACCGCGGTGGCCCTGGCCCGGTCGGCGGTACGCGCCCCCTCGGCGGCACGTGTTCAACTGGCGGCGCGTGCTCGACCGACGACGCCTGCTCGACCGGCGGCGCGTGCTCGATCAACTGCGCGTGCGGCATCCCGGACGGTCCCGGAGCGGCGGCGCACGGTGCTGGTCAGCGGCGGCAAGATGACCAAGGCGCTCCAGCTGTGCCGCTCGTTCCACGCCGCCGGCCACCGCGTCGTGCTCGTCGAGATGGGCAAGTACCGGTTCACCGGCCACCGCTTCTCCCGCGCGGTCGACGCCTTCCACCCGGTACCGCCGCCCACCGACCCCGGGTACGCCGAAGCGCTGCTCGACATCGTGCGGCGCGAGGGGGTCGACGTCTACGTGCCGGTGTGCAGCCCGGTGGCCAGCTGGTACGACGCGCTCGCGGCCGAGCTGCTGCATCCGTACTGCGAGGTCGTGCACGCCGACGCAGACACCGTGGCGATGCTCGACGACAAGCACGCGTTCGCCCGCCAGGCTGAGGCACTCGGCCTCGACGTGCCCGACACGCACCGGGTCACGTCACCGGCGCAGGTGGAGCGCTTCGACTTCGCCGGGGCGGACGGGCCGTACGTGCTCAAGCATCTCGCCTACGACCCGGTGAACCGGCTCGATCTGACCCCACTGCCGCGGCAGACCGTCTCGGAGACAGCGGAGTTCGCCCGGTCGAAGGCGATGACCGAGAACGACCCGTGGATTCTGCAGCAGTTCGTTCGCGGCACCGAGTACTGCACGCACAGCACGGTGCGCGACGGCCGGGTCGTGGTGCACGCCTGCTGCCGCTCGTCGCCGTTCCAGATCAACTACGAGGCAGTCGACCACCCTGAGATCGAGCGGTGGGTGCGGGCGTTCGTCGGGTCGCTCGGCGTCACCGGCCAGGTCAGCCTGGACTTCATCGTCGAGGACAACGGCCGGGTGGTCGCCATCGAGTGCAACCCGCGCACCCACTCCGCGATCACGATGTTCCACGATCATCCCGATCTCGCCGCTGCCTACCTCGGCGAGCTCGCGCCCGATGCCGACCCGGTCACGCCGCTGCCCGGCAGCCGCCCGACCTACTGGCTCTACCACGAGCTGTGGCGGCTGGCCTGCGAGCCCGGGCGACGCGAGCGGTGGCGCGTCATCCGCCGCGGGAAGGACGCGATCTTCTCGTGGGACGACCCGCTGCCGTTCCTCCTGGTCCACCACCTGCACATCCCGGCCCTGCTGGTGCGCAGTCTGTGGCGCGGCACCGACTGGGTGCGCGTCGACCTCAACATCGGCAAGCTCGTCGAGCTGGGAGGGGACTGACCCGTGCGCGTGCTGCACCTCGTCGGCTCACCGACATCGGAGTTCTTCGCCGACCTCTCGCGTCTCTATGCCCGCGACGCGCTCGCGGCACTGTCCGCTGGGGCACCTCTCGACGCGGATGCCGTCGCGTCAGCCGACGAGCACGTGATCGCCCACGTGTCACCAGACGGTGCGTGGTGCTTCCCGGCCGACCTGACACCGGCGACGCTGGCATCGGCCGACTCGATGTCGATCACCGACGCGGTGGCCCGGATGCTTGCCAATGCCCCCGATATCGCTGTGCCGCAGCTGTTCTGCCCGGCGGGGATGACGACCTACCGCGCGATGCTCGACCTGCTCGGCATCCCGTTCGTCGGGAACCGGGCCGAGATGATGGCGCTCGGCATGCACAAGGCCCGGGCCCGGGCGGTGGTGGCCGCAGCCGGGGTGCGCGTGCCCGATGGTCAGGTGGTGCGGCGCGGCGAGCAGCCGTCGCTCGACCTGCCGGTGGTGGTCAAGCCGGTCGACGCCGACAACTCGGCCGGGGTGAGCCTGGTCCGGCGAGTAGCTGAGCTCGGCCCGGCGCTGGACGCGGCCTTCGAGTGCTCGGCGGAGGTGCTGGTGGAGCAGTTCGTCGAGCTCGGCCGCGAGGTGCGGTGCGGCATCCTCGACCGCGGGGGTGAGCTCGTGGTGCTGCCGGTGGAGGAGTACGCGGTCGACCCGGTGACGAAGCCGATCCGCGACGCCGGGGACAAGCTCGCCCGCGACGGCACCGGTGACCTGCGCCTGGTGGCCAAGGATGCCGATCACGCCTGGATCGTGGACCCCGCCGACCCGGTGTCCGAGGTGGTGGGCGCCGCCGCGCGCGCCTGCTATCTCGCGCTCGGCTGCCGCCACTACGGCCTGTTCGACTTCCGCATCGACCCAGCCGGCGAGGTGTACTTCCTCGAGGCGGGCCTGTACTGCTCGTTCGCCCCGTCGAGCGTCGTCGCCGTCATGGCCGCCGCCGGCGGCATCCCCGTGCGCGACTTGTTCCGCCAGTGCGTCGACTCCGCACTGGCAGGGCGTGAGTCCCGGAACTGGGCAGCCCCTGGGTCGATGACGGCCGGCAGCTGACCTTCGACGACGAGCCGGCGGCCGAGCAGTGCACATCACGCTCGGGCAACCGACGTTTACCGGCGGTCTGCTGGGACCGCCGGTGAATGTCGGCCGGCTATCGGGAGTCGTGCGCGTCAGCGGAAGATGACGCTCCCACCGCTGGTGGGCCGCGAGCTGCGGCAGTTCGCGAACGCCGTCCCACCTTGCGTCGTCCACGCAGACGAGACGAAGCTGCCGTCCGTGCAGCCGACTCTCACGGCGAACTGCGTCCCCGGGGCGGACGTCGAGCACGAGGCCCTGACTCCGTTGGAGAGCAGGCTCAGGACGCAATCGGCCGGCGCCGCGGCCTGCGCTGCCGTCGGCACGTCCGCTGCGCTGGCAGCCGCAGGGCTCATGCCCATCGCGCCGGCGGCGACCGCTCCCGCCACGGCGAGCATGGCAGCCCGCCGCCCGGCTCGTCCCGTCATGATGCTGCTCGACCGACTCCCACGTGTCCATCTGTTCATGTCAACCTCCAGGATGTTCGCTGGTCCGATGTCGTCCGTCAGGTCTACCGGGCGCACGACACCGTCGTGACCCCACGAAACGGGGGATCGGCCCGCTGCCTCACCGCCACAGGGGGCTTTGACCAGGCAGCCGTCGACCGCGACATCGGCCAGGTCCAACCCGACGAGACGGTCGTAGGCCTCCAAGGCGAGCTGTTCGAGACGGGCGAAGATCCCGGCGGCGATCCACTCGTCGCGGCGGGTGCGGATCGTGGTGGCGGAGCACGTGGTGTCCGCGATCTTGGCGTACGAGGCGCCCAGGACGAGGACCTGGACGAGCTTGTCGAACACGATCCGGTCGGGGATGCGTGGGTTGTGGCATCCCAGCGGGTGGGTGTCGATGACTGGGGGAACCAGTTCGGTGAACTGGTTCCAGATCGGGTCAATGATCCAGGATGGGACCGCGGGCACGGTGGATCCTGGGTAGCAGCGTTGTTCTCACAAACCACACTGGTAACAGCCGCCGTGCCCGCCTCCGCGCACCGCCACGCCGTCACCTACCCGCGCGACCTCTTACGCTTCCGCATGGGTAGTTTTCAGGCGAGGGATAGCAAAGCGGGAGGCGGCCACGGTCGCTGTCGACCACACCGTCATCCGGGTCGCCGGGCATGGCCTGGTCCGCAAGAGCACCAAGTCGGCTGCCGGAGAGCGGACCCTGACCCTGCCGACGTGGGCCGTGGCGATGCTGCGCACCCGCCGGCTCCGTGGCGTGGCGCTCGATGCTCCGGTGGCGGCGAACTGCCCGATGCCGAGGGCGTAGGCGAGGTGCTCGCTCTCGGTCCCGTTCCCTGACACGCTCGGCGGCCTGCGCGACCCGAGCAACACCCGGCGGGTGCTTCGGGAGGCGCTGGACCGGGCCGGCTTCTACTGGGTGACGTCGCACAACTTCCGCAAGACGACGGCCACGCTGCTCGACGACGCCGGCCTCTCGGCCAGGCTGATCGCGGACCAGCTCCGTCATGCCCGGCCGTCGATGACGCAGGACGTGTACCTGGGGCGCCGGGCCGTCGACCCGCGCGCAGCGCAGGCCCTCGAAGACGCGCTGGGGTATTGACCCAAGGCGTTTCACATGGGTAACGCATGGCGGTGGGGGAGTAGCGACGATGCGCCTGCGGCGTTCTCGCTGGTCAGGGTGCGCCATCAGGGACTCGAACCCCGAACCCGCTGATTAAGAGTCAGCTGCTCTGCCAATTGAGCTAATGGCGCGCGACCGCACACGCTAGCAGGGCAGCGGCGCCCGTCGGAAATCGGCCGGACCGGCCGCTGTCGCCACCCAGATCGGGCGGTCGCCCCCGCTCGGACCGGCCCGTCATTTCGCACCGGGACCGGCCGTCATCCCACGCCGGGACCGGCCGTCATCCGGATCTGGCGGCGCCACGACGGCGGGTCACCGTTGCCCCCACGGCGAGTGCCACGAGCAGCAGCAGGCCGACCGCGACCACCCACGGCCACGGGCTCGCCGCGTCATCCGAGGCGGGAGC
>JBOFBK010000565.1:0-11445 GCA_051645525.1 Dermatophilaceae bacterium | reverse complement strand
CAGGTCTCGCCCGTCCGGGGAGGCATACAGCCGCCGCACGAACACGCTGCCTGGGGAGCCGTCGCGCAGCCACCACCGCGCCGCCGGTGCCGGCACCGACCCGTGCCCGGGCCCCCGGGCCGCCTCCCACGGTGAGCGGGCCCGGTCACCGTCGCCGAGCAGCGCCCGGTCGGTGATGACCAGCTGCACCTCCACCGGCTGGGTGTCTCCCGTCGACCGACCCGACAGCAGCCGCAACGCGGTGTCGGCGGCGACCGCCCCCACCCCTCGACCCTCCGGCGGCTCCTCCGGGCACTGACCCCCGACTACCGCCTTCGCGCGAACCTGTAGCGCCGCGTGCGCCCCGACCACGTCCTTGAGCGTGCCCAGCACGCTCAGGTACGCCATCCCGTCCGGCGCCGGCCGCACCCACACCCGCCGCGAGCGCACCGCCGCCTCCATCCGCCGCACGACGCTTGCGGCGTCCAGCTCCGCCGCGACCTTCGCCGCGGCCCGCGCCAACGACCGCCACCCCACCGAGCCCAGCACCGCGGCCAGGCGCCGGTCGACGTCCATCCGATCCCTCTGTGACAGGCACGCCGTCGCCCGCACCACCTCCAGCACGTGCCGCTCCCCGATCACCCCCGCCGTCAGCGCCGCCATCACGTGCGGCAGCTCGTGCACCAACGCCCGCGCCACCCCCACGAACCGGTCCCCACATGACGGTGACTCCCGCCGCGCCAACGCCACCTCCGACCCCACCGACCGCACCGCCAGCCGCACCCGGACGGACCCGCCCGCCCGGGCCCGCCGGCCGCCGGCGCCCTCGCCGCTCGCAACCGCAGCGTCCCGACCCTCGGCTGCGGCCGACTCACGTGACAGACGCAGGTCGTCGGTCAGCCGCGCCTGCGCTGCCGCCGCCGCACCCTTGACCCGCTCCAGCTCAGCGATCAGCTCGACCCGCTCCGCGTCATCCACGACAGCCTCGTGCGCGCCCGCGAGCCATACGCGGAACTCCTCCACCTGCGCACGCGCAGCACCCGGCCCGGCGTCGACCGTCGCCTTCGCCGATTCGTCTCCACGCACCCCCACCACCGTCATGAATCGAACATACAACCGAGTGTCGACGGTCGGTCACACCCGCCGGCGCCCCTGTGGACAACCACCCGCCGGTTCGCGGGTGGGGACACCCAGGCGCCGTGATCGTCGAATGGAGTGATCGGTCCCGACCGCCTCGGAGCCATGTCTCTCGCGGTCAGTGGCCATCGAGCTCGCCCAAGCCAAGGGTTCGGCACATATCTGTTCCAGTCAGGGCGGTGTCGCCCGACGCCGTCGGCGTGGCCGCAGGTGCGGCGCTCGACGCGGCGGCGGCGACCTCACTCAGCGGCTCGGGCCACCCGACGCCGAAGCACGGCGACCCCGGGAGCGAGGGCCTCGATGTCGAGGTCGGTCCCGCTGAGCTCGCGGCGGAGGTCGTGGACCGACAGCGGCTCCCACGAACCCTCGATGACGACGTCGCGCACCACGGTCGTGCCTGACCGCACGACGTACCGGGATTGGAAGCCGTCCGAGCCCGGCGGCTCCTCGTAGGCGACCGAGTAGTCGAGCGTGCCGATGCGACGGGCCTCGACGAGAGGGGACTGCGCCGATGCGACCGGCTCGACCGGATCCTGGGTGGTCACGAGGACGGCCCCCGCCGGGGTGAGGTGGGCCGCGAGCCAGGCGAACGTCATCCGGCGCTCCTCTGCGGTGAGGTGGCCGAGGACGTGCGTGCACACCGCCGCGTCGACTCGCTCGGGCAACAGCCCGAGGTCGCCCGGCACCGAGCCGGCGTGGACGGTGACCCGCTCGCTCAGGTCGGGCGAGTCGGCGACCCTGGCGAGCAGCACCGAGCGCATGACGAGCGAGGGCTCGAGGGCGACAACGGACGCGGCCGACTCCGATGCGAGCACCCGGGTGCCCATTCCGCTCCCGGCGCCGAGCTCGATCACGACCGCCGAGGCCGGCAGCCCGCCGAGCACCTGCCGCACGTGCGGTCGCAGCCGCTCCCACGGCTGCACCATGAAGAGGTCGTGGAACTCGCCCAGCTCCGCATAGACGTCGGCCGTCACGGACATCACCCTAGTTGAGAATGTTTCTCAAATAAAGCCTGGAGCGCACCGCCGCGTCATCCGTGCACGCGGCGGACCCAGCTGGTCGGGTCGGTGATCTCCGCCGGCAGCGGCAGGGTCTCGGGCGAGGCCCAGACGGCGTTGAACCCGTCGACGCCGACCTCGTCCTGCACCCCGCGCACGAACACCGCACCGTCGCGGTACTGCCGCATCTTGGCCTCGAGGCCGAGCAGCCGCCGGAGCATGCGGTCGGGGCCACCCATGCTCCGCCGCCGCGCCGAGAACCGGCGGCGGATCTCGGCCACCGTCGGGATGTGCGCCGGGCCGACGTCGTCCATGACGACGTCGGCGTGGCCTTCGAGCAACGACATCACCGCGGTGAGCTCGGCCATCTTGGCCCGCTGCTCGGGGGTGGTGAACAGCTCGGCGAGGCCGGCGCTGCCCTCCGCGAACAGCTCCGGCAGCTGGTCCGTGACCCGCCGGGTGATCTCCTGGAGCCGCTGCTGGTCGGGCGCCAGGTCGACGGCGAGGGTGCGCGCTTCGGCGACCAGGTGCTCCCGCAGCCAGGGGTTGGCGGTGAACTGCACGCGGTGGGTCTCCTCGTGCATGCAGACCCAGCTGCGGAAGTCGGCCGGGTCGACACCGAGCTCGCGGGCGACCTGCACGATGTTCGGCGCCACGAGCAGCAGCGCCGGCGTGCCCCCGGGCGCGATGTCGTACTGGCCGAGCACCTTGCCGGCCATGAACGCCAGCAGGGCTCCGGCCTCGGCACCGGTGACCTTCCCGCCCACCGCCTGTGCCGCCGCGCCGACCTGCTGGCCACGCCTGTCGGCGATGGCGTCGAGCGCCGGGTCGAGCATGGCGCGCATCGAGTCGGCGTTGACCCCGATCCAGGTGGCCCGGTCGACCACCAGCGCCTCGGGCGCGTCGGCCGCTGTCTCGAGCCGGGCCGTCTCGGCGACCGGCGCACGGGCCGCCCGGGCGGCATCCCGGATCGCCTCGACCTCGGCGCGTGCCTCGTCGGCGCTGACCGCCGGCCCGGCACCGACGAGCGTGCGCCCGGTGGTCTTGGCGAACTCCCAGTCGACGTATGCCACGTGGATCAGCCTCTCGTGCGGGTGGGCGGAGGGGTGCGGACGATCGGAGGAGGATGACGCGAGCCGCGCCCGGGACGGGCGATCACCGGCATCCGCACCGGGTGATCGCGGCGGTGATGCGGTCCAACGCGACACGGGCCCGGCGCGTTCCGTCGTAGGTCTCGGGGAAGCCGTCGACCATGACCGCGAAGACGAGCGGCCGGCCGTCGGCGGTGACCGTGGTGCCGGCGAGCGAGGACCCGGCCCGCAGGGTGCCGGTCTTGGCCCGTGGCACGCCGGCGACGTCGCCGGTGGCCTTGTCGTCGAAGCGCGAACCGAGCGTGCCGGACAGCCCCGCGACCGGGAGGCCGGCCAGCACGCGGTCGAAGCCGGGGACCTCACCGGTGACCCCCAGGGCCAGCACTCCGGAGAGGGTCGTGGCGGCGACGGCCTGACCGGGGCTGAGACCGCTGGCGTCGAGCAGCCGGAGACCGCCGGTGTCGACACCGCCCGCGCGTAGCCGGTCGACGACGAACGCGGCATTCGCTCCCGGGGCGGTCGCCGACCGCCCCACCGCGACCGCGGCCTGACGCACGAGGTTCTCGGTGAGCGTGTTGTCACTGCTGTCGAGGGCGAGCCCGAGGACGTCCGCGTAGCTCGCCGACTCGACCCGACCGAGGGTGGTGGCATCCGCGGGCTGCGGGCTGCTCCACGCCGACACCGGGAGCACGGATGCCGTGATGCCGCGCTCCCGCAGCCTGGTCGCGAAGGTCGCGGCGACCACGTCCTCGGGGCGCTCTGGTGCAGCGCGGCCGGCGACCGCGCGGGTGGTGGTCAGGCCGGTCATGACGACCGGGCCGCCGAAGCCGTCGCGCACGTCGGCCGGCTTCCACGTGGCGGGGAGCCGCGGGCCCGGGGCATAGGAGAGGTCGAGGCGTACGCGCACCGAGGTGCGCCCGTCAGCCCGCAGCGCCGTGGCCACCTGACCGGCGAGGTCGGCGAGCCCGGCCCGGCCCGCGACCGCCGCCGGGTTGCCCGTGCCCGGGGCCAGCAGGGTGTCGCCCCGGGCCACCAGCACGAGGTCGCGCGACCCGGGAGCGGCGACCACCGTGGTGGGCATGGTGGCGTCGAGGTCGAGGGAGTCGGCCACGGCGAGCGCCGCCATGAGCTTCGCGGTCGACGCCGGCACACGTGCCCGGCCGGCGTCGAGCTGCCACACGACCGCGCCGGTGACACCGTCGCGGACGCTGGCCCCCAGGCCGCCACGGAGCGCCGGGTCGGCCGACGCCGCCGACACCGCACGCGCCAGACCGGCCGCGGTGGGGAGCGGTGCGGCATCCGACACCCGCAGCAGGTCGGATGACGCGGACGGTGCCGGGGTCGGGGGGCGGATCGGCGACGCGGTTCCGGTAGGGACCGACGTCGTGACCGCACCGGCGCGGGTGAGCACCCCTGGAACGACGTCGAGGACGTCGGCGGCGAGGTAGCCGGCGAGCAGGGCCACCACGGCGGTCACGACGAGGAGGGCCCGTCTCACCGTGCCCTCCCTCCATGCCCTCGACGCCGCGTGCGCCAGACTGTGGCCGAGCCTAGGTCACACATGGGAGGGAACAGCCGTGGAGTTCGACGTCACCATCGAGATCCCCAAGGGGCACCGCAACAAGTACGAGGTCGACCACGAGACCGGGCGGATCCGGCTCGACCGGCTGCTGTTCACCTCGATGGCCTACCCCAGCGACTACGGCTACGTCGAGGACACCCTCGGCGAGGACGGCGACCCGCTCGACGCGCTCGTCATCCTCGACGAGCCCACCTTCCCCGGCTGCATCGTCCGGGCCCGCCCGATCGGCATGTTCCACATGCGCGACGAGGCCGGTGGCGACGACAAGATCCTCTGCGTGCCGGCCGGCGACCCGCGCAAGAACGGCATCACCGAGCTCGACCAGATCAGCGAGTTCGAGCGGCTCGAGATCCAGCACTTCTTCGAGACCTACAAGGACCTCGAGCCGGGCAAGTCGGTGCAGGGCGCGCACTGGGCGGGCCGCGAGGATGCCGAGCGATGCGTCACCGAGGCGGTCGAGCGCGCCACCGCCGCGGGGATGACCACGGCCCGCTGGCGGATGCCGGTGACCGACGTGGTGTCCCAGACCTCACTCGCCCGCACGCCCGACGAGCTCTCGGCGGCGGCCGAGAAGGCCCGCAGCGAGCTCGCCACCAAGGACAAGCCCCTTACCGACGACTGAGCGGCCCAAGTCGGATCGGGGCCGCGCACGACCCCAAACTGTGGGTGCCGCATATGGACGCCATGGCGTCGAAACGGGCGGATGGCGCCCACATCCGAACGCCGCTGACGCGTGTGGACGCCATGGCGTCGGAACGGGCGGATGGCGCCCGCCCACTCTTCCGGATGATGCTCACGGCGGCCTACCAGCGCTTCGGCCTACCAGCCCCAAGTGCCGGGCGGGCCCTTGAACGGGCCGACGACGCGGCTGGTGATCCAGCCGCCGTAGAAGCCGCCCTCCTGTGGGGTGACGACCTCGCCGTCCACCGTGCACGACTGCATGGCACCGGGCATCACCGCGACGTGCCCGGCGATCGCCTCGAAGCCTCGAGACGGGCGAGGGTAGGTCCACGCTGCGGCCGGCGCCACGTCATCCGCACCGACGACGTCGAGGTAGGCCGCCTCGCCCTTGAACTCACACCAGCTGGAACCGGCGGCCGGTCGCAGCGCGCCAGGCGAGAAGTTATCTCGCGGAAGGTAGTACGACGGCGGATGGCTGGTCTCAAGAACCCGGAATGCACATGTGGAGCGCGCCACCACGATGCCCCCGAGCCGGATCTCGACGGTCTCGGCGCACGGCTCGACCCGAGGCGGGCGCGGGTAGTCCCACACCGACTCCTGCCCGGGACCGGGCCGTTCGGGCACAGGCCTCACGCGGCCCCCACCGGCCTCGACCCGCAGAAGGGGCCCGCCCGCAACGCGCTCTCGACGACGTACGACATCCGCCCACGGTATCGGCCGCGTCGCCGGCGCACCCGAGCGGTAGCCGGGCCGCTCGCCGAACCGGCCAGGCCCTCGACCGTCACCCGCTCAGCTGCACTGCGGCCGAGGGACGCTCGCACGTCTCAGGGTGCGCCGCTGGGTGCCTCGAGCGTTCGGCGCAGGGCGGTCTCGAAGGCGTCGACCGACCCGTCCAGCGCCTGCAGCGCCGCCCGGTCGAGGAGCACGTCGTGGCCCCCGTCGGTGCGCCGGCCGAGCACGACGGGGAGCCCGGCCCGAGCGGATGCCGCACGTTCGTCATCCGAGGTCTCGTTGCGGTGAACGACGCGCACCGGGACGGGGAGCCGGGCGACCATGGCGTCCCAGGCCGGCTTGCGCCGCACCGGCGAGTGCGTGACGTCGCAGAGCGCACACTCGGTGCGCCCCAGCAGGTGACCCACGACGTACGCGGCCTCGCCGCGCCACCCGCCGTCGGCGTCGTAGACGCCCACCACCTCGACGACCTCGATCACTCGTTCACGCTACCCCGCCGGCAACCGAGGCCGGCACCGCACATCACCCGGGCCCCGCGGTGGTTCTGCCACACCGTTCCGCCTCGCCCTTCTCCGGCGCGGCGCCGGCGTCACCCTGTCGCGTCGGTGAGACCGCCGACCCACGGCCCGGTCAGGGTCGCGTCGTCGACCAGGACGCCGGTCAGCTCGTGCAGGGCGAGGACGGCCCGCTGGTCGTAGGAGCGGTCGGCGGTGGCGGCGACACCGACGGGCACGGCCGAGATGTCCGGCACCGCACCGCGAGCCACCCCGGTGATGACGTCGAGCACCCCGAGCACGATGCCGCCCTCGGCGAGGTAGAGGTCGAGCCGATTGGGGTCGCGCACCAGCGAGACCGCCCGGCTATCACCGGACAGCCGGGCCAGCACCCCGGGCTCCTCGCCCCGCCATCCGATCGTGCCCTCGAGCTCCACCAGGAGGGTCCACCCGCCGCCGGCGTCCGCGGCGACGAGCGCCACCCGTGAGCCGGCATCCGGCGGTGGCGCGGCGACCTCCTGCCGCGCCGCACTCGACCCAGCCTGCGCCGCCCCGTCGGCAACCGACACCGACCGTCCTTCGCCGCCGGAGCCCACCCCCGGGTCTCGCTGCCCGGCCTGCGCGGACCGCGTGTGTCCGGGCCCAGCCGGCTCACCCGCGGACCTCCGGGCCTGCGAACGCAGGTCGTCGAGGACGTGCTGATGCACCCCGACCTCCATGCGGATGGTGCCGGTCTCGTCATCCGCGTCGATCCTCTGCTGACCACCCTGTCTCGCATGGGTTTCCCTCCAACCCTGGTGCCGTCCTATCGCACTCCGCTCGACGTGTGAAGACCCCTGACGTGCGCTGAGCTCACCGATATACGCGGCATCCCGGACCGAAGGCCCGTCCTCCATTGGGCGAGAGGCGAAACCGACGCGGTGTCTTCACCTCCGGCGTCGGGCCCACCGGATCATCTCGGCCGGTAGACGTCGGCGCGGTGTTCGACGGCGACCACGGTCACCTGCTCGCCGATGCGGTAGATGACGCGGAAGTCGCCGCGCCGGGCGCTGTGCAGGCCGTCCATGTCGAACCGGAGGGGACTACCCACTCGCCGGGGGTTCGCCGCCAGTGAGCCGTAGTGCAGCCACATCAAGGGGGGCACATCGGAGCGACCCGATCTGGTGAGTCCGTTACGCGTGGACCCCGGCCGTCAGTCGACCTGGGCTGCGACGCGTTCGACGGCGAGGCCGGCCTCGAACCGCTGCAGGTAGGTGGCGAAGCCCTCGACATCCGCCGGTTCGGGCCGCACGACGCTCGTGCTCGCACCGGCGAAGACTTGGGTGTCGAGCCAGCTCGCGAGGTCGGCGTGCTGCGCGTGCTCCAGGTAGAGCGCGAGGACGGCGATCCCCCACGCGCCCCCCTCCCCGGCACCCTCGCCGACAGCGACGGGGATGCCGAGCGCCGCCGCGAGGGCCCGCTGGGCGACGCCCTCGGTGCGGAACAGCCCACCGTGAGCGACCAGGACGTCGAGCGCGACCTGCTCCGACTCCAGGATGCGCATGCCGAGCGCCAGCGTCGCGAAGGCCGCGTACAGCTGTGCGCGAGCGAAGTTGGCCAGGGTCAGCCGGCTGCCGGGCGGGCGCACGACGAGCGGTCGCCCCTCTGTCAGGCCGGTGATCGGCTCGCCGGACAGGTAGTTGTACGCGAGCAGCCCGCCGGCGTCGGCGTCGGCGTCGAGGGCCGCCCGTAGGACTGCCGCGAAGACCTGGTCGCGGTCCTCGGTGCCCCCGGTGGCGGCGGCCACCTCGGCCAGCAGCCCGACCCAGGCGTCGAGTTCGCTGGCACCGTTGTTGCAGTGAACCATCGCCACCGGAGCACCCGCGGGAGTCGTGACCATGTCGATCTCGGCGTGCACCCGCGAGAGCGGCTGCTCGAGCACGATCATCGCGAACACGCTGGTGCCGACGCTGATGTTGCCGGTGCGGGCCGCCACCGCGTTCGTCGCGACCATGCCGGTACCCGCGTCACCCTCGGGTGGGCACAGCGCGGCACCCGGTCGGAGGCCACCGGTCGGGTCCAGCAGTGCAGCGCCGGCCTCGGTGAGCGTGCCGGCCGGCGCACCGGCGGGCAACACCTCGGGGAGCAGGGTCGCGAGCGGACCGGGCAGCCCCCGGCCTGCGACGTGGGCGTCGAACCGGCCGAGGCGGTCGGCATCCCACGTCCTGGTCGCCGAGTCGATGGGGAACATGCCGGACGCGTCGCCGACGCCCAGGACGTGTCTGCCGGTGAGCCGCTGGTGCACCCACCCGGAGAGCGTCGTCATCCGGGCGACCTGCCCGACGTGCGGCTCGTCGTCGAGCACCGCCTGGTACCAGTGGGCGACCGACCAGCGCAGCGGCAGCGTGACGTCGAGCAGCTGGGTGAGCTCGGCGGCGGCGCGCTCGGTGCTGGTGTTGCGCCAGGTGCGGAACGGCACGAGCAGGTCGCCCTCGGAGTCCAGGGCCAGGTAGCCATGCATCATCGCGGACACTCCGATCGCCCGCAGCACGGTGGGTCGTACGCCGTGCTGGCGCTCGGCATCGGCGGCCACGGCCGCGAAGCAGGCGCGCAGGCCGGCCCAGATGTCGTCCTCGTCGTAGGTCCAGGTGCGATCGACGAACCGGTTCTCCCACCCGTGGCCGCCGCTCGCGAGCTGGTGGCCGGCGGCGTCGACCAGGACGCCCTTGATCCGCGTGGAGCCGAGCTCGATGCCGAGCACCGCACGCCCTGCGGCGATCTCCTCCCGTGGGTCAGACTGCGCCACGTCGTCGGCCATGCGTCCTCATTCCGATGGTCGGGAAGTGCAGGAAGGTGAACGGAGGCGAACCCTCGAGGCGGCAGGTACGCAGCGTCGCACGACCGAGCTGCGGTCGCCGCGACCGGAGCGGCTCACCGGACGGGACCGGCCGCCTTGACCTCGACGGGCTGGGCCGAGGGCTCCTCCGCACCGGACAGAATGTCACCGCAGAGATGCACCTGCACCCCGAGCCGGGCGAAGAGCGCGGCCTTGACGACGAGCGCTCGCGTCGCGGCGTCGGCATCCGTGGCGTAGGCGACGTTGACGTGGTTCGCCTTGTGCCGGGCCATGAACTGGTCGCGGGTGATCCCCGGGAACGTCACGTGCATGATCGGCCACTCGGGGGTGGTGGCCTGCCACCGGCGCTCGGTCTCCTCGCGCGGCAGCTCCCGCGCCTGCGCCACGCCGAGGTCGACGTGCAGCCCGTCGGGCAGCACATACACCCGCGACCAGACGATGTGACCCGCCCTGCAGACACCGCGCAGGGTCGACCCACCGAGTGGGAAGTAGACCGGGCCCTGGCGCCATCCCTCGGCGCCGGCGTACCCGCCCTCCAGGTGCGAGGCGGGCACGGACCCGGAGATCTCGAACACCCACACGAACTCGTCGTCGTACCGGTCCGCCCACCGCACGTCGTGCAGCGTCGTGGCCGGGTCCATACCCATCGCGGTCCAGATGCGATGGGTGACCACGGAGTCGACCGCCACGCCCTCGTCGGCTTCGTTGAAGTGCGGCACGGCATGGCCGGCGAACAGCTCGCGCGCACCGTCGCGCGATCGGACCGGCGGCCGCTCGACGTTGTTGAGCAGCCCCTCGGCGAGATCGGACGCCGGGCAGATGTCCTTCAGCCCCTGTTGGTACTGGATGCCGATCGCGTCGACGCCGAAGTCGTCGGCGATCCGCACGGCCGCGACGTACATCTTGTACTGCCAGCGCAGCTGAGCCGCGGTCAGCTCGGTGGCCTCGTCGGTGCCGAGCCGGAACGTCATCCCGGCCTCGGCCAGCCAGGCGCCCACCGCGTCGGCCTCGTCGTCGCCGACCCGCTGCATCTCCGCCCAGAGCGCGCTCTGCGAGAGCCGCTCCTTGTAGATGCCGATCGGATTCATCAGCTCGTCGTCGATGATGGCGTTGTACATGCCCATGCAGCCCTCGTCGAAGACCCCGATGATGGCCTTCTCCCGGAGCAGCTGGTCGGCGAGAGCGTGCCCGAGCTCCTGCTCGGGGCGGCGGTCCTCCCAGGCCGCGGGCGACCAGTCCTGCACGTGGGAGTCGTCGTGCGTGATCGCCTCGCCGGCGAGCCACCGTTCGAGGTTGTCCAGGAACCACGGGTCGTCGAAGGACTCGCTCCACAGGGTGGAGTACGCCTTTCCCATCTTCGCGAGGCCGGCGTTCAGCCCGAGCAGGCCGACCAGACCCGGCCAGCGACCCTCGAAGTTGGCCACGGTGAGGATCGGGCCGCGATGGGTGCGTAGGCCGTGGAGCACGTGGTGGCTGTACTGCCAGACGGCCTCGACGACCATCAGCGGACTGTCCGGGGGAATGGACGCGAAGACCTCCAGACCCTGCCGCTGTGACGCGATGAAGCCGTGCCCGGCATCGGGCCGGAACTCGTGCGCGCGCACGACGGTCCATCCGCGACGCTCCACGGCCTCCACCACGCGCTGCTCGACGGCCTCCTGCACCGCCCAGCCGGCCTGGTTCGCGCTCTCCCGCAGGTCTCCGCTCGCGATGAGGTACACCGTCCGCTCCGGTGCCTCGAGCGGTTCAGGTGCGGCGGGCAGCACGTACTCGGAGCTCATCGGAGGTCCTCCTGGGTCGTCGCCGCGAGCTACGCGACGGGTCGCGGGTCGGGGTGGGCACAGGCCCTCGTCGGTCTCCCGACGTCGGCGGATGCCGCCCGTGCAGCGGATCGACAGGCGTCGCCACTGCGTGG
>JBOFBK010000564.1:0-1232 GCA_051645525.1 Dermatophilaceae bacterium | reverse complement strand
GCTGGTGCTGCCGGCGCATGGTGGGCACCAGCGCCGGTCGGAGCAGCCGCACCGCGGCACCGCGCTGCGTCTCCTCGGTGCGGATGACGGTTCCGCCGTCGTCGGTGGCGTCCAGTACCCAGAGGTGGTGCCCTCGTGCGCCGAGCCCCGTGCCAGTCCAGCCCAACCGGGACGGCGGCTCGAGCTCGGTGATCTCGGTCGTGACCGGAGCGCCGAAGGTGACCCAGGAGAAGCAGGAGCCCAGCTCCACCTCCGGCCACGCACCCGACCGGTGCTGCACACGACGAGCGTTGCCGTAGTAGGCGTTCCATCGGTCAGGTCGGACCAGCCACGACCACACGTCGGCCGGTGCGGCGCTGCTGCGCCCCGTGTTGACGACGTGCACGTCGGCGCCGAGCGGCTCGTGACCGGTGGGCCAGGACGCGTCGCTCACGAGGCCAGTGTGCTCCACCCGTCATCTCCTTGCCCGGTGGGTTGCGGTTGGCGACCTCGCGCGGCGGGTCGCCGTTGGCGACGCCGTGTTTTGGCACGGACCGCCCGGGTACCCCGGGGGTCGACCTCCCGGGCGACGAACCGGGTTCCGACGAAAGGATGTGGTGTCTCATGACCACCGAGACATACACCGGCGGTTTCACGACCGGCACTGACTCGAGCACCGGCGCCGCTGTCGACCAGAGCACGGACTCGAGCACCGGCGCCGCTGTCGACCAGGGCAAGCAGGCCGCCTCGCAGGTCGCCGGCACGGCGGCGGACGCGGCGCGTGACGTCGGCCGCGAGACGCGCAGGCAGGGGCGCCAGCTGGTCGACCAGACGCGCGACGAGCTGCGCCAGCAGGCGGGACAGCAGCAGGAGCGGCTCGCGAGTGGGCTGCGGTCGCTGGGTGACGAGCTGCGCACGATGGCCGGGTCGGGGACCGAGGGCAGCACCGCCCACTCACTCGTCGACGACGCCGCTCATCGGGTCGGCGACCTCGCCACCTGGCTGGAGCACCGCGACCCGGGCTCGGTCCTCGACGAGGCTCGTGACTTCGCCCGGCGGAAGCCGGGCACCTTCCTCGCCGCGGCGGCAGCGGCCGGCTTCCTCGGCGGCCGGCTCAGACGGTATGCAGTGACGCCCTCGCGGTGAGGGGTTGCGGGCCGGGGCCTCGCTCACGAGTGTTCGTGGGTTACCGAGCAGGAGGCACCTGCTCGGCCTATCCACAGTCGTAGGAGGCCCCGGGTGATGAATGAGCG
>JBOFBK010000563.1:0-8890 GCA_051645525.1 Dermatophilaceae bacterium | reverse complement strand
CCTCCCGCACGGCCGGTTCGCTTCGGACAGTCGCTACCCTGAGACCGTGAACGGAGAGCGCGAAGAACTGCGCCGGCTCGTCGAGGAACTGCCTGACGAGCAGGTCTCTCGTGCCTTGGCCGACGTGCGACGGCACGTGTGGTCCGTGCCTCCGCCCAGTCGCAGGAGCTGGCCGCCTCCATGGGTCAACTCGATCGACGACGAGCGCACTGACATCGGCCGCAACCATGACGACCTGCTCGCCGAGGGCTTCGGCCTCGACCGGTGATCGTCGTCGACACGGGGCCGCTGGTCGCAGCGGCCATCAGTACCGACGCCGACAATCACGCCTGCAACGAACTCCTCGCGAGCCTCCATCTGGCCGACCGCGAGATCGTGGTCCCTGGTCTCGTGATCGCTGAGGTCACCTACCTCCTCCAGCGCCGCGGTGGCACTCGGAGCGAGTCTCAGTTCCTCCGGTCCTTCGTCGAGGGGGACCTTTCTTACATGGGCCTGGAGCCCGAGGACTTCGTCAGAATGGTCGAGCTCGTCGAGACCTACGCCGACTTCCCGCTCGGCGCCACCGGCGCGGCGGTCATCGCCGTCGCCGAACGCCTCGGAGCCACGGAGATCGCCACCCTCGATCATCGACACTTCCGTGCTGTCCGCCCTCGGCATGTCCAGGCGTTCACGCTGCTGCCCTAACCAGGCCCGCGGTCCAGGAGGACCCACCACCGGACACCACGTGCTCCCGGTCGTCGTCACCCGCATCCGAGAACTCGGACCCACACCCTGCCATCCCACCCCACGACCCCGACCGCGATCACGGCCCACCCACTACTCGTGAATCGGGGTCAGAACCGGCCGTAGCCGCTGACGCCGTCGAAGATCTCGCGCTCCGAGGTGGACTTGCCCTCGCGCGGTGAGTCGATCATCATCCCGTTGCCGGTGTAGATGCCGACGTGCCAGGCGGGGCTGCCGAAGAACACCAGGTCTCCGGGCTGCGGGTCGTCGACCGGAGTGGCGGCATCCTGCTGCTCGCTGGCCGTGCGGGGGATGTCGATGCCGGCCTTGCCGAAGACATACTGCGTGAACCCGGAGCAGTCGAAGCCGGTGCTCGGAGACTCACCGCCGTAGTAGTACGGGATGCCGAGCAGCGAGCGGGCGATGTCGATGACGCCGGTGGCCGATGACGGCACCTCGCGAACGGGGCGTGGTGTCGACGACGGCGAGGACGTGGACCCCTCCGCGGGCCGTTCGACCGCCCGCGACGCCACCGGTTCGGGTGTCGGCTCCGGGGCCGGGCGAGGCACTGCGCGCACCCCGGCCACGCCGACACCGGCCGAGGGCACCGTGGCCGGCGAGGGTGCCATGGGCGCCACCACCGCTGCTGCCGTGACGGACGCCGGAGAGACGGCGAGCGAGCGCGCGCCACCACCGGCCGCGGGCGACTGGTCCTGCGGCACACCATCGGCGGACGGTGCCGCGGAGCTGCTGGGGATGGCCACGGCGGCGACCAGCCCGCCGGACGCCGCCGCGATGGCGGAGACCCGGGCGGTGCTGTGGCCCGCCGCGCGGGCGATAACCCGGATCTCGTCGAGCGGGCTGTAGGGCGAAGCGCTGCGATGACGACCGCCGCGATGACGGCCACGGGCACCCTGTTGTGACATGTTAAAGAACCTCTCGGCGCCTACGAGGTCAGCTGTCGGGTTCGGGCCGAGGTTGCCCGGCCGCCGGCGTTCGCCGGTCGGCTTCACCCCGAGGAGCCCGGCGCGAACCAGGCCCCGAGTTGGGTCCCCCGCTCCTGCCAAGCGGTCGATGTGGGGGCGTCACCACGGCGGTGGCAGGACTCGGCGTTCCACCATGGCAGCCGTAGGGGTCGGCCCCCTGCGGCCATCTGCACCGTAGCACGATGCGATGCCACTGTCCCCGACCGTCATCCGGTCGGGTCTCATGGCGGTCAGTTGACGGTGACGTGCACGTGGTCGTAGTGGTTCGCGGTCGCCCCACCACGGTCCTCCATCGACTCCCAGCTGCCCGGGATGGGGCGGTAGCGCTGGCGCCAGATGAGGTACTCGACGTCGAACTTGCTGGCGTTGGCGATGACGAAGTCGGAGATGGCGTCGCCCAGCGCTCGGTCGCTGGTCATGATGTCGATCGCCTCGCCGGTGCTGTGCTCGCCCGCGTTGGGCCGGTAGCCGCCGACGGTGAGGTTGCCGAACTCCGCGCGGATCGCCGAGCAGAGGATCGCGGCGTTCTGGTCGACGCCGATGTCGGCGCAGTAGCTCGAGACGCCACCGGAGTAGCTCGAGGAGCCACCGGACGACGGGGTGGTGCTATCGCTGGAGCCCGACGACGCCGGAGCCGACTTCGGCGGGGGCTTCGGTTTCGGAGTCGGCTTGGCGACGGCCTTCACGCCCCCGACCCCGACCGGAGCCGGAGCGGTGGGACCGGCGCCGGCTGGAGCGGTGACCGCCACCTCGGGCGGGCCGGTGCCGCGGGACCGGGAGGCGGTGAGTGCGGCGGTGGCATCGCGGCCGTCGACGGCCCGGGCCTCGGGGGTGGCGAGGGCGAGGGAGTCGGGGTCGGCGTTGACCGGGAGGACCAGCATCGTCGCGGCGCCGCCGACGACGGCGACCCCTGCGACGGACTTGACGGCGTAGGCGGCGCTGAGCCGGCGGAAGCCGTCCGGGAGACGACGGACGGCGCCGGGGGCGCGACGACGTCCGGGCGAACGGTGTCGAGACACGGGGAGAGTCAACTTTCCGGGGCGGGATACGACTCGGGCGAGATCACGGGTGCGACTCGCACGAATGTAGCGACCTCAGGCCAGGAAGTCACATTCCGATAACGGACCGGTTCGGATCACGTGCGGCCTCATCCGCCCCGAACCCGCGCTGACCTGCGTGGATACGTGCTCAGGCACGCGCGACGAAAACGTGCGACGACACGTCGCGGGGGAGGGACACACTCGCGTCGGCACTCACGTCGGCTCCGACGGCCACCACCCGGGTGCCCTCGCGGTGGACCCGGACCGACCGGCCCGGCAGCAGGCCCGCCTCGGTGAGCAGCGCGAGCGCCTCGGAGTCGACCTGGACCGGTTCGCCGATCCGCCGGACGACCACCGTGGCCGGCTCCTCGGCGGCGACTTCGTCGAGGGTGGACAGGCCGGAGCGGAAGTCGACGGCCTCACCCAGCTCGCCGAGCTCGTCCAGACCCGGGATCGGGTTGCCGTAGGGCGACTCGAGGTGGTCGGGCAGGATCGCGAGGATCTTGCGCTCGACCCGCTCCGACATCACGTGCTCCCACCGGCACGCCTCGTCGTGCACGTATTCCCACTCGAGCCCGATGACGTCGACGAGCAGCCGCTCGGCGATGCGGTGCTTGCGCATCACCCGGGTGGCCCGCTGCCGGCCCTCCGCACTCAGCTCCAAGTGCCGGTCGCCGGCCACGTGGAGCAACCCGTCGCGCTCCATCCGCGCCACGGTCTGCGACACCGTGGGCCCGGAGTGGCTCAGCCGCTCGGCGATGCGGGCCCGCAGCGGCGTGATGCCCTCCTCCTCGAGCTCGAAGATGGTGCGGAGGTACATCTCCGTGGTGTCGATGAGGTCGGTCACGGCCTCAGCCTACGGTTCGGTACCGACATCCTCGGTGCGGTTCGCGCCCGGCGTACCGGGGTCCGGGCCGGATGACGAGCGCGTCCCGTGGCGCCGGGCCCGCGAGGTGGGGTCGTACCCGGGCACCCAGCGGACGAGCCAGGCGCCGCCGAGCAGGCTGAGCACGCCGACGACGACGCTCGCGACCGCCACACCCGACACCGTCGCGACCGCCGCCACCACGACCGCGGCACCGTTGTGGCCGACCAGGGAGAGCAGCCTCCACACGCCGAGGAACGGGGCCCGCCCGTCGGCCGGAGCGGCATCCGCGCCGAGGGTCATGACGACGCCCGACCCGAGGCCGTTACCGACGCCCATGAGCAGCGAGACGACGGCGACCCCAGCGAGCGTCGTCGTGAGCGGCAGGACCAGCAGGCCCACACCGAGCAGCATCGAGACGGGGAGGGCGACGGCGAGCCGGCCCCACCGGTCCATGACCGACCCGGCCGGGTAGAACAGCAGCACCTCGACCCCGGCCGCCGCCGCGAAGGCCAGCGAGGTCTGCGCGGCGTCGAGACCGACGTGCTCGCACCAGAGCGGCACGACCACGACGCGTGCCGAGCGGGCCAGGCCGAGGGCGAGCACGCCGACGCCGACCGTGAGGAGCACCCGGCGATGGCGCCGCACGACGGTTCTCACCGCGACGCGCTCGGCCCCGTTCCTCGTCGGATGCCGGTGATGGGCGCCGAGGTCGCGGGCGGACCACGCGAGCGCCGCAGCCGCAAGGCTCGCCAGGACGGCCAGACCGAAGGCCGCCCGAGGGCCCCAGCGGTCGACGAGGACCGCGCCCAGCAGCGGGCCGACGAACACCCCGATGCGGGTGACGCCGCCGAGGGTCGACATGGCCCGGGCCCGGATGCCGAACGGCGCGGCGGCGGTGAGGTAGGACTGGCGGGCCAACAGGAAGACACCGAACGTCGGCCCGGTGAGGGCGACGGCCAGCGCGAGCACCACGAGGTGGGTGGCGACGAGGGCGAGTGCGCAGGCCGCGGCGTCCAGGAGCCCGGCGAGCACCAACGCGCGGCGCTCGCCGATGCGGTCGACGACGACTCCGGCCGGCACTGCAGCGAGCAGCTCGGTGACGGCGGCGACGGCCACGAGCAACGCAGCGGTGCCGACGCTCGCGCCGAGCTCGAGGGCACGGAGAGTGATCACCGGCAGCACCGCGCCGACCCCCACCGACCACAGCAGCGACGGCCCGAACGCCGACACGGCGATCCGCCGCAGGGAGAACCCGTCCTCCACCGCGACTCCCTCCTCGACGCCGGCATCCGTTCTCCGCGACACCGACACACCTCTCCACGATGCCGACAGGCCAATCGGGTCACAGCCACACCGCGCCGGCGAAGCCGAGGCGAGCCCTGCGTCAAGCTCGGTATCTTGATATCAAGATATCGAGCCGAGCGCCCGCCGTCCACATGCAGATCGACGGACCACCGCGTCGGGCGGGCACGACCTGCGACGCGCTCCCGCTCTTGGCTGCGCTCCCGAGATGCGAGCCGTCGCGTCCTGCCTGCTCGCCCGGCCCGCGGACGGACGCACGGCGGTCTCGGTGCGGCTGGCCAGTCCTCCACCGCTCGGCCGCGCCCTCGCCGTGGCGGATGACGACCACGGCGACTCGCGCTCGTCATCCTCACCGTCATCCGTGCGGCTGCTCGACGGCGCGACCGTGATGGCGACGGCGACTCCCTCGACCATCGCGGATGACGAGCTGCCCGGGCCGGTCTCGACGGCCGAGGCGTGCGCGGCCGAGAGTAGGTAGGAGGGGCGGGCCGACCGCCCGTTCCCGACCTGCCTGGTGTGCGGGACGGCGCGTGAGCCGGATGACGGACTGGGGCTGCGGCCCGGACCGCTCGGCGACGGGAGCGGCCGGTACGCGACCACCTGGGTTCCGCACGAGGTCGACGAGCCGTTCGTCTGGGCGGCGCTGGACTGCCCCGGCGGCTGGTCGGCAGGCATCGCCGGCCGGCCGATGGTGCTCGGCACCATCACCACCCAGGTGCTCGACCTCCCCGTGTCGGGCACGCCGCATGTCGTGACGGCATGGTCACGCCGGTCGCGCGGGCAGGTTGCACCTGGCCGGCACCGCCCTGCACTCGGCCAGCTGCCGGCTGCTGGCCCGTGCCGAGTCGACGTGGGTCGCTATCGACCCGGCGACGTTCGGGGCCGCACCGTCGCGGATGACGGATGGCGCACCGGCACCCGTCAGGGCATCCGTGCCGATGTCGACGCCCACGCCCGAGTCTTACTCCGGCACAGCCGCCGTCGGCGCTCCAGGGCCGGCTCCAGCGCACGGTCACGGCCGGGCCACCAATGTCCGGGCGAGCTCGCCGCCCCTGACCCTGCTCGGCTCGCTCGACGGGATCGAGGCGGGGCTGAGGCAGCTGCGCCGGACCCGGCCGCTCGAGATCCAGGAGCTGACCGTCGGCGACGACGCCCGCGTCCGGGTGCCCACTCTCGCCGAGATGCTGCGCGTCAAGGCCTACCTCGTGGTCCAGCGCAACCAGGTGCGCGACTACCTCGACACCGTCGCGCTCGCCGACCGGCTCGGCACCGTCGAGGCCGCCCGGGTTCTCCTCGGCCTGGACGACTACTACGCCGACCGGTCCGCCGACGACGACTCGGTGCTGACCGCCCTGGTGCAGCGGCTCAGCGAACCCGACCCGCGCGACCGCCGGGTCACCGGTCAGCTCGGCACCTACAAGGGGCTTGCCGAGCGGTGGCACACCTGGCCGACCGTCGTCTCCGCTGCGCAGGCGCTGGCCGACGCCGTCGTCGAGGAGCTCGAGGGCCGATGAGCCCGCTCGCCTTCCGCAACGTCGACGCCGACCCGGCCGACCCGGTCGAGACCTGGCCGTACGAGGCGCTGGTCGCCGCCATCGAGCGCGGCACGATCGGCGCGTGGGTTCGCGTCACCAGCGCCATCGACCGTGAGCCGTGGGGCGACGTCGCCCGGCAGGTCGAGGAGTACCTCGCCTACGCGGCGCCACAGGGCGTCGGCCCCCTGCTCGCGCGCGCCGTCGAGCGAGCCCGGGCCCAGGCCGACGCTCGTGAGCGCGGCGAGGTCGCGGCCGAGGTCACCAGGCTCGTCGACGCGACCGGGCTGCCGATGGCCGAGGTCGCGCGCCGGATCGGAACCTCCCGCTCGCGGCTGTCGACCTACCGCTCAGGCCGGGTCATGCCGTCGGCGGCCCTCCTCGTCCGGCTCCGCCACCTCGCCGAACGGTTGACGGACCAGGCGGCCCCGGACGAACCGAGACCCTGAGGACCAGCCCGTCCGGGGCGAACCACCGAGCTGGTCGTGGTCGCCGGTCGCTGCACCCTGACAGCGGGGCGTAGTCAGGGCTGGCGGCGGGTGACCTGCCACGAGCCCGGGTCGTCGAGGCCGCCGTCGCCGACCCGGGAGTAGACCAGGCGGTCGTGCAGCCGGTTGCGACGCCCGGCCCACAGCTCCACCTCGTCGCAGCGGATGCGGTACCCGCCCCAGAACGGCGGGACGGGAACGTCATCCGCCTGCCCATGGTCGGGGAACTCGGCTGCGCGACGGTCGTACTCGGCCTGGAGCTCCTCTCGCGACGCGACCGGGTCGGACTGCTGGGAGGTCCACGCCGAGATCCGCGAGCCCCAGGGGCGTGAGGTGAAGTAGCCCGCGACCTCGTCGGCGCCGAGCGGCTCGGCCACCCCTCTGAACCGCACCGCCCGGAACATCGACGCCCAGGTCAGGCCGGCGGCGACGGCCGGGTTGCCCGCCAGCTCCCGTCCCTTGGCCGACGTGGTCGCCGTGAAGAACCCCGGGCCACGCCCGTCGAGCACCCGCATCAGCACGGTGCGCACGTTCGGGCGGCCACCGTCGTCGACCGTGGCGACGGCCAGCGCGGTCGGCTCCGGCACGTCACCCTCGGACTCCGCGCGGTGGACCGCGTCGTCCACCCAGGCCTGCACCTGGTCGAGCGGAGCGGGCGGGAGCTCGGACTCCGTGATCCCGTCGCCGGTGTAGTCGACGCGACGCACGGCCGCACGGTCGGCGCGAAGGTCGGCATCCATGCCGGCGATGGTACGGGTGGACGGCGGCGGACAGCGACGGCGAGGCACCGCGGGCAGTGGCCGCGAGGGCGTGCGGCGGACGGGTGGCGATGAGGCGCCAGGTCGTGGGATGTCGGCAAGGCGCCGGGGCGCCGGATGGCGCACGCGTGTCAAGGCGCCGGATGACGCGAACGCGGTAGGGCGTTGGGATGCCGGCAAGGCGCCAGGGCATCGGGTGGCGCGCACGCTCAGGGCGTGGGATGGCGGGCGTCGTAGCGGACGAAGCCGCGGTGCCGGAGCCCGAGCAGCAGCACCGCCGCGACACAGGCCAGCCCACCGAGCACCGCCGTCCGCCCCTCGCCGACTTGCTCGGCCACCGACCCGCCGAGCAGCTCGCCCAGCCGCGGGCCGCCGGCCACGACGACGATGAACACCCCCTGCAGCCGGCCGCGCATCCGGTCCGGGGCAGCCGACTGCAGGATCGTGTTCCGGAACACCGCACTCACCGAGTCGGCCGCGCCGGCGAACGCCATCGCGGCCAGCGCCCCGACGAGCGCCTGCTCGCGAGTCAGCCATCCGCCCGCGCCGAGCAGCGCCCACCCCAGGCCGGCGATGCCGACCCCCCACGCCGCCACGCTGACGAGGATCACCAGGCCCTGCCGGCGCACCGAGCCCAGCCGCCCCGAGAACACCATCGCGAGGATGCCGCCCCCAGCAGCCGCCGCGTACAGCGCACCCACCGTGCTCGCGCCGCCGCCGAGGATGACGGCACCGGCCGCCGGGAACAGCACCCGGGGCTGGGCGAGGAGCATCGCGACGATGTCGGCGACGAACGTCATCCGCACGTTCGGAGCGGTGCGTAGGAAGCCGAAACCGTCTGCGACGGAACGGAACCCGGCTCGTCGCGGCGCGCGAGCGGCATCCGCATCCGGAGCCTCGGGCAGCACGGGATCGAGCCGGAGCAGGCCCCACGTCGCGGCCAGGGTCAGCGCGCAGTCGACGGTGTAGGTCGCCCGGTAGCCGCCCCAGTCGACAAGCAGGCCGGAGAGCAACGGCCCGGCCGTCATCGCCGTGTTCATCGCGAACACCGACAGCGCGTTCGCCGCCGGCAGCTGGTCGCGCGGCAGGATCCGCGGGTAGATGCTCGTGCGCGCCGGGGAGCCGACCGCGAACGCGCCGCTCCAGACCGCGACGATGCCGTACAGCAGCCAGACCGGCGCCCCGCCGACCCA
>JBOFBK010000562.1:0-1627 GCA_051645525.1 Dermatophilaceae bacterium | reverse complement strand
GTCCCGGCGCTCCTGAGAGGCATGAGGATGACGCATCGTCGACGGACCGCCCGCCGCACCCATCACCCGGCGGTCACCTGCGACGCGCTCGGGCGGTGGCACTGGGAGTGCACGTGTGGTGCCGGTGCGCGCGGCGGGTTCTCGCCGTCGCAGTGGCACTGGATGGTCACCGCGGCCCTGGTGCACCAGAACTCCGCGCCGGGGGAGTAGCAGCGCATCGTCCTCGCGGTGTGCATGGGGCGCTCCTCGGGCGCGGCACCAGCTGACGCGCTGGCGCGGCTCCCGCTGGCGATGCTCAGGAGGCGGGGTTCCCCTCGGACCGGCGGGTGACCACGGTCGACACCAGGCGAATGACGGCCAGCGCGCCGAGCAGCAGCGCGGCACGCAGCCAGGTGCCGGCCGACTGCTGAGTGAGCAGCAGCACGCACGACGCGACGGCGAGCACCGGCACCACGGTCGGTGCCCTCCAGTGCTCCTCGTCGACGCGGTCGCGCCGCAGCACGAGCACCGCGACGTTCGTCGAGATGAAGACCACGAGGAGCAGCAGCACCACGGTCTCGGCGAGCTCGCCGACGGTGCCGGTGGTGGCCAGCAGCATCGCCACCAGCGTCGTGACGACGATGGCGACCCACGGGGTGCGCCGCCCCGGGAGCACGCGGCCGAGCATGCGTGGCAGCAGGCCCTCCTCGGCCATGCCGTAGGTGAGGCGACTGGACATGATCGAGGTGAGCAGGCACCCGTTGGCCACCGCCACCAGAGCGACGAGTGAGAACGCCCAGCCGGGCAGGCCGACATCGGCGACCGAGAACACCTCGAGCAACGGCCCGGTCGATTCGGCGAGCTGGCCGGTCGGCACGACGGCGCCCACCGCCAGCGACACGAGCACGTACATCCCGCCGGCGATCAGCAGGGCGCCGAACAACGCGCGCGGGTAGGCGCGGCGCACGTCGCGGGTCTCCTCGGCGAGGTTCGCGGACGTCTCGAACCCGACGAACGAGTAGAACGCGAGGATCGCCGCCGCGAGCACCGCACCGGCCGGGGCGACCTCCGCGGGGAGCTCGACGACGCGCCCGAGGTCGCCCTCGCCCCGCCCCACGACGATCGCTCCCACCACGACCACGGCGAGCAGCCCGGCGACCTCGACCACCGTCATCACGACATTGGCGCGCAGCGACTCGGTGATGCCGCGCAGGTTCAGTGCCGCCACCAGCGTGAGGAACACCAGGACCACCGGGAGCGGCGGCAGGTCGACCAGCTCAGCCAGGTAGTCACCGGCGAACGCCTGCGCCAGCCCGGCCGCGCTGGTCACCCCGGCGGCGAGCATCGAGGCGCCGACGAGGAACGACACCATCGGCCGGCGGTAGGCGCGCTGGGCGAACACCGCCGCCCCACCGGCGCGTGGGTACTTGGTCACCAGCTCCGCGTACGACGCGGCGGTGAGCATGGCCAAACCGAGCGCCACGAGCATCGGCACCCAGATCGCGCCCGCCACCTCACCGGCGATCTCGCCGACGAGCGCGTAGATGCCCGCGCCCAGCACGTCGCCGACGACGAACACGAGCAGCAGTCGCCCGCTGACCCCGCGCCTGAGGCGCGTGCCGTCATCCGCACTCGCGCCGGTCGCGCC
>JBOFBK010000561.1:0-11734 GCA_051645525.1 Dermatophilaceae bacterium | reverse complement strand
CTCGGGCGACTCCGCCGGTTCGGCGGCGGGCCTGGCCTGGGTCGCCGGTGCGGCGATCGCCAGGGCGAGGCTCGCGACGGCCGTCGCTGCGGCCGCTCCAGCTCGTCTCGGTGGTGCGTGGCGTCTGGTGTCGGTCGGTGGTCTGGTGTCGGTTCTCACGTGCCGCGACGCTAGGGCCGCGGGCAGCGGCGCGTCGTCACGCGAAAGTGCTCACTTGCCGTCACCCGATGGGGTGACCCTCGCGTCGCGGATGCCGTACCGGCGGGCGAGGAGCGCCGCCTCGGTGCGGTTGCGCACGGCCAGCTTGGTGAGCACCCGGGTGACGTGGGTCTTGACCGTCTCGATGCTGATGCCGAAGGCGGCGGCGATCTCGCTGTTGGTCGAGCCGGTCGCCAACATGGCGAGCACCTCGCGCTCGCGCGGGGTCAACGCGTCGAGCCGGCTCGTCGACGCGGATGCCGGGGCGTCGCTCCTCGGTGCCGCCGGAGGGTCGCCGGCCTGTTGCTCCAGCTCGGCCAGCCGCAGTCGGGTGCGTCGCCGGACGACGCCCACCGCCATCGGCACGACCACGACGATCAGCACTACCGAGGCGGGCATCAGCACCCGCAGCCACGGTCCGTTCGCAGCGAGCCACTCGGTGCGTACGGCGAGTGGCAGGACGACGAGGACCCCGCAGGCGGCTCCGGCAGCTGCCCGGTGGCGTGCGGCGTAGCAGCCGAGTCCTTCCATGGCGAGCATCACGGAGAAGTCGACGGGCACCTGGCCGGTCCCTGTCGCCTTCAGCACGCAGAACCCTGTGCAGACGACGAGGGCGACCGCCACCGGGTGGGTTCGGCGCCACCACAACGCGATGGTCATGACGGTGACGGCGGGGAGGAACGGCGACAGCGCCGGTGTCGACCAGCCGGTGTCGACGTCGACTCCGTTGCGGGTGTGGACCCCCCAGAGCGCCGGGAGCGACGCGACGCCGAAGAGGGCTGCGGCGGCTCGTTCGGCGAGCAGTCCCCACCGTGGTGCGGCACCGCCGTCGGCGCGTCGGACTCTCAGCACGCCAGCCATCATGCTCCGAGCACCGCACCGGCGCATCACCGTCCGGCACCGAGCCATGGCCGACGCCGCAGGTCGCCGGTGAGCACCGCATCCACCCCCGTGACAACGGGCGAGCGGGTGGCATCCGGGACCTTGCCGGATGCCGCCCGCTCGCGTCGCGAGGTCGGGGCGCCGGGCTCAGCGCTCCTCGGTGCCCGCGATGAACGCCTCGAGGCGGGCGCGGCCGACGTCGTCGGGGCGCTGCTCCGGCGGGGACTTCATCAGGTACGACGACGCCGACAGCAGCGCGCCGCCGACCCCGCGGTCCTTGGCGATCTTCGCGGCGCGGATCGCGTCGATGATGATGCCGGCCGAGTTCGGGGAGTCCCACACCTCGAGCTTGTACTCGAGGTTGAGCGGCACGTCGCCGAACGCGCGGCCCTCGAGGCGCACGTAGGCCCACTTGCGGTCGTCGAGCCAGGCGACGTAGTCGGACGGGCCGATGTGCACGTTGCGGTCGTCGATCGTGCCGGCGAGCGAGCCGGTGAGGTTCGAGGTCACCGCCTGGGTCTTGGAGATCTTCTTGGACTCCAGGCGCTCGCGCTCGAGCATGTTCTTGAAGTCCATGTTGCCGCCGACGTTGAGCTGGTAGGTGCGGTCGAGCTGCACCCCGCGGTCCTCGAACAGCTTGGCCATGACCCGGTGGGTGATCGTGGCCCCGACCTGGCTCTTGATGTCGTCGCCGATGACCGGCACACCGGCCGCCTCGAACTTCGCCGCCCACTCCGGGTCGGAGGCGATGAAGACCGGCAGCGCGTTGACGAAGGCGACACCGGCGTCGATCGCGCACTGGGCGTAGAACTTGTCGGCCTCCTCCGAGCCCACCGGCAGGTAGGACACGAGCACGTCGACCTCGGCGTCGCGCAGGGCGGCGACCACGTCGACCGGCTCGGCCGGGGACTCGTCGATCGTCATCCGGTAGTACTTGCCGAGGCCGTCGTGGGTGTGGCCGCGCTGGACGACGACGCCGGTGGTGGGCACCTCGGCGATCTTGATCGTGTTGTTCTCGGAGGCGTTGATCGCCTCGGCGAGGTCCTTGCCGACCTTGGTGTCGTCGACGTCGAACGCGGCGACGAACTCGACATCGCGCACGTGGTAGTCGCCGAAGCTGACGTGCATGAGGCCGGGGACGGTGGCGGCCGGGTCGGCGTCGCGGTAGTAGTGCACGCCCTGGACGAGCGAGGAGGCGCAGTTGCCGACGCCGACGATGGCGACGCGAATGGAACTCATCGTGGTGCTCCTGGTGGTGGTCGGGAACGGGATGGGCGGATGACGGTGCGCCCGGTGTCGGCGCACCGCCCTCCTACGGCTGGGGGCCGGGGTCGTCGGGATGACGCCGTTCGGCGTCGATGAGCTCGCTGAGCCACCGCACCTCGCGCTCGGTGCGGTCCTCACCGTGCTGCTGAAGGGCTGCGGTGTAGGCGTCGAGCCGTTCGCGGCGGCGGCGGGAGCGTTCGCGGACGCGCTCGAGGTCGTCCTCGAGACGGGATCGCCGCCCCTCGAGGATACGGATGCGCACCTCGCGCTCGGTCCGGGCGAAGAACGCGAACCGCACGTCGAACCCGTCGTCCTCCCAGCACGAGGCGTCGGAGCGGGCGACGAGGTCGGCGAAGTGCTCCTTGCCGCCGGCGGTCAGCTCGTAGACGACGCGCGGGCGGCGCCCGGTGGGTCGTGGCCCATCGGCGCTCTCGGCGATCAGGCCGCGTTCGAGTAGCCCACGCAGTGCCGGGTAGAGCGTGCCGTAGGAGAGCGCGCGGAAGGGACCCAGCGCCGAGTTCAGCCGTCGCCTCAGGTCGTACCCGTGGGTGGGGCCCTCGTGGAGCAGGCCGAGCACCGCGAACTCGAGCAGCTGGGCGCGGCGGGTGACCAACGGGCACCTCCTCCTCGGGTCGGCGGCCGAAGCCGGATGACATCGCCGGACGGCGTGTCTCGGCCGGACGACGAAGCGCGACCGTAACACAGCGATATATCTCCCCGATATATCGGGGATGAGTAGGGTCGTCGGGCGGGCACGGATGCGCCACGCCCGCCGTTTCGTCTCGTAGCGGCTCGCCGGGCCATACTGACCAGTGCACCGGTGTCGCTCACGTCGTACGGCGTGACCCACGAACCCCGCGACCACGACCGAGCAGAAGGCAGCATGAGCCAGGGAGTGCCCCGCACCCGTGCCGAGGCCGGCACCCGAGCCGACCCGCCGTCGTCCGGTCGCGCCAGAACCGGTGGTTCCCGGCATCCGCTGTGGCGAACCTGGCTGGCGCGGGCCGGGTGGGCCGCGCTGGTCTGCCTGCTCCTCGGCATCATCGGTATCGGAATCGCGTACGCGCTGATCGACGTCCCCGACGCCAACGAGAGCGCCACGGCGGAAGCCTCGATCGTGTACTTCGCCGACGGCAAGACCGAGATGGCACGACTATCCGATCCTGAGGGCAACCGGGAGTCGATCGAGCTGCGCCAGGTGCCCGAGCACGTGCAGAACGCGTTCCTCGCCGCCGAGGACAAAGACTTCTACGAGAACAGCGGCGTCTCACCCACGGGTATCGCACGAGCGGTCTGGGTGGCGGTCAAGGGTGGCGAGGCCACCCAGGGCGGGTCGACCATCACCCAGCAGTACGTCAAGAACTACTTCCTCACCTCCGACCGCACCATCCAGCGCAAGGCTCGCGAGATCCTGCTGGCGGTCAAGATCGGTCAGGAGCAGTCGAAGCAGGAGATCTTGCAGAACTACCTCAACACCATCTACTTCGGTCGCGGGGCGTACGGCATCCAGACGGCGAGCAAGGCGTACTTCGGCAAGGACGTCTCGACGCTCACCCCGGCCGAGGGCGCGTTCCTCGCCACCGTCATCCGCGGGCCCTCGCTCTACGATCCCGGCATCGGCGAGGAGCAGGCGGCAAACGCCGAGAAGCGGTCGGGCTTCGTCCTCGACGCCATGGTCCGCGAGGGCTGGCTGACGCCCGAGGCGCGAACCGCGGCGGTGTTCCCCGCGAAGGCGTTCAAGTCCTACAAGCCCCGGTCCCAGGGCGGGGTCATCGGGTACGTCGTCGACGTGGTGAAGAGAGAGCTGGTGAACAAGCACAAGCTCACCGACAACGACATTCAACGCGGCGGCCTGCGAGTGATCTCGACCATCGACCTCGCCAAGCAACGAGCGGCTACCGACGCCATCAGCGAGGAGCGACCGGAGGAGAAGGACATCCAGGCCGGGCTGGTGTCGATCGTCCCGGGCGACGGTGCCGTGGTAGCGCTCTACGGCGGCCGAGACTTCGCCTCCCGGCCACAGAACAGTGCCACCCAGGACAAGATGCAGGCCGGGTCGACGTTCAAGATCTTCACGCTCATCGCGGCCCTGCAGAGCGAGGACATCAGCCTGCGCTCCAGATTCGACGGTGAGAGCCCGCAGTTCTTCGACGAGTTCGCCAGCGCCGACGGAGCCACCGAGGACGAACGACGCGGCAGGGTGAAGAACTTCGGCGACGATTCCTACGGCCGGATCAGCGTCATGAAGGCCACCGAGGACTCGGTCAACACCGTGTACGCCCAGATGAACATCGACACCGGCCCCGAGAAGGCCAAGAAGGCGGCCGAGGACGCCGGCGTACGCAGCACGCTCGAGAGCAACATGGCCAACGTGCTCGGCACCGACTACGTCACCGTCATGGACATGGCCAACGCCTACGCCACTATCGCCGCGCAGGGAGTGCGCGCGGAGCCCTACCTGGTCAAGCAGATCCGGTTCCCCGACGCCAACCGCGCACCGGCCATCGACGTCATTCCCCGCACCGACGAGGTCTTCGACCGGGACCTCATGGCCGACGTCATCACAGCGATGCAGGCACCGGTCGAGGACGGCACCGCCCGGTACGTCGGCCGCAACCTCGACCGCCCCGCAGCCGGGAAGACCGGCACCTCCGAGAGCTTCCGCTCGGCCTGGTTCGACGGCTATGTGCCGCAGCTCGCCACCGCGGTCGGCCTCTACCGCTCGGGTCCGAAGGGCGAGGAGCTGCAGATGGAGGACCTCCCGTCATCCGGCGATATCACCGGCGGTACCTTCCCCTCGCGCATCTGGACCGCCTACATGGAGGCGGCGCTCGACGGCACCGAGGAGGTCGACTTCCCGGAGCCGGCCAACATCAACCGTGACGCCGACCCGCCGCCGCCACCGCCGGATGACCCGGACCCCGAACCCGACCCGCCGAACCCGCCCGACCCCACCGACGACCCGTCGGTCGTGCCGCCGTCGTTCTCGCCCTCGCCGGGCCCCACCAGACCGCGGCCGACCCGCACCCGCACGAATCAGCCGACACCCACCCCGTCGATCAGCCTGCCCACCCCGTCGGCGGCTCCGGCCGGAGACCGTCAGTAACGGATGCCGCCGCGCGGGGTCGGCGGTCAGGGCGCAGTCACCGGCACCCCGGGTCGTCCGCCCGACCGTGGTCCTTCCAGCGTCGATTGGGTGCACGACGAGGGCGCCGGTACGCTGGCCCGGTTGCGCCGGAAGCCTGTGGACAACTCCGCGGCCGAGTCGGCGCCGATGCATACCCTCCTGTCACGGAAAGACCGTGGCCGCCACAGACCAAAGGAGGCGGGTTATCGCATGCGTCAGTACGAACTCATGGTCATCCTCGACCCCGAGCTCGACGACCGAACCGTCCAGCCCTCGCTCGACCGGTTTCTCGGAGTCGTGACCAAGGACGGCGGCACGGTCGACAACGTCGACATCTGGGGCCGTCGCCGGCTGGCCTACGAGATCAAGAAGAAGGCCGAGGGCATCTACGCCGTCGTCGACTTCACGGCCGAGCCGGCCACCGCCAAGGAGCTCGACCGTCAGCTCGGCCTCAACGAGTCGGTCATGCGCACCAAGCTCATGCGTCCCGGCGCCTGAGTCACGGTCCACCACCGCACGAGACGTCACTCGGAAGGGACCAGTCCATGGCAGGCGAGACCACCATCACCATCATCGGCAACCTCACGGCCGACCCCGAGCTGCGGTTCACGCCCTCCGGCGCCGCCGTCGCGAACTTCACCGTGGCGTCCACGCCGCGCACGTTCGACCGGCAGTCGCAGGAGTGGAAGGACGGCGAGACCCTCTTCATGCGCTGCGCCATCTGGCGCGACGCGGCCGAGAATGTCGCCGAGTCGCTGAACCGAGGCACCCGCGTCGTCGTCACTGGCCGGCTCAAGTCGCGCTCGTACGAGACGAAGGAGGGGGAGAAGCGCACCGTCGTCGAGCTCGACGTCGATGAGGTCGGCCCCTCCCTGCGGTACGCCTCGGCGAAGGTCACCAAGGCCGAGCGCGGCAGTGGTGGCGGCGGCTTCGGCGGCGGCCAGCAGCAGGATCCGTGGGCTACCGGCGGCTCCGCCCCCCAGGGCGGCGGAGGGCAGCAGGGCGGCTGGGGCGGTGGCCAGCAGGCTCCGCAGCAGCCTCAGGGCCAGCCGTCCGGTGGTCAGCAGGGCGGTGGTCAGCAGGGCGGTGGCTGGGGCCAGGCGCCGGCCTACGACGAACCGCCCTTCTGACCGCTCGACCCCGGTCCGCGCAGCACCCACGCCGCGCGGGCGTCATCCCCTGACAACGTCACACCATCCCTGGGAGACCAGGGCTCGTCCGCCGGCCGCCACGGTCGGCAGAAGGAGAGCACCACGATGGCCAAGCCCGTCATCCGCAAGCCCAAGAAGAAGGCCAACCCGCTCAAGGCGGCCAAGGTCGAGAACATCGACTACAAGGACGCCGCGCTGCTGCGCAAGTTCATCTCCGACCGCGGCAAGATCCGAGCCCGTCGGGTCACCGGCGTGTCGGTGCAGGAGCAGCGACTCATCGCCAACGCCGTGAAGAACGCGCGCGAGATGGCGCTGCTGCCGTACTCGAGCTCGTCCCGCTGACCCGTCACCTGCAAAGGAGCACCCGGATGAAGGTCATCCTCACCAGCGAGGTCTCCGGCCTCGGCGCCGCCGGTGACGTCGTCGACGTCAAGGACGGCTACGCCCGCAACTTCCTGTTCCGTCGCAGCCTGGCCACGGCCTGGACCAAGGGCGGCCAGAAGCAGGTCGACGCCCTCGCCCGCGGTCGCGAGGTGCGCGCGGTGAAGTCGCTCGAGGAGGCGACGTCGATCAAGGGCAACCTCGAGAGCACGCCGGTGCGGGTCTCCGCCCACGCCGGCTCGGGTGGCCGCCTGTTCGGCGCGGTCTCCACGGCCGACATCGCGGACGCGGTTCGCGCGTCCGGTGGGCCCGAGCTCGACAAGCGACGCATCGAGGTTCCCGCCCCGATCCGTACCGTCGGCACCCACACCGCGCTGGTCCGCCTGCACCCCGACGTGCAGGCGGCGGTCCAGCTCGACGTGGTCGCCGGCTGACCGCGCCGGGTGCCGCGCGGCGACATCCGTTCGAGGGGCCCTGGACCGTCATGGTCCGGGGCCCTCTCGTCTCCTGGGCGTCGCCGCGCGAATCGGTGTGGCCGCAGTGTCGCGGTGCGGCCCGGCGCGCGGCATGCTGTGCCCATGCAGGTGACCGTGGACCTCGACCCCGACGCGACGATCGTGATCCTCACCATGGTGGAGAGCCGCGGCCTCTCGCTGTCGGATGCCGTCAACGAGGCCATCGCGCGCACCGTGCACGACGAGCCGGTACCGCCGGTGCCCGTCGCCGACCGGTAGGTCCTGGGGCGCCGCGAGGTCGGCGTCGCCGTGTCCTGCATCAGTGACCCGCAGCCGCCACGACGACGTCCGATCGCCGACGACGTCAGTTGGCTCACGGCCGCAGTCGCAACCACGCGACGTGCCCTCTTCGTGTCGCCGGCCCGGATGTCGGTACGCCCACCTAGCGTGTCGGTCATGCCCGCCTCCTCCAAGCGTTCCAGCCGGACGAGCGCCGCGTTCCGGTGTGCGGAGTGCGGCTGGCAGACCGCGAAGTGGGTCGGCCGATGTGGTGAGTGCCAGACCTGGGGGTCGGTCGCCGAGACCGGCGGGGCCCCGGCCGGGCGCACCGTCGCGGCATCCGCGGCGCGTCCGGTGGTGCCGATCGGCGAGGTCGACGCGAGCCATGCCGAGGCGCGGCCCACCGGTGTCCCCGAGTTCGACCGGGTGCTCGGTGGTGGGCTGGTGCCCGGAGCTGTGGTGCTGGTCGCCGGCGAGCCCGGCATCGGCAAGTCGACCCTGCTCCTCGACGTGGCCGCCCGCGCCGCGCGCAGCGGTCGGGACGGCGAGCGCCGGGTGCTCTACGTCAGTGGCGAGGAGTCGACCGCTCAGGTCCGCGCCCGGGCGGAGCGCATCGAGGCGATGGCGCGCAGCCTCTACCTCGCCGGCGAGACCGACCTCGCCACGGTGCTGGCGCAGATCGAGCAGCTCGGCCCGCAGCTGGTCGTCGTCGACTCGGTGCAGACGCTGTGCAGTGCCGAGGTCGAGGGTGCGGCCGGCAACGTCGCCCAGGTGCGCGAGGTCGCGGCATCCCTCATCCGCGTCGCCAAGGAGCGTGGCGCGGCGGTGCTGCTCGTCGGCCATGTCACCAAGGACGGCTCGATCGCCGGCCCGCGAGTGCTCGAGCACCTCGTCGACGTCGTGGTGCAGTTCGACGGCGACCGCCACTCGCGGCTTCGTCTGGTCCGTGCGGTGAAGAACCGCTTCGGCCCCACCGACGAGGTCGGCTGCTTCGACCTGTCCGACGTCGGCATCGTCGGGCTGGCAGACCCCAGCGGGCTGTTCCTCTCCAGCCGCACCGCCGCCGTCCCCGGCACCTGCGTCACGGTCACCCTCGAAGGCCGGCGACCGCTCGTCACCGAGGTGCAGGCGCTGGTGGCACCCGGTGGCGGAGGCACTCCGCGGCGGTCCACGTCAGGGCTCGACGCACGGCGCGTCGACATGGTGCTCGCGGTCCTGGCCCGCCGGGCCGAGGCGCCGCTCGGCAACCACGACGTCTACGTCGCCACGGTCGGTGGCGTGCGCCTCGGTGAGCCCGCGGTCGACCTCGCCGCCGCGCTGGCCCTCGCCGGTGCGCTCACCGACCGCCCGCTCCCCTCCGGCACGGTCGCGTTCGGCGAGGTCGGGCTCGCCGGCGAGGTGCGGCCGGTCACCGGGGCGCACCGCCGGCTCGCCGAGGCGGCCCGGCTCGGTTTCACCCGGGCGGTCACCCCACCCGGGGTGCTCGGCGCCGGGCCGGTCCCCGACGGCATGCGCGTCGTCGAGGTCGGCACGGTGCTCGACGCCGTCGTCCTGGCCCGTGACGACCGCGCCAGATCTCGCTGACGTGGAGCGCCCGCTGCGTAGCTGACGTGGAGCGCCCGCTGGCCCTGTGTCGACGGCGTGCCGGTGTGGCCGACGCGATCCGGACTCGATCGTGATCGGGCTGTGACCGACCGCTCGATAGGATGCCGCGGGACCGCCTCGTCCGCTCCGGTCGGGGAACCGCGCTCGTGGAGGAGGTGTCCGTGGCCGCCGCGCCCACCGACGACGAGCTGCTCCGCGCCACCTTGGCTGCGGTCGCGCCCGGCACCGAGCTGCGCGACGGCCTCGAGCGCATCCTCCGTGGTCGCACCGGCGCCCTCATCGTTCTCGGCAGCGACCGGGTCGTCGAACAGGTCTCCACGGGGGGATTCCCGCTCGATGTCGAGTTCTCGGCCACCCGCCTGCGCGAGCTCGCCAAGATGGACGGCGCCATCGTCACCGACCGTGACGTCACGCGGATCCTCCGCGCCGCCACCCAGCTCGTCCCCGACGCGCGGATCGAGACCAGCGAATCGGGCACCCGGCACCGCACCGCCGAGCGGGTGGCCAAGCAGACCGGCTTCCCCGTGGTCTCGGTGAGCCAGTCGATGCGCATCATCGTGCTCTACGTGGCCGGTCGCCGCGTGGTGCTCGAAGACTCCAGCGCCATCCTGTCCCGTGCAAACCAGGCCCTGCGAACCCTCGAGCGGTACAAGTCGAGGCTCGACGAGGTCACCGGCACCCTCTCCGCGCTCGAGATCGAGGACCTGGTCACCGTGCGCGACGTCGCCAACGTGCTGCAGCGCCTCGAGATGGTGCGCCGCATCAAGGACGAGATCGCCGACTACGTCGTCCAGCTCGGCACCGACGGGCGACTGCTCAGCCTCCAGCTCGAGGAGCTCACCGGCGGCCTCTCCGACGACCTGGGGCTCGTCATCCGCGACTACCTCCCCGAGGCGCGCGGGTCGTACGCCCTGGCCGAGGCGGTCGCCAACCTCACCGCCATCGACTCCACGGAGCTGCTCGACCCCTCCGCCGGGGCGCGGGCCATCGGCTTCACCGTCGTCGGCGACTCGCTCGACTCCTCCGTCAGCCCGCTCGGCTATCGGCTGCTCTCGAAGGTCCCTCGTCTCCCGGGCGCGATCGTCGACCGGCTCGTCGGCCACTTCGGCAGCCTGCAGAAGCTGCTCGCCGCGAACATCGAGGACCTCATGGACGTCGACGGCGTCGGTGAGGGCCGGGCCCGCCTGGTGCGCGAAGGTCTGTCGCGGCTGGCCGAGTCGAGCATCCTCGAGCGCTACGTCTGACCGCGCGCCAGCGTCATCCCCCGTGCCCGCTCACGCCGTCGACGCCGACTCGCTCGCCGTCCTGCACGACCGGATGTCGCGCTGGTACGCGGCACATCGCCGCGCGCTGCCCTGGCGCCACCCGGACACCACACCCTGGGGCGTACTCGTCTCGGAGCTGATGTCGCACCAGACCCCGGTGGCCCGGGTGGCTCCGGTGTGGCACGAGTGGATGACGCGCTGGCCGACACCGCGGGACCTCGCCGCCGAGCCGCCCGGTGAGGTGGTCCGAGCTTGGGGTCGGCTCGGCTACCCACGGCGAGCGCTGCGGCTCCGCGAGGCGGCGGTCACGATCACCGCGCGCCACGGTGGCGAGGTACCCGACGACGAGGCAGCCCTGCGCGCCCTTCCCGGGGTCGGCGCGTACACAGCTGCCGCGGTGGCTGCCTTCGCGTTCGGTCGTCGCACCGCCGTCGTCGACACCAACGTCCGGCGGGTGCTGGCGCGGCTCCTCGAGGGGCGCGCCCAGGCCGCGCCTGCGCTGACCGCGCGGGAGGTGACGCTCGCGTCATCCGTGCTGCCGGAGGGCGACGGCGAGTCCGCGGTCTGGAACGTCGCGGTGATGGAGCTCGGTGCGCTGGTCTGCCGGGCCCGCGCCCCACGGTGTGGGGACTGCCCGGTGGTCGACCGGTGCGCGTGGGTTGCGGCGGGCAGCCCGCCCGACGACGGCCCGCCGCGGCGTGGTCAGGCGTGGCACGGCACGGACCGGCAGGTGCGCGGTGCCGTGCTCCAGGCGTTGCGCGACCGTTCCGGTCCTCGTGCCCGGGCCGAGCTGGAGCGGGTTGCGGTCACGGCTGTCGACGCGGCTCAGGTCGACCGCTGCCTGGCCTCACTCGTCGAGGACGGCCTGCTCGAGCCGATCGACGGCGGCGCCCGCTACCGCCTCCCCACCTGATGCGGAGTCCGGAGCATCCCGCCGAGCCAGACCGCTATAGCACCAGGCCTCGGCGGAATGCTCCGGACTCCGCATTCGGTCGAGGCCCGCACGTCGATCGACGTCACGTGTGGATGAAGGGTTCGGTCGACATCACGTATCGATGGTGGGCTTGGGACACGTGTGGATGGGCGAGGATGCCGATCGGCCCGTCATCCGTGGTGGATGACGGG
>JBOFBK010000560.1:0-2429 GCA_051645525.1 Dermatophilaceae bacterium | reverse complement strand
CTGCTGCGCGGCATGTACCTCGTGGCCGAGGGGTCCGCCGACGGGCTGCCCGAGGGGCCACCGCGGGTCCAGCTGCTCGCCTCCGGCGTCGGCCTGCCGTGGGCGCTCGAGGCCCAGGAGCTGCTGCGCAACGACTGGCACGTCGTCGCGGACGTGTGGTCGGTGACGTCGTGGAACGAGCTGCGCCGCGACGGGCTGCGCTGCGACGAGGCGGCGTTCCTGCACCCGGATGCCGAGCCCCCGGTCCCGTGGGTCACCCGGCAGCTGTCCGGGCGCCCGGGTCCGGTCATCGCGGTGTCCGACTACCTGCGAGCCGTCCAGGACCAGATCGCCCAGTGGGTGCCCGGCGACTTCCACTCCCTCGGCGCCGACGGCTTCGGCCTCTCCGACACCCGGCCGGCGGCACGTCGGTACTTCCACATCGACGGTCCGTCGATGGCGGTCCGGGCGCTCCAGGCCCTGGCGGCCCGTGGTGAGGTCGACCGTTCGGTACCTCTCGACGCCGCCCGCCGCTACCGGCTCGGTGACGTCACTGCCGGCTCGTCCGGCAGCCTGGAGGGCGGCGACGCGTGATCGCCGCCTTCAGCATCGCCCCGGCCGCGCCCGACGAGACCGGCTCGTATGCCGACGCGGTGGCCGAGGCGGTCGCCATCGTCCGTGCCTAGGGTCTCCCGCACGAGACGACCGCGATGTTCACCACCATCGAAGGCGAGTGGCCCGAGGTGATGGGCGTCATCGGGACGTGTGTCGAAGCGATGACCGCCCGTCATCCGCGGGTCTCGCTCGTGGTCAAGGCCGACATCCGGCCAGGGCACACCGGGATGCTCGAGTCGAAGGTCCGCCGCGTGGAGGAGGCGCTCGACCGGCACCGAACCGAGTGAGCCGACCGGAGCCGTACCCCCGCCGTCAGCCGGCCGCGCGCTCCTCGTCGTCGAGGCGCTCGCGGGCGTCGACACAGACATCGGGCTGGTCGCAGAAAGCACCGTCGATGCCGGCCCGGAAGTACGCCTCCACCTCGTCGGCGGCACGTCCGCGCGCGGCCGGGTCGGTGCCGATCCGATAGTCGGTGGGCAGGAAGCTGTTCTCGGCGCGGAAGGTGAACGGCACCACGGCGAGACCGGCGGCGTGCGCGTCATCCACGAAGGTCGTCGGCTCACCGAGCGTGCCGTCGGCGTTCCGCGGGATGACGTAGGTCTTCTCCGGGCCGAGGGTGTCGACCACACCGGCGAGTCGGGGCAGGTTCTCGGGGGCGAGCAGCTCGGCGTACGTCTGCGGCCGGCCCTGCGCGGTGAGGTCGTACGGCCCGCCGGCGGCGGTGGCCAGGAACACCAGGCGCGCCTTGTACCGGTACCGGTCGCGCAGCTCCACGAGGTTCGTGAGTTCGAAGGACTGGGTCCAGAGCGGGGCGCGTGTGGTGTTGAGGCCGTGGCGCTGCACCGAGCGCACCAGGGCCCGCTCGGCGTTCAGGCCCTCCGCGCGCAGGTAGGTCGAGTGCTTGATCTCGGGGATGACGCCGATGGTGCGGCCGGACTGGCGGCTCAGCTGCTTCCGCAGTGCGAGGACCTCGTCGAACGTCGGCACCTGGAACCGTCCGTCGAAGCGGGCACTGCCGGGCCGCAGTTCGGGCAGCCGCTCCTTCGCACGCAGCGTGCGCAGCTCGGCGAGGGTGAGGTCGTCGACGAACCAGCCGGTGACCGCGACGCCGTCGACCGGCTTGGTGGTGCGACGGTCGGCGAACTCGGGCCGCTCGGCCACATCGGTGGTGCCGCTGATCTCGGGCTCGTGCCGGGCGACCAGCACGCCGTCCTTGGTCATCGTCAGGTCGGGCTCGATCACGTCGGCGCCGAGCGAGACCGCCAGCCGGTAGGCCTCCAGGGTGTGCTCGGGCCGGTATCCCGATGCGCCGCGGTGGCCGACGACGAGCGGCGTGCGCATCCCGGTGCGCGGCTCGGCGCCGGCCTGCTGCGGCCAGGCAGCGGTCGTCGAGGCAGCAGCGGTCGGTGCGACCTCGGTCGGTGCGACCCCGGTTGGCGCGGCCGCGGCCCCGGCCCCGGCGGTCGGCACGGTGAGCAGCCCGGCGGCGAGTGCGGTCACGACGGTTCCTGTCCTCAGTCGGCTCATGGCTCGACGGTAGGAAGCCGGCGTGGAACAGCGGTCGACGTCACCATGACGACCGGATGACGAGTGCGCGGCCAAACAGCGGACGGTCCCGCCCACAGCGGTACGGCCCTGCCCGCGGTCGAGCCTGCGTCGCGCCTGGTCGGGGACCACCATCGACACCCGACGGGTCGGCGGGGCCCCGGAGGCCGGCCGGGGACACACGCTCAGCGGTCGGTGGTCGATCGGATCCGGACACCGGCCGGGGAGTGCGCACCGAGGGCGCGCAGGTCATGCGGGTCGCTGGTGACCACCACCGCCGTCGGATGACG
>JBOFBK010000559.1:0-1328 GCA_051645525.1 Dermatophilaceae bacterium | reverse complement strand
GTCTCCTGGAAGATCGGCGTGAGGTAGTCCATCCGGGTGCAGAACGTGACGCCCTGCACCCAGGTGCGGAACTCCATGTTCTTCTCGATGCCGGTGTGCAGGTATCCGACACCTGCTCGCGCCTCGGTGACGGTCTCGCCGTCGAGCTCGAGGATGAGGCGCAGCACCCCGTGCGTCGACGGGTGCTGCGGGCCCATGTTGACGACGATGCGCTCCTCGTGCAGCGCGGTGGCCTCGTCGACGAGGTCGTTCCAGTCGCCGCCCGACGCGGTGAGCACCGGTGCGCCCGCCACGTCCTCGTCGACGGATGCCGCGTACGGGTCGGCGATGGTGTGCTCGGCGCCGGGGTCGCGGTCACCGGTCTCATAGGTGGCGGTGTCGGTGTCGTGGGTCGTCATCAGGTGTACGCCCTCCGCTCGTCGGGCGGCGGGACGGTGCCGCCCTTGTACTCGACGGGGATGCCGCCGAGCGGGTAGTCCTTGCGCTGCGGGTGGCCCGGCCAGTCGTCGGGCATGAGGATGCGGGTGAGCGCCGGGTGGCCGTCGAACTGGATGCCGAACATGTCCCAGGTCTCGCGCTCGTGCCAGTCGTTGCCGGGCCAGAGGTCGACGACGGAGGGGATGTGCGGGTCGTCGTCGGGGCAGGTGACCTCGAGCCGGACCCGCCTGCTGCCGTGGGTGATCGAGAGCAGCGGGTACACGGCGTGCAGCTCGCGCCCGGCCTCGCCCGGGTAGTGCACGCCGCTGACCCCCATGCACATCTCGAAACGCAGCTCGGGCGTGTCGCGCAGCGCCCGGGCCACGACCGGCAGGTGCTCGCGCCGGACGAACAGGGTGAGCTCGCCGCGGTCGACGACGACCTTCTCGACGGCGCCGTCCCAGCCGGGGCGACCGGCGGTGTCGAGCGCGCGGGCGAGGTGGTCGGCGACCTCGTCGAAGTACGACCCGTAGGGGCGGCGGGAGGCACCGGGCATCAGCGTCGGTGCGACCAGCCCGCCATAGCCCGAGGTGTCCTGGCCGGGGGTCGCGCCGAACATGCCGCGCCGCTCGCCGACGACCGCCGGCGTGGTGTCGGGGATCTGCGCGGGTGTGTTGTCCGTCATCCGAGGAGGTTCTTCCCGGCCGGCGCCGCGAGGTGGGCGAGATGGTCGTGGGTGGCCGGCTGCAGGTGGGTCGGGGTGGCCCGCAGCGCGGCTTCCTCGGCGGCGCGTGCGGCCGCCACCCGGTTGACGCCGAGCTTGCTGTTCTGGATCTGGTCGTGCAGCTCGAGGATGGCGTTGAGCAGCATCTCGGGCCGGGGCGGGCAGCCGGGCAGGTAGATGTCGACCG
>JBOFBK010000558.1:0-9935 GCA_051645525.1 Dermatophilaceae bacterium | reverse complement strand
GGCACGGTTCTCGTCGTGGCCAAGGCGCCCCGGCCAGGAGAAGTCAAGACACGACTGATCCCGGCGGTCGACCCGGCGACAGCGGCCGACCTCGCTGCGGCCGCCCTGCTCGACACCCTCGATGCCGCGGCGGAGTCGTTCCCACCCACCCGGCGGGTGCTGGCGCTCACCGGCGACCTGGCCGGCGCGTGTCGTGAACCCGAGCTGCGCGCCGCCGTGGGCGACTGGATCGTCGTCGGCCAGCACGGCACCACCCTGAGCGAGCGCCTGGCCCACGCTCACCGGCAGGCCCACGGGCTCGCTCGCGGCCCGGTGGTCCAGATCGGGATGGACACCCCGCACGTCGACCCCGGGCTGCTCGCCTCGCTGCCGGAGCTCGCCCGCCGGTCGGGCCGGCCGGTGCTGGGGCCGGCCGACGACGGCGGCTGGTGGGTGCTCGTCACCCGCACCGCGCACCAGGCGGACGTGCTCGCCGGCGTGCCGACGAGCCGGCCCGACACCGGCCGGCTGACCACCGCGGCGCTGGCCGCTGCCGGCATCCCTGCCTGCCTCACGGCCACCCTGCGTGATGTCGACCTCGCCGCCGACGCCGAGGCGGTGGCCGCCCTCGCACCACACACCCGGTTCGCGCGCGCGTGGTGCGCCGCCGTGAACGCGTCGCTGCCGGCGAGATCGCTCCGATGACCGCTCCATCGACCGGCGGTCCGCTCACCGGCGCGGCCGGCTGGCTCGACGACCACCTGCCCCGGCCCGAGCAGTTCCACAGCCGGCTGCGCGGGCCGCGCACGGCATCCCGGGTCGGGGTCTGGCTCGGCGCCTGTCTCGCAGTCACATTCGCCACCGGACTGTTCAGTCATGCGGCCCAGCTCGCGACGCCGGCGGTGGCGCTGCCGACCTCGCCGGCCCGGCTCTACCAGGTGACCCAGGGGCTGCACGTGGCCGCGGGCACGGCGGCGGTGCCGCTGCTGCTCGTCAAGCTCTGGTCGGTGTTCCCGCTGCTGTTCCGGCGGCCGCCGCGTGAGCCTCGAGCCCTCGCCCTGCACCTGCTCGAACGGCTCTCGATCGCGGCCCTCGTCGGTGGCGTGGTGTTCCAGCTGGTCACCGGCCTGGCCAACTCGGCCCAGTGGTACCCGTGGTCGTTCGCATTCGTCCCGGCCCACTACTCGCTCGCCTGGGTCGTGACCGGGGCACTGGCCGTACACGTGGCGGTGAAGCTGCCCGTCATTCGCCGTGCGCTGGGCGAGCCGCTCCGGGGCCCGCGCCTCGCGTCGGCCGACCCGGGTGCCGACGGCGGCCCGACCCGGCGCGCGCTGCTCCGCGCCACCTGGCTGTCGGCCGGGGTCGCCGTGCTCGCCACCACCGCCACCGAGGTGCCCGGCCTGCGCCGAATCGCCCTGCTCGCGACCCGCTCGGGCGCCGGGCCGCAGGGCATCCCGGTCAACCGCAGCGCCCTCGCCGCCGGGGTGCAGGACCGCCTCGCCGACCCGGCCTGGCGGCTGCGACTGACCGGCCCGGCGGGCACCCGCGAGCTCTCGCTCGCCGACCTGCGTGCCCTTCCGCAGCGCGCCGCGGTGCTGCCCATCGCGTGCGTCGAGGGATGGAGCGCGAGCGGCACCTGGGCCGGGGTGCCGGTGCGCGAGCTGGTGGCGCTCGCCGGTGGCGGGCCGGATGACGATGTCGTCGTGCGCTCGATGCAGACCCGCGGCGCCTGGCGCACGAGCCGGCTCCCGGCGAACTTCGCCGGCCACCCCGACAGCCTGCTCGCCCTCGACCTCGGTGGCGAGCCGCTGCATCCGGACCACGGCTACCCGTGCCGGCTGATCGCGCCGGCCCGGCCAGGGGTGCTCCAGACCAAATGGGTCGGCGAGGTCGAGGTCGTCCCGGGAGCGCCGGTGTGAGCGGGCAGGCCGGAGCGACGGGGCAGACCGGAGCGACGGGGCAGGCCGGAGCGACGGGGCAGGCCGGAGCGACGGGGCAGACCGGAGCGACAGGGCAGGGGGAGACGGGCGGGCGGGCGGTGGCCGTGCTGCGGACGGTCCTCGCGGTGGCCGGCGTAGCGGGTGCCGGGTACGGCATCCTGCTGCTCGGCCGGCTCGACCCGGGCCAGGTCGTCGATGTGGCGCGCTGGGTGGCCGGTGGGATCGTCGTGCACGACGGGCTGGTCGCGCCGCTGGTGGTGGCACTCGGCGCGCTGGTCGCGGCGCGCGCTCCGGGATGGCTCCGGATGCCGCTCGTGCGCGCCCTCGTCGTGCTCGGCCCGCTCACCCTGGTGGCGGTGCCGGTGCTGGGCCGGTTCGGCGCGAAGCCGGACAACCCCACGCTCCTCGACCGGCCGTACCTCACCGGATACGGCGCGATCGTCGCCGGCGTCGTGCTCCTCACCGCACTGGATGCCGTGCGCCGCCGCCGTGCGTCGACGCGCGCGACGTGACCTCCCTTGCGCTCCAGCTGTGGGCAATCTGCACTCGGCGAGCTCCCGACAGGCCTGACTCATGTCACCACCGATCGCTATGTTGACGCCATGAGCGTGGTGATCCGGCAGTCCGACCTGCGGAACGACAACGCTGCGGTGATGCGCCGGGTAGCGGCGGGTGAATCCTTCATCGTCACCGTCAACGGTCGCCCGGTGGCGGACGTGATCCCTCACCGGCAAGAGCCGAACAGGCGCCGCTTCGTGCCGGTCGCCGAGCTGGCCGAGGTGTTCGCGTCGCTTCCTGTCCCGGACGCGGCGGCATGGCAGGCCGAGCTGGCCGCGGCCGACGAGATGTTCGGTCCGGACGAGCCGGTCGACCCGTTCGAGCGACGGGCGCATTGACCTCTCGCACACCTCGCCGGGCCCTGCTGGACACGTCGGTGGTGATCGACTTCCCCGCAGCAGAGGTCGCCGAGATCGCCGCCGAGGTCGCCGTGTCGGCGGTGACGATCGCCGAGCTGCAGTTCGGTGTCACCTCCGCCGCCGACCCGCTGACGCAGCTGCGTCGCCGTCGTCGGGTTCAGGCGATCCTGGACCGGTTCGAGGTTCTTCCGTTCGATGTGGTCACGGCCGAGCACTACGGGGTCCTGGCCACGCTCGTTGGTCAGAGCGGCCGCAATCCCCGGCCTCGGCCAATGGACCTGCAGATCGCCGCGACCGCGGCGTGTCACGGCCTGATCCTGCTCACCCGGAATGGCAGCGATTTTCGTCGGTCTCGACGATGCGGTCGTGGTCATCGACCTTCCGCGCGGTACCTGACCCGACCGTTCGGGATCGGCGACCTCTCCTGGTGAGGAGGCGGCCGGCATCCGCGCCGTTCGCGCCCGACGCGGGGGCGCCCCGAACGGCTTTCCGTCATCCTGTCGTGGTGAGAAGCGGCCCGGCCGGGTAACGAGGATGTATGACTCGCATCGGTTTCCACTGCTCCCACGAACAGATCCCGCCCGGCCGGCTGCTCGAAGACGTCCGGCACGCCGAGCAGGCCGGGTTCACCGCCGCGATGTCGAGCGACCACTTCTCGCCGTGGAGTGCCCGGCAGGGGGAGTCGGGGTACGCCTGGACCTTCCTCGGCGCCGCCCTCGCGACCACGAACCTCCCGTTCGGTGTCGTCTGTGCGCCCGGTCAGCGGTACCACCCGGCGATCGTCGCCCAGAAGATCGCCACCGTCGGGAGCATGTTCCCGGGCCGGTTCTGGGCCGCGCTCGGCACCGGCGAGGCGAGCAACGAACGGGTCACCGGTGCCGAGTGGCCGCGCAAGGAGGTGCGCGACGCCCGCCTCGAGGAGTGCGTGCACGTCATCCGCCGCCTGCTCGCCGGCGAGGAGGTGAGCCACGACGGGCTCGTCACCGTGAACCGGGCCCGGCTGTGGACCCTCCCCGAGCAGGTCCCCGCGCTCGTCGCGCCCGCCGTCACGCCGGCCAGCGCCGCCCGGCACGCCGCGTGGGCCGACGGGCTCGTCACCGTCAACCAGCCGCGCGAGCGCCTCCAGGAGGTGCTGGACGCCTACCGCGGTGCCGGCGGTCGCGGGCCGGCCCGCCTCCAGGTGCACGTCAGCTGGGCGCCGACCGAGGAGGAGGCGGCCCACATCGCACACGACCAGTGGCGCAGCAACGTCCTCGGGCCGCCGCTCGCGTGGGACACCGAGACGGTCGAGGCGTTCGACCAGGTGGGCAGCCTCGTGAGGCCGGAGCAGGTCACGGAGGTGGTGCGCACGTCATCCGACCTCGGCCGGCACGTCGCCTGGGTCGAGGAGGACCTCGCGCAGGGCTGGGACGACGTCGTGCTGCACTTCGTGGGACAGGAGCAGCGGCCGTTCGTCGACGCGTTCGGCGAGCACGTGCTCCCCCGGCTCGACCGCGCGACAGCACCCGCCGGGGCGTCGGCGTGAGGGCGGCCGACGCCGGCGACGTCTGGTGGAAGTCGGCGGTCGTCTACTGCGCCGACGTCGAGACCTTCCAGGACTCCGACGGCGACGGCATCGGCGACCTGCGCGGGATGACGAGCCGCATCGAGTACCTCGCCGACCTCGGCGTCACCTGCCTGTGGCTCATGCCGTTCTACCCGACGGCCGGCCGTGACGACGGCTACGACATCACCGACTTCATGAACGTCGACCCGCGCCTGGGCACGCTCGGCGACTTCGTCGAGCTCGTGCGCACGGCGAACGCGGCCGGCATCCGGGTGATCGTCGACTTCGTCATGAACCACACCAGCGACGAGCACCCGTGGTTCCGCAGCGCCCGCCGCAGCACCGACGACCCGTACCGCCGCTACTACGTGTGGAGCGCGGAGCAGCCCGACCTCGCGCCGGACCAGGTCGTGTTCCCCGACCAGGAGGACTCGATCTGGGAGCGCGACGAGACGACGGGCGAGTGGTACCTCCACCACTTCTACCGGACCCAGCCCGACCTCAACGTCGCCGAGCCCGCGGTGCGGGAGGAGATCGCGCGCACCCTCGGCCTCTGGCTCCAGCTCGGGGTCAGCGGGTTCCGCATCGACGCCGTGCCGTTCCTCTTCCAGACCGACTCCTACCCGGGCGCGACCGACAGCGGCTTCGAGCCGATGCACTGGCTCAGTGACGTGCGCGAGCTCGTCACCCGCCGGCGCGGCGACGCGATGCTCCTCGGTGAGGTCAACGTGCCCTACGAGCAGCAGCACGCGTTCTTCGGCGGCCCCGACGGCGACGGCCTGAACACCCAGTTCGACTTCATCGGGATGCAGCGCACCTACCTCGCCTTCGCCCGTGAGGATGCCGGTCCGCTCACCGAGGCGCTGCGGTCGCGGCCGGTGCTCGACACCACCAGCCAATGGGCGAGCTTCGTGCGCAACCATGACGAGCTCACCCTCGACAAGCTCTCGGATGACGAGCGCGCGGAGGTCTTCGCGGCGTTCGGTCCCGACCCGAAGATGCAGCTCTACGGCCGGGGCCTGCGGCGACGGCTGCCGCCGATGGTCGGCGGCGACGAGCGCCGGGTGCGCCTCGCCTACTCGCTCGCCTTCTCGCTGCCCGGCACGCCGGTGCTCTTCTACGGTGAGGAGATCGGGATGGGCGAGAACCTCGACGTCCCGGGCCGGCTCGCCGTGCGCACCCCGATGCAGTGGTCCGAGGGGCTGAACGGCGGCTTCTCGGATGCCGCGCCGTCTCGCCTGTCGCGTCGCCCGCCGACCGGCCCCTTCGAGCCGGAGCGGGTCAACGTCATGGCGCAACGCCAGGACCCCGGTTCGCTGTGGTCGTTCATCCGCTCGCTCGTCCGCGCCCGCCGCGCGATGCCGGAGATCGGCTGGTCGGAGGTGGAGGTGCTCGACCACGACGAGCCGGCGGTGCTCGCCCACCTGTGTCGCTGTGACGGATGGCGGATGCTCGCCCTGCACAACCTCTCGTCATCCGCCCGCGAAGTCGACGTCGCGGTCCCCGAGGTCGAGGCCGACGCCGGCTCCGCCGTGCACCACGCCGGCGACAACGGAGAGACCCACGGCGACAACGGGATTCGATTGCACGACGCGCTCCCCGGGTTCGGTCCCGACGATGCGCTCGTTCTCGACCGCGGCCGGGCGCGCCTCGTGCTGCCGCCGTACACCGGGCGCTGGCTGCGGGTGCTGCGCCCCGGCGAGCGGCCCTGGTGACCTCACCTCCTGCTAGCATTGCCAGCAGGAGGTGGTCACCGTGGCGGCGATCAGCGTGCGCGATCTCGACGAGGACGTGGCGGCCCGGTTGAAGGTCCGCGCGGCACGACACGGGCGCTCGATGGAGGCCGAGGTGCGCGCCATCCTCACCGACGCGCTCGCCGCCGGCGGCACGGAGGGGCCGAACCTGGCGCAGGCGATCCGGGAGCGTTTCGCCGCGCTCGGTGGTGTCGATCTCGACATCCCGCCGCGGCGGGACCAGCCGCGGGCCGCGCAGGTCGAGGACGACCGGTGATCGTCCTCGACACGAACGTCGTGTCGGAGATGATGCGCGAGCAGCCCGACGAGCACGTCCTCGCCTGGGTCGACGCCGCAGGTCGGCTTTACACGACCGCCATCACCGTCGCCGAGGTGGAGTACGGCATCGCTCGCCTGCCCGACGGCCGCCGCAAGGATCGCCTCGCCGCGACCGCCGCCCAGGTCTTCGCCGACCTCACCGAGCTCGTGCTGCCGTTCGAGGACCGAGCCGCCCGCCGGTACGGGCCGATCGTGGCCGACCGCGAACGCGAGGGCCGGCCGATCACGACCGCCGACGCCCAAATCGCGGCCATCTGCCTGTCCCACGGTGCCGTGCTCGCGACCCGGAACACCGCCGAGTTCGACGGGGTCGGGGTGGGTCTGCACGACCCCTGGGTGGAGTGACACGCGCTGCCGCGGGTCCCGCGCAGGGACGCGGCACCTGTCTAGGGCGCGGTGCAGGATCTGCGTCCCGGGCCCGGGCGGGGCCGCACGCAGGCGGCATCCGCTGTCGTGGTCAGCGCGGTGCGACCGGGCCGACGAACGGCTCGGCCGGGCGCATGGGCGGCCCGACGAACGAGTCCGGAGGCGGCTGGATGCCGCGCCCGTGCACGAAGTCGTCGAACCGCCGCTCCATCTCCAGGTCGGCCGCGACATAGGCGTCGATCGCCTCGCGCGCGCCGCGAACCGCGCGGTCGACCGAGGTCGCCCAGCCGGCCGCGAGGTCGACGTGCAGCGTGCGCAACTCGGCGAGCGCGTCCGTCACCGGCGACCCGGCGCCAACGGCGGCCGATGCGGCATCCACCTCGCGAGCCAGGTCGTCGGCGGTGCGCCCGAGCTCGAGGCCCTGGTCCTCGGTGACGGTGACGACGCGCCGCGCCTCCACCGGCATCACCCGGTACGCGTCCCCCTCGACAGGGGTGGTGCTCATCTGCCGCCTCCGTCACCGGGCACTCGGGGTGTCGGCGGCCACAGGCCCGGGTCACCACCGCCTACCTCGCGCTCCCACATCCGGCCCACCGCCACGTCGGCATCCGGCTGGGTGACCGGGTCGGGCGCCGGCCGCTCCTCGATGATCCCGCCGCGCACCTCGAACGCCCGCGACCCGTACAGCCCGCCCACGAGGTTGACCGCGTCGACCGGACGGCCGCCGTTGGAGAAGTCGAAGGTGTCCCGGATGCCGACCGCGCGCCCACCCTCGTCGAAGAACACCTCCGCCCGGCCGAGCGAGCCGTCGAAGGGGTTGACCGCCCCGCCGTCGACCGGCTGCCTGAAGTCGACGGGTACCGCATAGCCGGGCCGGCCGCCCTCGAGCGTCACGGCCCGCACCGGCGCGGGCCGGCCGTCGTCACCGAGCGGGATCGACGAGCCGCCACGGACCGCGCCGCTCGCGATCGCGGCGCCGACCTGTCGCACGGCCGGCGCGGCGCTCACGGGAGCCAGCTCCTCGGCGCTCAGCACGTAGTCCTCGCCGGTCCCCTCGGTGAAGTGCCAGATGAGCCCCTTCTCGAACCCGGAGTCGAGGTAGCCCTCGCCGGCCGCGGCATCCCCCGCCAGCAGCAGGGTCCAGGCGAGGAAGGCATCCTTCGCGTGCAGCAGGTCGCCGATGCCGTCACCGATGTCGCCGATGGTGGCGGCCACGCCGGTGGCGCCGTCGGCGCTGTCAGCTCCGTCCGCGAGCTCGGCGCGGATGGCGCCGACGCAGGCCGCCTCGGCCTCGGCCAGTCGGGCCAGTGCCGCGGCCACGGACCCGGCGACGTCGGCCTCCAGCTCGGGGCGGCCGGCGACGAGGGCGCGGGCGTCGTCGAGCTGGGCGATCACGGCCTCGGCCTCGTCGGCGAGGTCGTCGAGCGCCCTGCGGACGTTCGTCATCCGCAGCTCGTGGCGCGCGGTCGACTCGCGCACCGGGTCGAGCACGGTGAGCAGGTCGGGCGTCTCGGGCGCCTGGTAGAAGCTGGCCAGCCCCACCCAGGTGCGGGGCAGCTCCTCGCCCTCCAGCGCCACGGCGGTGCCTCCGCCGGCCAGGGCCGCGGCGGCCTCGCGGAGCAGGGCCGGGTGCACGGCGATCGTCGGGATGTCCACGACCCAGCGCACGGACGAGAGGCCGCTCCGGTTCACCGCGACCGAGACGGCCGTGGTTCGGGCCGCACACCAGGCGGCCGTGACTCGGGCGTCGGGCGCCGGCTCGAGCTGGCGACACCACAGGTCTACATATCGTCTACAGTGTGGAGATGGCTTCCGAAGGCACCACCACGGTCCGCGTCCGTCGGCCGGACTCCGAACGGCTCCAGGCCCTCGCCCGAGATCACCAGACCACGGTGGTCGACGTGGTGCACTCCGCCATCGACGCCCTGGAGCGCCAGGACTTCCTTCGCGGCCTCAACCAGGACTACCAGCGGCTGCGCGCCGACCCCGAGCGCTGGGAGCAGTACCTTGCCGAGCGTCACCAATGGGACGCCCTGGCGTGATCTGGCGGGGTGAGGTCCACGACGTCGACCTGGGTCAGCCCGTCGGGCACGAGCCGGGGTTCGCGCGCCCGGCGGTCGTCGTCTCGGTCGACATCCTGAACAACGGTTTGGGCGGGCTCGTGGTGGTCGTCCCGGTGACCTCGGCCGCCTACGGACTGCGCAGCCACGTCGAGGTCGAGCCCGGTGCCAGCGGGCTGGACCACACGTCCTACGCCCGGTGCGACCAGCTCCGGGTCATCTCGACCGGCCGGCTGGTGTCGCGGCGGGGCATGGTCGGCCCGGGCGAATTGCACGCCATCGAGCAGGCCCTGAGATTCGTCCTCGACCTGTGACGCTCCTCGCCGTCTCGCCGTCTCAGTGCGGCCGGTAAGCGCTCGATCGCCGTCGGATGTCCAGCACGACGACCGCCTGTCTGCTCTCGTCGATCTCGTACAAGACCCGCCAGTCTCGACCGAGCCGAGCACTGTGGATGCCGGTCAGCTCCTCGGTCAGTGCCTTGCCGACGCGGTGCGGGTTCTCGAGCAGGGGGCCGGTGATGAACTCGACGGCCGCCGCGGCGATGTCTCGAGGCAGCCGATCGGCGAGGGCCCGGCGGGCCGGTGCGGCGGTCCCGAGCTCGTAGGCATCGCTCACTCGGCGGGGCGGCTCTCGACGAGCGCGCGGGCCGCGTCGGTGCCGTACACGACGTCACCGCTGCGGACGGACTGCCGCGCCTCGGCCAGGGCGCGCAGCACCTCGGGGTCGGCCTTGATCTCGCGCGTCTCGCGCAGGGCGAGCCAGGTCTCGACGGCGTGGGCGATCTCCTGCTGCACGCTTCGACGGTCTTCCGCGGCCGCTGCGCGCAACGCCTCGTCGAGCTCAGCGGGGAGCCTGATGGTCATGGCCATACCGCAATGGTATCAAGACGCACCGTCATGGTTCGGGCAGGCTGCGTTCGTACAGCTCTGGTACCGACCACAGGCCGTATCCGAAGAGGGCACCCGCAGCCGCCAGCAGGCGGAGGTCGAGTGCGAGGAGGACGAACGCGGCGGCGACGGCGACCGGGGCGAGTGGGGGTGCCTGCCGAGGCGCGG
>JBOFBK010000557.1:0-4311 GCA_051645525.1 Dermatophilaceae bacterium | reverse complement strand
CTGCCGGCGCTCCAGGCGGCGGGCGGGCTGCTGCTGCTCATCGTGGCGCTGCAGCTGCTCACCGGCGCCGAGTCCGAGCAGCTCGCCGACGCCGGGGTCAACGTCGCGCTCGTGCCGCTCGGCACACCCCTGCTGGCCGGGCCAGGCGCCATCGTCGCCACCATGCTCGCGGTGCAGGACGCCGACGGTGCCGGCGGGCTGGTGGCAGTGGCCGCGGCGCTCGTGGCGGCCCTGTTTCTCGTGTTCCTCGTGTTCCGGTTCGCGGCGCCGCTGGCCCGGGTGCTCAAGGAGAGCGGCATCGTGCTGCTCACCCGCATCGCCGGACTTCTGCTCTCCGCGATCGCGGTGCAGATGGTGGCCGACGCGGTCATCGCCTTCGTGCGTGAGGCGCAGGCCGGATGACGCCCGCCGCCTCTCCGTCCGCGGGATCAGCCGCCGCGTCCTCCTCCGCGGGCCCGGCTGCCACGTCCTCCTCCGCCTCGCCGCCCCCGGCCGGTGAGCACATCCTGCTGCTGTCCTGCCCCGACCAGCGCGGCATCGTCGCCACCGTCACGGCGCTGCTGTTCGAGCGCGGCGCGAACATCGAGGAGAGCCAGCAGTTCGACGACGTGCCGACCGACCGGTTCTTCATGCGGATCCGCTACTCGGTGCCGGTCGGCGGCCCCGGGGTCGAACAGTGGCGCGAGTGGTTCACGCCGGTCGCTGAGCGCTACGGCATGGAGTGGTCGATCCGCGACGCGGCCACCCCGTACCGCGCGCTCGTCATGGTGAGCCGGTTCGGGCACTGCCTCAACGACCTGCTGTTCCGCTGGCGCAGTGGCGCGCTCAACCTCGACCTCCGCGCGGTCGTCTCGAACCACCGCGACCTCGACCCCCTGGTGCGCTCGTACGGCATCCCGTTCCACCACGTGCCGGTGACGGCGGAGACGAAGGCGGATGCCGAGCGAGCGCTACGTGACCTGGTGGCCGAGCACGATGTCGACCTCGTCGTGCTCGCCCGGTACATGCAGGTGCTGTCCGACGGCCTGGCCCGCGACCTGTCTGGACGGGTCATCAACATCCACCATTCGTTCCTGCCCTCGTTCAAGGGCGCCAAGCCCTACCACCAGGCCTTCGACCGCGGGGTCAAGATCGTCGGCGCCACGGCCCACTACGTGACGGCCGACCTCGACGAGGGCCCGATCATCGAGCAGGACGTGGTGCGCGTCGACCACCGGATGACGCCCGCCGAGCTCGTGCGCGCCGGCGAGGAGGTCGAGTCGCGGGTGCTGGCCCGGGCGGTGCGATGGCACTGCGAGTCACGTGTCGTGCGCAACGGCGAGCGCACCGTCGTCTTCAGCTGACCAGCGTGGTGCGTCGGTCGACGAGTGGCGACCGAGGACCCGGAGGTCTCAGCCGCTCGACGGAGTGGCCTCGTGGCCGGCGCGGTCGCGCGTGCGCTCGCGTTCCTTCATCTCGGCCTCGAACACGTGCCGACGGCCGGCCATGAGCTCCTCACGAACCAAGCGCTCGTGGTCGCGGAACGCGGCGTAGTAGCCGTCGTCGAACTCCTCCATGATCTGGAACGTCCACCGGCCGGCGAGCACGTTGCGCCCCACCACCTCGGTGTCGAGCCGGTCGGCGGCGGCAGGGTGCCCGGCATCGCGCAGCAGGCCGACCGCCTCGCCGAGGGTGAGGTCGGCCCGGCCCATCAGCCGGTGGAACGCGTACAGGTGGCCACGGGCGTGCTCGACGGCCTCCAGCGCCTCCGACACCTTCCCCACCGCCTCGACGGTGCTGTCGCTGGTGCCCGGCGGGCGCGAGTGGCGGTCGTCGACGGACGGTGTGCGGTCGTCATCCGAAGTCATGACCGGGAGGTTAGACGAGGCGCAGCCCCCGGAGGGGTGTGCGGGCCGCGGGTTCGACACGTCGGTGCGGGAGCCTGTGGAAAACGCGGCGGCGATGCGCGGCCACCACGGCAGGCTCACCGCCATGACGTTCGACGACCTCCCCGAGTCCTGGTCCCACCTACCCCTCGACGACAGCACCCTGCAGGCCGGCGTCGTCGACCTTCTCGTCGGCGAACGCGACCGGGCGGGTGGCTGCCTGGCGTTCCTCCTCCTCGACGCCGAACTGCGGCTGAGCACCCCGTGCCTCGTCGGCGATGTACCCCGTGACGGCGACCCGGCGGAGATCGCGCCGGGCCTGGACGAGATCGTGCAGGTGGCCGCCGCCGGCCGCGGCGCGGTGCTGTTCGCCCGCGGACGCGACGGGTCCGGCCTGCTTCGCGACCGCGACCGCGCCTGGCACCAGGCCGTGCTCGACGCGTGCCGCCGGCACGACGTGCGCCTCGTGGGCGCGTTCCTCGCGACGCCCGGCATGGTGCGACCCTTCCCTCGACCGCTCGCCGACGCGGATGCCGCCGCCGTCGCCTCGTGAGCCACGAAACGGCGGCGGCGGCGCTTGGCGCCTCAGCTGCCGGGCGCGTTGCGCAGGCCGGCGTCGAGCACGGCGAGCAGTGCGTCGAAGCTGGCGTCGAGGTCCTGCGGCAGCCCGAAGCCACCGGCCGCCTCCAGGGAGACGAAGCCGTGCAGGGCGCTGCGCACCGACCGGGCGGCGTGCACCGCCCGGTCACCCTGGTGCCCGTAGTCCGACACCACGTCCAGGAGCAGGCCGGTGAGTGAGTCGGTCATCGAGAGCAGCTCCTCGTCGTCGGGCGACGGCGCCCGCAGCGTCGCCGTGTAGCGGCCCGGGCGGGCCCGGGCGAACGCCCGGTAGGCCGTGGCGAGCTCGCCGAGGGCCTGCCGGCCGGTGCGCCCGGCGACCGCCCGGGTGGTCAGTGCGTGCAGCTCACGCAACCCGGCCAGGGCGACCCGGCGGCGCAGGTCGGCGAGCCCGCCCACGTGCTTGTACAGCGACGGCACGCGCACCCCGCAGTCCTCGGCCAGCACGGCCAGGGTGAGCGAGTCCAGGCCGGCCGCGTCGGCGAGGTCCGCCGCCCGCGCGACGACGATGTCGGTGCTCAGGCCCGCACGCGGCATCAGCGCCGCCCGTCGGCCGCCGAGCCCTGGGTCGACTCCGCCGCTGTCGCGGAACCGACGGTTGACCCCGACGCGGATGACGCGGCGCGCACCCGCTGTGCACCAGGTGTCGAGCCCGTCGTCGACTCCGCCGCGCGGGTCGAGCTGGGCGCTGCTGGTGCTCCCGGCAGTCCAGCGAGGAACTCCGCCACGGCCGGGCCCACCTCGTCAGGGGTGTCGGTGTGCGGGTAGTGGCCGGCGCCGTCGACGATCAGCACCCGGGCGTCACCGCCGAGCCGCTCGGCGGTGAGCCGAGCCTCCGCGGCAGGGTCGGGGAAGTCGGGGTCGCCGGTGCCCATGACCACGAGTGCCGGGGCGGTGACGTGGGGCAGCGCGTGCTCGGCCGCCTGGTGGCTGGCCGCGGCCATCGCGGCGACGGCCGGCCACCGCCCCGGCTCGGCGAGGTTGGCCTTGAGGGCCGCGAGCTGCTCGTCGAAGTCCGCGGGTATGCGGGTCGGGTAGAGCCGTGGCACGTACGAGCCCCAGATCGGCCGGCCCAGCGGCGTCCGGGACACCAGCCACCCGGCGAGACGCCCGGCGGCGTTCTGGGGTACGTCGCGGACGAACGCGCCGGAGAGCACGAGCGCCCGGACCGCCTCGGGCCGGCGCGCGGCGGCGACGACCGCAGCGCCGCCGCTGTAGCTGTTGCCCACGAGAACCGCCGGCCCGCCGAGGTGGTCGACGAGGGCGAGCAGGTCCTCGGCCACGGCATCCTCGCCGTAGCTCGGCCATCCCGTGCTCGACTCACCGTGACCGCGCAGGTCCACGGTCGCCACGCGGTAGCCGGCGGCGACCAGGGACGCCTGAAGGAAGCGGAAGGTCGAGCGCCGGTCGCCGAGGCCGGGCGAGGCGACGACGAGGGGTCCGTCACCGCTCACGTCGTACGCGAGCCGGCCGGTGGAGGTGGTGAGGTACTGGGTGGAGGTCATGACTGCATCCTTTCGGCTAAGGGAGTTAGCCAAAAGCTAAGACAGTTAGCCAGAGATGTCAAGCGCGCTGGTTCCGGATCGAGTGACAGCCGGATGCCGTGCAGCAGGACACGGGTGGTGCTCGGCTCCGAACGCAACGCACGCTGCGCTATGGCGCCTGCTACATCGCCGCAGTTGGGGCGACTCGCGAGATGTCAAGCTGCGTGGAGTCGTTCGTTGTTGGTTTCGGCGTTGTCGTCGATCTTGGGGAGGTTGATGCCGACGGTCCCAGCGGGTGTGGGGGTGCGGGGCGGTCGACGGAAGCGTTCGGGGTGTTGTTCGTA
>JBOFBK010000556.1:0-6888 GCA_051645525.1 Dermatophilaceae bacterium | reverse complement strand
TGGGCTGCTGTCGAGCGCCGAGCCGCCGGCAACACTGGCGCTGGTGGGCACCTCGTCGCAGATTACGAGAGTCTGGGCGCCGCGCTAGGCGCCGTCGCGCAGGTGCTCGAGCGTGATGTCGACGGTCGTTACGCCGCGGCGTTCGGCTACAGCGACGGCGACGAGGATGCGGCACGTCGGGTCCGCACCGCGGTGGAGAGCCGGCTCCCGTAGTGGCGCACGGATCCTGGGATCTCGATCAGCGCGCCGTCCAGCTCGAAAGGGCCGGTGTCGCGTGGTCGGAGCTGTCCGCGGGCTTGGCGGCTGTCAGCGAGACCGTGGCGTCGAGGTCGCAGCAGCTGCTGAGCTCGTGGGAAGGGCAAGGGGCGACCTCCTACGACGGACACCGACTGCGGTTGGTCGCCAGCGTGGATGACGCGGCGACTCTTGCTGCGGATGCCGCCGCGAGGATGGACCGAACGGCGAGTTCGGTGCAGGAAGCGCAGGAGGAGCTGGATCGGCAATGGGCAGTGGTCAGTCGGTTTCCGTTGAGAGAGCGGCCGGATGGGTCTGTGCTGATTTATACCGAGACCACCGAGCAACGAGACGAGGTCCGCGAGGCGATCGAGGCGGCCTCTTTGGTGCGGTCGGATCTGGACGCGACGTTGAGCGAGCATCGGACGGCACTGCAGTCGGCGACCGTGCAGTGGCAGGAGCTCACCGAGTGGTGGCGTCCCGTCATGGACGGTACGCGCGACGGTTTCCGAGTTCCTGCCGAGGGTTCGGCTCCCGGTCTTCTCGTGGTTGACGGCAAGGCCATCGTCAACCTGGGAGGCACGCCGGACGAGTTCTCCGTCGTCTCGGTCCGGCAGGACCGGGACACCGGCCATCGTGTGCTGCAGGTCGTCAGAGATCATGACGAGGAGCTGGCGCGACTCGAAGAGGGGGGAGAGGGGTACGAACAACAAGGAACGACGTACCGGATTCCGCCCGACGCCGAGTTGGTCGTTCGTGGTGCGCGAGGGTCGTCCAAGGTCCAGATAGACGACCGGGGAGCCACCGTCGTGGGAAACGACGAGGACGTCGAGGTGGCCGGTGGGGCGGGGGACGACCGGATCCTCGGGCTCGGTGGGCGCGATCTGGTGACCGGTGGGGGCGGTCGTGACCTGATCAGCGGTGGCAGCGGCCCGGACAACTTGGACGGTCAGCGCGGCGCCGATCACCTCGCGGGGGGATCTGGCCACGACGCCGTCTACGGTGGGCCCGGCGACGACGTGATCGCGGGGGACGAAGGCAGCGACCATCACGAGGGCGGGCGCGGTGACGACGAGGTCTCCGGAGGGCAGGGCACCGACGTCCTGTCCGGTGGTCGAGACGACGACCGGCTGCTCGGTGGCGGCGACGACGATGTCGCCTATGGGGGGTTCGGCGTCGACAGCGTCGATGGCGGCGACGGTTCGGACGACCGCTTCTACGATGTCGCCGGAACCGTTGCCTTCGACACCGAACGTTCCTCTCAGGTCACCCCCGTCGACCGTCGTTCCACCTTTGATGTCGACGGTAGCCCAGACCGTCCCAACGATCCGGACTACCAGGAACGAGTCAGTGATGATCTCCTCTTCCTGGGTAGTTCTCAGGTCGGCCAGTCCATGCTGCACGAGCTGCACGGGATCGCCAACGAGCGAGGCATCGACCTCAGCATCGTCCAGGCCGCTGACGCGGACGGCTCGACCGCTGAGAAGCTCGCCGAGGATCAACTCAACATCAACTACACCGGCACGGCCCCAGAGAATGTCACCGGTCGCCCTTCGCCGCCGCCGGCGGTTCTCTTTCACGAGATGAACCATGTGAGAGCCTACGGCCTAGACCGGATCCCCGAGGTGGTTCGGAGCGCCGACGTGTACCAGGGCGAGGACTCCGTCGACTTTGGTCAGGAGAATGTCGAGAGGTGGGCGGTCGGCCTGCCGGTCGATCACGACAACGACCCCTACACGCCAGAGGAGCTCGATCCCGGCAACCCGCTGAGATTCACGGAGAACGGCCTGCTGCTCGAGTTCGGCTGGCCAGAGCGAGAGCACTACAACGAGACCGGCCCTGAGGGGCTCGATCGGCCCGGCCAGTAGAGCTGCGTCCAGCGCGACCGCCGTGTTCGGTCCGACCACCGACGAGCACACCGGCGCTGCGAGTCGGTGGGGAGGTGGAGAGGTGTCGTGGTCGACCTTCGTCAGGCGGCGTGGACGAAACGAGTCGACGAGATGGGTAATGGTGCTGATGATGTCGGCATCTGGCGGTTCTACTGTTGTTGCCGTGGGAGATGATAAAGGCGGGGCGGGGCGTATGCTGGTGATACCTAGCGAGTTGTGTCGGATGGCCGATGTGGCGTTGCAGGGTTCGGCAGATATCTGGACCGAACGAGACAGTGCCGAGCCCGGGTGGTCCGCTGTCGAGCGCCGAGCCGCGGGAAACACTCTCGTGGGTGAGCATCTCGTCGCTGACCACGAGGATCTGAGCGGTGCGGCAAGTGCCGCGCTCGGCGTCCTCGCTGAGGTGCTCGAACATGATGTCGACGCCCTCTACGCCTCGGCGTTCGAGTATTGCGAGGCCGACGAGGAGGCGGCTCGCGCGGTCTTGGTTCAGGTTCGGAGTGAGGGCGGAGGCTCGTAGTGGCGCGGGGGGTCTGGGATCTGGACGAACGTATCGTTCAGCTCGAACAGGCCAGTACCACGTGGGCCGAGGTGTCCACCGGACTGGCCGGGGTCAGCGACAGCGTCGCATCGAGATCAGATCAGCTGTTGGGCGAGTGGGAGGGATGCGGCGCAACGTCGTACGACGGACATCGTTCGCGGCTGGTCGACAGCTTGGACCGCGCGTCGGCTCTCGCCGCGGATGCGGCTGCGACGGTTGACGACATGGCCGGTCTGGTACGAGAGGCTCGGGCCCTGCTGGATCGGCAATGGATGGTGGTCAGCCGGTTTCCGATGAAGGAGCTGCCGGACGGATCGGTGACGATCTACATCCGTACTGCCATGCAACGAAGCGTGCTGCGAGACGCGAGCGAGGCGGCTATTCAGACCCGGACGGAACTGGATGCGCAACTCAGTACCCACCGTCGGGCGTTGCAATCGGCAGCAGCGGAGTGGCGGGGGATCGCCGAAACGTGGCGCCCGGTCACCGACGGAGTGCGGAATGGTTTCCGCGCCCCCCTCGACGGCGGTGATACCGGACTTCTGGTGGTCGACGGCAAGGCTATCGTCAACCCGGGACGAGCGCACAGCGTCACCGTCGGACGGGACCCGGAGACCGGTCAACGCCTGGTGCATGTGGTCAAGGGCCTCGGAAAGGTGGACCACTATCGCATCCCGTCCGGCGCCGATCCCGTGATTCGCGGCGCTCAAAGGTCATCAAACGTTATCGTTCACGGTGCCGGGGCCGTGACCTTCGTGGGCAACGACGAGACCGTGGAGTTCGTCGGAGGATCAGGCAATGACCGGGTCGTCGGACTTGGTGGTCGCGACCTCCTCGACGGCGGGGGCGGACAGGACATGATCAGCGGCGGCAGCGGCCCGGACTATCTGGACGGACAGCGCGGTACCGATCGCCTGACAGGTGGGTCGGGTCACGACTCGATCTACGGTGGCCCAGGCGACGACACGCTGCGGGGTGAGGACGGCAGCGACCACCACGAGGGCGGGCACGGCGATGACGACGTGTCGGGAGGGCGAGGTGGGGACGTCCTTTCCGGCGGTCGCGACGACGACACTCTCCTCGGGGGTGAGCAGGACGACGCCGCCTACGGAGGGTTTGGAGCGGATCGCATCCACGGTGGCCAGGGTGAGGGCGATTCTGTCTACGATGGTGCCAGGACCACCACTTCTGGCAGTGAGAACGTGCATCGAGTCATTCCCACCGACCCGCGTTCCGTGTTCGAGTTCGATGCTCACGGACCCGACACCACAGATTATCGAGAACGGGTCGGAGACGATCTGCTCTTTCTCGGCAGCTCCCCAACAGGTAGAGGAATGCTGGATGAAGTCGAAAGGGTGAAGAACCTGGAAGGCATCGATGTCAGTGTTCGCCACGTGCCGGACATAGAGGGGTCGTCCGTCGAAAAGGTCTCATCGGATCACATCAGTATCTCCTACTCCGTCAGCGCTCCAGAGAACGACAGCAGCCGCCCGTCGTCGCCGCCGGCGGTTCTCTTTCACGAGATGAACCACGTGAGAGCCTACGGCCTCGACCGGATCCCAAACAGCATCCAGAGCGAAGACAACTATCAGGGAAACGATTCGGTCGATTTCGGTCAAGGGAATGTGGAGAGGTGGGCGGTTGGCCTGCCGGTGGACCACGACAACGATCCCAGTACCCCCGAAGAGCTAGATCCCGGCAACCCGCGCAGACTCACGGAGAACGGGCTGTTGCTTGAGTTCGGCTGGCCCGAGAGACGGCACTACAACGAGTAGCCTCTCCTTGGAGAGCCGTCCAGAGAGTCGCGGACAGCCCCTCGGCGCGTCCGCGGAGAGCTGACCGGCCTTGCACCAGACCACACCGTGGTGAGCGGCGTGCGGTCGGTTCACCGGTGAGAACCGGTTCGTTCACTCGCTTCGCGGAGCGCAGGCTAGACTGCTCGCCACAGGCGTTCGAGCCGTCATCAGCGGCGAGCCTTCCGGAAGAACAGGCGCGGTCGGCATCCGCCGGCCGATTCTCACTAGACCCGGACGTTGGGGTCCCGTCACGACCCGGTGCAAGAGGGGTCGCTCGCCACGCGGGCGGCAAGCGAGGTGGTACCGCGGAGGTGCGCACCCGTCCCGCGGCACGTGTGGAACTGAGGACGCACAGGCCGAGGATGACGGGCAGCGGGCTTCGTCCTCGCGGACGAGCAGTCGACCGCGATCCATCCGCAGGAGCACCCGCGATGACGTACCCCAAGGCCTCGACCACCGGCGAACACACCGGAGCCGCGTTCGGCGTGCCGGCGAGCCCGCGCTTCCCGCAGATCGAGGAGGCGGTGCTGGCCCACTGGGCGCGTGACGACACCTTCCGGGCCTCGGTCGAGAACCGCCCGGCCGGGACCGACGGCGACAACGAGTTCGTCTTCTACGACGGCCCGCCGTTCGCGAACGGGCTGCCGCACTACGGCCATCTGCTCACCGGCTACGTCAAGGATGTCGTGCCGCGTTACCAGACGATGCGCGGCCGGCGGGTGGAGCGCCGCTTCGGGTGGGACACGCATGGCCTGCCGGCCGAGCTCGAGGCGATGAGCCAGCTCGGCATCAAGACCAAGGAGGAGATCCTCGAGCTGGGGATCGAGAGCTTCAACGCCACGTGCCGCAGCGCGGTGATGAAGTACACCGACGAATGGCGCGACTACGTGACGCGGCAGGCCCGCTGGGTCGACTTCGACCACGACTACAAGACCCTCGAGCCGTCCTTCATGGAGTCGGTGCTGTGGGCGTTCAAGACGCTGTACGACAAGGGGCTGATCTACCAGGGGTTCCGGGTGCTGCCCTACTGCTGGAACGACCAGACCCCGCTCTCGAACCACGAGCTGCGCATGGATGAGGAGGTGTACAAGAGCAGGCAGGACCCCGCGGTGACCGTCGGGTTCCGGCTCGAGACCGGTGAGCTGGCCCTGGTCTGGACCACCACGCCGTGGACCCTGCCGAGCAACCTCCTGGTCGTCGTGGGGGAGGACATCGACTACGTCGTGGTCGAGTCCGACCGGCCCACCGGCCGCGCCGAGCGCTACCTGCTCGCCGAGGCGCGGCTTCCCGCGTACGTGCGCGAGCTCGGCGAGGATGCCGCCGACCGGGTGGTCGAGCGGCTGCGCGGTGCCGACCTCCTGGGGCGGGCCTACACGCCGCCGTTCTCGTACTATCAGGGCCACCCGAAGGCCCACCGCGTCGTGGCCGACGACTACGTGACCACCACCGACGGCACCGGCCTGGTGCACAACGCCGGTGCGTTCGGTGAGGAGGACAAGCGCACCACCGACCGCGAGCACGTCGCACCGGTCGTGCCGGTCGGCCCCGACGGCCGGTTCACCGCGCCGGTTGCCGACTACGAGAGCCTGCAGGTGTTCGACGCCAACCGGCTGATCATCGACCACCTCCAGGGCCGTACCCGCGGCGAGGGCGAGCACGGCTCCACCACCGAGGGCACGGTGCTGCTCCGCCGCGAGACGTACGACCACGCCTATCCGCACTGCTGGCGCTGCCGTGAGCCGCTGATCTACATGGCGGTGTCGTCGTGGTTCGTCGAGGTCACGAAGTTCAAGGACCGCATGGTCGAGCTCAACGAGCAGATCACCTGGGTGCCCGACCACGTCAAGGACGGCCAGTTCGGCAAGTGGCTGGAGAACGCCCGCGACTGGTCGATCTCGCGGAACCGCTTCTGGGGCAGCCCGATCCCGGTGTGGGTGTCGGATGACGCCCGCTTCCCCCGCGTCGACGTGTACGGCTCGTTCGCCGAGCTCGAACGCGACTTCGGCCGGCTACCCGTCAACGGCAAGGGCGAGCCGGATCTCCACCGCCCGTTCGTCGACCGCCTGACCCGGCCCAACCCCGACGACCCGAGTGGCACCGCGACGATGCGCCGCGTCGAGGACGTGCTCGACGTGTGGTTCGACTCGGGCTCGATGAGCTTCGCGCAGGTGCACTACCCGTTCGAGAGCGCCGACTGGTTCGAGCACCACTTCCCGGGTGACTTCATCGTCGAGTACATCGGCCAGACTCGGGGGTGGTTCTACACGCTGCACGTGCTCGCGACGGCGCTGTTCGACCGGCCGGCGTTCTCCTCGTGCGTCTCCCACGGCATCGTGCTCGGCAGCGACGGCCAGAAGATGAGCAAGTCGCTGCAGAACTATCCCGACGTGCGCGAGGTGTTCGACCGCGACGGCGCCGACGCGATGCG
>JBOFBK010000555.1:0-1717 GCA_051645525.1 Dermatophilaceae bacterium | reverse complement strand
TACGAACAACACCCCGAACGCTTCCGTCGACCGCCCCGCACCCCCACACCCGCTGGGACCGTCGGCATCAACCTCCCCAAGATCGACGACAACGCCGAAACCAACAACGAACGACTCCACGCAGCTTGACATCTCGCGTCATCCCCGAACTGGGGACACTCCCCGCCGGATACCAGTCGACCGGCCACGTACGGCAGCGTGCCCTCGACGGGACTCGAACCCGCACCTGGAGCGCTTTTAAGGCGCCTGCCTCTACCGGTTGGGCTACGAGGGCGGATCCACGCTAGTCGGGGTCCCGCACACCGGTCCACGTCGCCCGGTAGGACGGCCATCCGTCGACCAGGTACACGGCGAAGGGCACCCACCAGATGAGGTCGTTCGTGACGACGAGGATGACGGTCTCAATCGGCCACTCGCCCGTGGCGATCAGCACGGCCAGCTCGGCCGGGCCCAGCAGCTTGCCGGCGAGACCCACGGCGGCGATCAGCCGCCCGTGCTCCGGCCGGCGGGCGACCTCGAGATAGAGCACGTTGTAGAGGCCGAGCACCATGCCGAGGGTGGCGAAGATCTGCGAGGTGTTCGACAGCGGCATCCCCGCCGAACGGAACAGCCACTGCGGGTCGACCACCGCATAGAGCCCCCACCCGATGTTGTACGCCCCCGCGGCGGCGAACGTCGCCCGATGCCAGCGCCGGCGCCTCATCGACATCGCCCTGCCCACTGGGCGACCGCGACATCCGCGTGCACCGTCGCGGCGTTGACCGAACCGCGGCATCCCCGATCGGGTTGCGAGAGAGGCACGCTGATCGCCACGTCACCGGCCTCCGGATCAGCTCGACTGCCTCACACCTGCGCGAGGTAACGTTTCGATCGTGCCGAGATCGGTCGTCGTGGCAGCCACCGGGGGCATCGGGCGTCAGGTGCTGACCCAGGCACTCGCCGCCGGGCACGACGTCACGGCCGTGGTGCGGGACCCGACGCGGCTGCCCGTCGACCCGAGCCGAGTCGTCACGTGCGACCTGACCGCACCGGTACCGGCGGTGCTCGAGGATGCCGTCGACGGCGCCGACACCGTGCTGTCCGGGCTGGGCGCTCGGACCAAGGCCGAGGCGGGCGTCGCCTCACGCGGTACGCGGGCCATCGTGGACGCGATGCAGGCCACCGGAGTGAGCCGGATCGTCGCGGTCAGCGCCGCATCGGTGGGCACCGTCTCATCACCGGGGCGCCCCGACCCACCGCGCCACAACCCGGGCGACGGGTTCGTGATGCGTCATCTGATCGCGCCGACCGCGAAGGCACTGTTCCGACGGCACTACCTCGACCTGGCGATCATGGAGGACGTGCTGCGGGAGAGCACCCTGGACTGGACCGTGTCGAGGCCGCCGCGCCTGCTCGACCACCGGCTCCGCCGCACCTACCGCACCGCGGTCGACATCAACGTGCGCGGCGGCATGTTCATCTCCCGCGCCGACGTCGCCCGGCACATGCTGAGCATGGCGAACGACCCGGCGACCACCCACCACACCGTCTCCGTCGCCTATTGAGCCGCCGCCAGCTGAGCCGTCCCCTACTGAGCCGCCGCCGGCTGCTGCCGACGGCGGCTCCATCCCGACCTCAGGGGCTCCCGGATGACGTAGCGCTGGGCGAGGCGGTCGGCGACGGCGTGGGCACGACGGTCGGCGTCGCGGATGGCGTGGCGGTCGGCGTCGCGGATGGC
>JBOFBK010000554.1:0-2082 GCA_051645525.1 Dermatophilaceae bacterium | reverse complement strand
TACGAACAACACCCCGAACGCTTCCGTCGACCGCCCCGCACCCCCACACCCGCTGGGACCGTCGGCATCAACCTCCCCAAGATCGACGACAACGCCGAAACCAACAACGAACGACTCCACGCAGCTTGACATCTCGCGTGGGGCGAGAAAGTGCCGCGAGCCGACCGCGAAAGTGCCGCGAGCCGACCGCGTCAGGCCGGGTCGACGACCAGGGCGGTCTGCTGGCCGGCGACCCGGGTCAGCACGACGGTGGCCTGTTCGCCGTCGCCGGCCTTGCGCCCGATCCGCAGGTCGTGGCGCAGCTCGTCGTCGTCGAGCCGGATGCCGCGCTTCTTCACCGTGAGCCCGGTGACGTGGTGCTGGGTGAGCCAGCCACGCAGCGTCTTCACCGTGAACGGCATCGCCTCGCGTACGGCGTACCGGCGCGCGTACGGCACGTCGACCTCGGCCTGCGACACCACGTAGCCGAGCCCCTGCTCGACCTCGCTGCCGAGCGTGGCCGCCGTCAACGCGCCGAGCAGCCCGGCCTGGGTGACCGCACGGTCGGGCTCGTACAGCCACGGCCCGACGGAGTCCAGTGCCTTCACCACCGGCACGTCGGGCTCGGCCATCGTCTCGTCGACCTCGACCGGCGCCCGGCCGGGACCGAGCACCCGGGCGCTGCGCCCCGGACGTTGGGTGAGCGGCCCCCACCAGATCGTGCACTCGAGCACCTCGCCGCCGTAGGAGGTCCACTGGGCCTCGGTGCCGAGCGGGATGACGTCGTGCGGCATCGACGGCGACAGCTTGGCACCGGTGGCGGGAACCGCGGTGGCCACCTCGAGCACGAAGTCCCACGTCGGTCGCATCTCGTCGAGACGGAAGACGCGCTTGACCCGGCCGTTGTGGTCGGCGACTCCGGGGATGCGGCGGGCCGGGTCGAGCCAGGCGCCGACTCGTGAGCGCAGCGGGTCGGGCGGCGCGACGAACTGCTCGGCACGTCCCTCGCGGGCACGCGAGTCCGGCCAGGGTCGCAGGTTGATGTCGGCGACGGCCGCGGTCACCGGGTCGATGTCGACGCCCTGCACGGTGACCCCCAGAGCCGACATCGCCACCGCGTCGCTGCCGATGCCGCAGCCGAGGTCGTGCACCGTGGCGAGACTGGCGTTGTAGAAGCGGCCGGCGTGAGTGGCCGCGACCTCCAGCCGCGAGGCCTGCTCCAGCCCGTCGGCGGTGAACAGCAGGTCGCCCGCGAACTCCCCGAACTTGGCCACCGCCCGGGTCCGGAGACGATGCTGGGTGAGGAGCGCGGCGGCGAACTCCGGAGTGTGACCGTGCCGTCTCAGCAGGTTGAGCACGGGCATGACCGTGTCGTCCTCGTAGGGTGGGAGCGACCTCAGGAGCGCCTGGCCGTCGGGCGCGCCGAGCGCCCGCACGATGCCGACGTCCACGACGCGCCATCCTGCCACTGACGCCCCACCTGCCACCGGCCGGGCGGACGTTCTCTGTCCGGCCAGTCGGTTCGCTGGCACTCGAGTTGACCGAGTGCCAGCCACGAACCTAGATTTGTCCTATTGGCACTCACCCTCGGCGAGTGCCAGCGCGAACCCGGGCCGTCATCGACCCCCGCGACGGCGAGAGCGGCCCGGACGCGCGAGTCCCGTCCACTTCGACCCACCCCATCGTGGGGGAGGAGCACACCGTGTCGGTTTCCATCAAGCCGCTCGAGGACCGCATCGTCATCAAGAGCCTCGAGGCCGAGCAGACCACCGCCTCCGGTCTCGTCATCCCGGACACCGCGAAGGAGAAGCCCCAGGAGGGCGAGGTCCTCGCGGTCGGCCCGGGCCGCGTCGACGACAACGGCAACCGCGTGCCGCTCGACGTCAACATCGGCGACCGCGTCATCTACAGCAAGTACGGCGGCACCGAGGTCAAGCACAGCGGCGAGGAGTCCCTCATCCTCTCCGCTCGCGACGTCCTCGCCGTCGTCGGCTGACCACCACCTCGGATGACGTGACGCGCGCCCCGGTGGGCCCCTCCCCGGGTGCCCGCCGGGGCGCGCTCCGTCTCCCACCCGATCCTTTGCGCACCCGCCCACGCAGC
>JBOFBK010000553.1:0-1588 GCA_051645525.1 Dermatophilaceae bacterium | reverse complement strand
CCGAGGTCACCAAGCGCAAGGGCGCCTGACCTCGGCGAACCCGCCGACCGGCGCCGTGGCATCAGAGGTGTCGGCGCCGGTCGCTGTGCCGGCGACGTTGGTACCGTCGGGTTTCGGCACCTCAGGAGATCCGGTGACGCATCCACAGATCCTGCACACTGTCCTCGACACCACCGACGTGCGTGTCCTCGCCGAGTTCTACCGCCGCTTCCTCGGGCTCGTGTACCGCCCGGGTGACGAACCGCCCGTCGACCGCCCCGACGACGCCGACTGGCTCGTGCTCACCCGACCCGACGGCACGCGGGCCCTCGCCTTTCAAGAGGTCGACTCGCTCACTCCGACGACCTGGCCGCGGCACGATGTCCCGATGCAGCTGCACCTCGACCTCACCGTGTCCGGCGTGCCGGAACTGGAGCGGGCTCGGCGCGACGCCGAGTCGCTCGGAGCACGCATGATCCTCGACCGCACCGATGACGAAGAGGAGCCGCTCTACGTGTTCGCCGACCCCTCCGGCCATCCGTTCTGCGTGTTCGTCGGCTGATGTCGTGCCGAAGGTCGCGTCGGCAGTGGAGGACTCACAGTCGACATTGGCCGGTCGAGGTGACGGAGCTGCGCCGAAGCGGGCGGGACCACGTGTCGAAGGCTGACGGCGACAGCCTTCCCCGGGCGGTCGGCATCCGGTCTCGAACGTAGACTCGAGGCTTGTGACCGTCTACCTCGACCATGCGGCGACCACGCCGATGCTTCCCGCGGCGGTCGAGGCGCTCGCTGAGCAGGCCGCCCGGCCGGGCAACGCATCATCGTTGCACTCCTCGGGCCGGGCGGCGCGCGCCGTGGTCGAGGAGTCGCGTGAGCGCATCGCCGCGGCGCTGGGCGCACGTCCCTCGGAGGTGGTCTTCACCTCCGGCGGCACCGAGGCCGACAACCTCGCGGTGATCGGCGCGCACACCGCCCGGCAGGCCGCCGACGCGCGGCGGCGGCGGGTCGTCGCCAGCGCCGTCGAGCACCACGCCGTGCTCGACCCCGTGCAGCATCTCGCCGCCGATCGGGGCACCGACGTGACCTGGCTGGAGCCCGACAGGTGCGGGTACATCGCGGTCGGCGACCTCCGCGCGGCGCTCGCCGAACACCCCGACCAGGTCAGCGTGGTGTCGGTGATGTGGGCCAACAACGAGGTCGGCACGGTGCAGCCGATCGCCGAGCTCGCAGCCGTGGCCCGCGAGCACCGGGTGCCGTTCCACACCGACGCCGTGCAGGCGGTCGCCCACCTGCCGGCCCGCTTCGAGGAGTCCGGTGCCGACCTGATGACGGTCAGCGCCCACAAGGTGGGCGGGCCGCACGGCGTCGGGGCGCTGCTCGCCCGCCGGGACGCCCCGCTGGCACCGCTGGTCTTCGGTGGGGGGCAGGAGCGGCAGGTGCGCAGCGGCACCCTCGACGTGCCCGGCATCCGTGCGTTCGCCGTGGCTCTCGAGGAGACGGTCGCGGCGCGTGACGTCGAGAGCAAGCGGATCCTCGGCCTGCGCGACCGGCTGGTCGAGGGCGCGCTGGCGCTCGATCTCGGCATCACGGTCAGTGGCTGCTGGCGGTC
>JBOFBK010000552.1:0-1343 GCA_051645525.1 Dermatophilaceae bacterium | reverse complement strand
AGCCGGCCACCTCGGTTCGAATCCGCTGGAACAGCTCGTCCCGCAGCAGGGAGAGCTCCACGATCTGGCGGGCCGCCAGGTGCTCGCGGTTGAGCCGGTAGACGGAATGGCGTGCCGTCGTCTCGACCGACACCACTCCCTGCCGGACCAGGCGCGCCAGCACCTTGCGGACTCCTTCGTCGCTACCCCGCTCGCAACGACGGTGCACCTCGGCCGCGGTGCACCACCCTGTGGTGGCCACGAGCACCTGAAGCACCGTGGCGTCGAGGGTCGGTGTGATGGTCGCGAACGGGTTGGACAGGTCCACGAGCCCACAGTCCAACAATTATTGGCCTGAGTCAACTTTAGTTGGGGTGCGCCACGGCGCCCACCATCCGGATCGTCCATCAGGTCTCACCCCTGGGGCCCGAGCCGTGTCCTCGGCTGTCAACCTGCTCGAGGTGCTCACCACCGCTGAGCCATCTTGTCCACAGGCCATCTAAACTAGTTAACTTGATTCCTCTATATATCTAGACTTCGCAACGCGAAGCGTGTTGACCTCATGAAACGTCTCCGAGCTATCGCCGAGTCGCAGGGCACGGATCTTGTGACGACCGAGGGCGCGAACCACACCAAGGTGTGGATCGGCGACCGGCAGAACGTCGTGGCTCGACACAACGAGATCAACGACATCACCGCACGAAAGATCATTCGACACTTCACGAGGGAGGACTGACATGCGAGTCACCGCGACGCGCTCCGGCGACTGGTGGGCGGTCGAAGCCACCCACGCCGGCCAGCCGGTGTACACCCAGGCCAGGCGACTCGACCAGATCGAGACGATGGTGCGCGACGCCTTCGTCACCCTCGGTCTCGATATCGCCGACGAGCCGGTGGACGTGGTGCCGACGATCGAGGGGGCCGACCTCGCCCGACGTGCGCGCGAGGCATCGAAGTCTGCCGTCGAGGCGGCCGCGACGGCATCCGAGTCAATGCGCAAGGCCGTCGAGGGCCTCCAGTCACAGGGGCTTCCGGTCCGCGACGTCGCGGTCATGCTCGGCATCTCGCCGCAACGCGTGTCACAGATCGCCGCCTCCGGGCGACAGCGAACGAGCGCCTGAGCAGTCGGTCCAGAACTGCGTAGGCACCTGTTGGCGGCCGGGCGCACCGGGTCGTTGCCCCACCCGGCGCGTGACTCAGTGCGGATGAAGCTCGCGCAGGTCCGTCAGGTGGTGCCGGCCGGCTTCTTCGCCACCGAGCCGGTGAGGGCACGACCGGTCTCCCGCTGTGGGTCGTACAGGTAGCACTGCACGCTGCGATCGCCGCCCTCCCACGCCTCCTGGCCCGGCCAGTAGAAGCCGCCG
>JBOFBK010000551.1:0-18503 GCA_051645525.1 Dermatophilaceae bacterium | reverse complement strand
GTGCTCGCGACCCTCGTCGGCGGCATCCTCAGCGCCGGGGCGGCCAACACCTTCAACTCGGTCTACGACCGCGACATCGACGCGATGATGCACCGCACGAGCGGGCGTCCGCTCGTCACCGGCGTCGTCACTCCTCGCGCGGCGCTGGTGTTCGGCGCGGTGCTCACCGCGGTCTCGACGCTGTGGTTCGCCACCGTCGTCAACCTCGCGTCGGCGGCGTTGTCGCTCACCGCGATCGCGCTCTACGCCGTGGGATACACGGTGCTGCTCAAGCGGCGCACCTCGCAGAACATCGTCTGGGGCGGCGTCGCCGGGTGCATGCCCACCCTCATCGGCTGGTCGGCCGTCACCGGCACCGTCGGCTGGCCGGCGATCGTGCTCTTTCTCGTCATCTTCTTCTGGACGCCGCCGCACTACTGGCCGCTGTCGATGGCGTTCCGCGACGACTACTCCGCCGCCGGAGTGCCGATGCTGCCGGTGCAGCGAGGTGCGGTGGCGGTCGGGCGCCGGGTCGTCGCCTACTCGTGGGCGATGGTCGGTGCCTCGCTCGTCCTGGTGCCGGTCGCGTCGATGGGGTGGCTCTACCTCGGCGCGGCGCTCGCCGCCGGTGCGGTGTTCCTCGGTGAGGCGCACCGGCTGCTGCGGGCGGCGCTCGCCGGTGTCGCCGGCCCGGCGCTGCGGCCGATGCGCCTGTTCCACTACTCGATCACTTACGTGACGGTGGTTTTCCTCGCGGTCGCCGTCGACCCACTGCTGCACGTCGCCATCGGCTGAACCGGCAGCTCGCGCCCTGGTCGGTATGGGCCGACGAGCGCCGAGAGCGAGGATGCAGTGAACAGCCCGGCCATGAGCGCGATGGTCTCGCGAACACCGAGCGCTGTCCCGAGCCAGCCGGCGAGGAGTCCTGCGACGGGCATGGTGCCGTAGGCCACGAGCGAACCTGCGGACGTCGTGCGGCCGAGCAGGTGGCCGGGCACGTACCGCATCCGGAACGCCCCGCGGATGACGTTCGCCCCCACGACCCCGATGCCGACCAGGGCCAGCCCGAGCGGCACCAGAGCCGCCGACCAGCCGGGCCGGCCGGCTGCGACGAGCAGGGCCGGTGGCCCGCCGAGCACCTGGAGCAGGACCATCGCCCGGGCCTCGCCCCAGCGCCGGGTCGCGGCCGTGGCCACCGTCGCACCGACGAGACCGCCGGCACTGCCGAGAGCCAGCAGCACGCCGACCGCGCCCGGGGCGAGGCGCAGGTCGCGAACGGCGTGCAGCACGAGCAGGGCGCCGTAGCCGGTCAGGGCGAAGTTGCCGATCCCGCCCTGCACGACGAAGAACCGCAGATACCGGTCCCCGACCACGACCCGCACGCCCTCGGCGATCTCGCGGCGCAGCGGCGCCCGTGCCATCGGCGACGGCTGTCGGCCACGGACCTCCATCCGGTGCAGGCACCACGCCGAGACGAGGAACGACACCGCGTCGGCGAGCAGTGCCCAGGCGGCCGAGACCAGCCCCACGAGGACACCGCCGAGGCCTGGCCCGGCCACCTGCATCGCGGACTCGGTACCGACGAGCCTGGCGTTCGCCGATCCGAGGCCTGCTGTGCCGACGACCCGCGGGAGCAGAGCCGGCGCCGCCGTACGGACGAAGACGGCTGTGGTGCCGGTCGCTGCGGCTGTCACCGCGAGGTGGGGGAGGGTCAGCACCCCGAGCGCCCAGGCGAGGGGGACCGAGAGGACCGCGGCGGATGCCGCGAGGTCGGCGATGAGCATGACCCGGCGGGCGTCGAGCCGGTCGACCCAGGCACCGGCGGGGAGCCCGACGACGAGCCACGGTCCCCACGCCGCCGCGGTGAGCGCGCCCCATCCACATCGGGCCCGCGTCGAAGAACCGTGACGGCGAGCAGTGGCAGGACCACGGCGGTGGTCATCGAGCCGAGCACCGAGACCCCGTGCGCCAGCCAGAACAGCCGGAACGCGGTGGTGGCGACGCCTGGGTGCGGTGTCGCGCGCACGCGGCGCGCGGACGGCATCCGACGGGCGACCGTCACGGTTGGCTCGGGAAGCCGCGGGCGAACAGGTAGACAGGCTCGCGCTCCGCGCCGTCGTCGGGCGGCCGACGGTCGGCCCACCGGCGTAGCAGTGCGACGACCTCGTCGGCGAGTTCGCGCAGTTCGGCGGGGGACAGTCTGGCCCAGGCGGCGGTGGCGAACGCCACGTCGTCCCAGTCCGGGGCGGTGTCGGCGTTGGCCATCCAGTCCCGCACGCGCTGCTCCTGACGACGCAGCGCCAGCGCCTCGGCCTCCTCCGCCGCGGCGACGGCTGCCGAGTCGGCGAGCTCGGCTCGACTCCACCGCGTGGCCCGCGACGTGCGGCGCCACCACCGCTCGCGGCCGTCGCGGGCCAGCTCGGGAGCCTCCTCGATCAGGCCGGCCGCCGCGAGCACCTTCAGATGGTGGCTGGCGTTGCCGACCGCCTGGCCGGTGCGTGCGGCCAGCATCGAGGCGGTCGACGGCCCGTCGACGGCGAGGGCGTCCATGATCCGTGCGCGGAACGGGTGAGCGAGCGCGGCCAGCGGTGCGGCATCCCGGAGTGTCCGGACCTCAGGTTTCGTCATCCCGCTACGGTAGTCATACAAGCAACCTTGCACAATAGTGCTTGTATTAGCACGTGCTTGTTACGCGGGGTCAGGAGCATCCCGCCGGGTCCGGTCGCTATAGCTCCCTGACTTGGCGGGATGCTCCGGATCCCGCGAAGTCTGGGGTGGGATCACGACATGCGGGATGACGCCGTGAGGTACCTCAGGCAGCCGGCTTGCCGCAGAGATGCGGCGGCCACTGGATGTGGGCGGCCACCTCAGCGGACGAGCGTGGATGCCGTCGCCAGGACCGACCTGGTGACTGATCCGGAAGGACAGCATCGTGAGCATCTACGCCGACCCGTTGTTCGTGGCCGCCGAGGTCGAGCGCCGGCTCGAGCTCGCCGGCGTGCACCGGGACGACCGGCATCCGCAGGCGCCGGTCGCCACTCATCCCGTGGCGGGGTTCGTGGCCCAGGTCATCGCCCGCCGCGCGAAGCGGTCAGGTCAGCCGGCCGGCCGGGCACTCGACGGCAGCCGGCCGCGGCATCCATGACGGCAGCGACGACGTCGGCGGCGGGTGCCATGATCGATCTCGTGCCGCCCCGTCCCGCCATCCGACTCATCGGCCGTGACGCCGAGGTGGACCGTGTCGTCGCCGCACTCGGCACGGGTGACGAGGGCGGTGCGGTGCTCCTCGGCGGCGACGCCGGCATCGGGAAGACCGCGGTGGTCGGCCAGGTACTCGCTCGGTCCAGCCGGGCGTACGTCCTCGTCGGCCACTGCGTCGGCGAGGGTGGCGCGAGCCTGCCGTACCTGCCGTTCGTCGAGGTGTTCGGCGGTCTCGACGCCCGTGACCGTGACCTCGTCGACGACCTCGCCGGCGCCCATCCAGGTCTGCTGCCGCTCGTTCCCCGACTGGCGGCCGGCGCCGGGCACGACGCTGTCCGGGCCGATGTCGTCGAGGCCGTGCACGGCGTGCTGGCCGACCTCGGTCGCCGCGGCCCGGTGCTTCTTGTCATCGAGGACGTGCACTGGGCCGACCAGTCCACCCGGGAGCTGCTCACCCTGCTCTTCACCCGCGGCGGCCCCGATGGCGTCGGCATCCTCGCCACCTACCGATCGGATGACGTGCACCGTCGCCACCCGCTCTCGCCCGCGCTCACGGTGTGGTCGCGGCTACCGGGTCTCACCCGGGTCGACCTCGGCCCGCTCGCCGACCCGGCGGTGCGGCGGATCGTCGTCGGCGGCGGAGCGCAGCTGGCTCCCCGGGTCGTCGACGACCTCGTCCGCCGGGCCGAGGGCAACGCGTTCTTCGCCGAGGAGCTTGCCGCCGCCGCACGCTCGGGAACCGCCGACACCGGGGATCTCCAGCGCCTGCTGCTCGCCCGCGTCGACCAGCTCGACGACGGCGCTCAAGGAGTGGTGCGGGTGGCGGCGGTCCTGGGACGCCGGGCTCCTCACCTCCTCCTGGAGCGGGTCGCCGGGGTCGAGGAGGAGGTGCTGCGGGCAGCGCTGCGCGCGTCGATCGAGCACCACGTGCTCGAACCCTGGGCCGACCGCGGCTACGAGTTCCGCCACGCCCTCCTCGCCGAGGCCGTGCTCGACGACCTCCTGCCGCACGAGCGGCTACAGCTCCATCGCGCCTGCGCCACGGCGCTGGTCGAGGACCCCACCCTAGGCACAGACGCCGACCTCGCCCGGCATGCGCTGGCGTCCGGGGACCGTGAGCTCGCGCTCACCGCGGCGGTCCGGGCCGCCGACGGTGCTCGTCGGATGGGTGGGCCGGCCGAGGCGCTGACCCACTACGAGACGGCGCTGGGTCTGCTCGAGCCCGGCCGGGCCGAGGCACACGACATCACCCTGAAGGCCGCGGCCGCCGCGAACGCCGCCGGCCGACCGGGGCGGGCCGGCGCACTGCTGCGGGCCCGGCTCGACACCGGCCACCTCACTCCTGACGAGCGCGCGGCCCTTCTCGGCGGCATGGCCTTCGCCGCGCGGATGACGGAGGAGCGGGTCGACCGACTCGCCCTCACCGCCGAGGCGTTGGCGCTCCTCACCGACGACACACCGATCTCGCTGCGCGTCGGGCTGCTCACCCGGCGCGCCGAGGCGCTGATGGATGCCGGTGTCACCGCCGATGCGCTCGAGGTCGCCGACGAGGCAATGGCGCTGGCCGTCGAGCACGACCTCCGCGTCGACCGCACCGACCTCTCCTCGACCCTCGCCCGGCTCAGCGAGGTCGCCGGCGACCCGGGCGAGTCGATCCGCCGCCTCGAGGGCGTCGTCGCCGAGTGGCGCGACGTGCCCGACCTCGCGCTGCTCCGGGCCATGCTCGTGCTCGCCGGCGCCCATCGCCGGCAGGGCGAGCACGAGGCCGCACTCGCCGGGTTCGAGCGCACCTGGACCGAGGCGCAACGGGTCGGGCTCGGCGCCTCGGTGTGGGCCAGCGATGCTCGCGCCCTGGCCGTCACGACGGCGTACGAGATGGGTGACTGGGATGCCGCGCTCCGACTCGCCGACGATGCCGTGGCCGCCGGGCTCCCGGCGGCGGCGGCTGCCGGTGTCGAGGCCGCGGCCGGCTATGTGCGTGCCGCTCGGGGCACCACGTCTGCCGGTGAGCTGATCGCGGCCTCCCGGCCGTGGTGGGCCAAGGACGGTCGTATCGCCGTCCAGGCCGGGTCTGCCGCCGTCGACCTGCTCGGCCGCGACGGCGACGTCGACGCCATGCTGACCCTCCACGACGAGCTCGTCGTGTTCTTGCGCGACCTCTGGGAGACCTCTCGGGTCTCGGTGGAGGTCCGGCTGGCCGCGATGGCCCTCGGCCACCTGGCCACCGCGGCCCGCTCGGCGAGGCCCGGACGGCGAGCTGAGTGGCTCGGCAGGGCGGAGGCGCTGCACGAGGCCGCCGCGGCGGTGTGGCGGCCGGGTTCCACGTTCCCGGCGCCGGCCCTCGACGGTCGGGCGTGGGAGGAGCGGTCTCGAGCCGAGTGGCTGCGCTTCCGGTGGGTCGTCGGGGAGGACGTGCAGCTCTCCGCGCTGATCGACGCGTGGCGACGCACCTGCGCACGCTTCGAGGAGCGTGCCGAGCCCTACGAGCTCGCCCGTTCCCTGCTCCGCCTCGCCGAGGTGCTCGCCGCGTCAGGACGCCGGGAGGCGCCGGACGTGGTCGAGCGGGCGCGAGCACTCGCCCGACCGCTCGGCGCCGGTCCGTTGCTCGACGTCCTCGACGCCGTGCGGACCCACTCGCCCACCGCCACGAACCTCACCCCCCGAGAGGCCGAGGTGCTGGGTCTGCTCGCCGACGGGCGGTCCAACGGCGAGATCGGGCGCGCGCTCTTCATCAGCACGAAGACGGCCAGCGTGCACGTCTCCCACATCCTGGCGAAGCTCGGTGCGTCGTCCCGCGGCGAGGCGGTGGCGGTGGCCACATTCGAAGGCCTGATCCGTGAGCGATCACGGCGTGCAACCGCGGATTCGGGGCAGTAGCAGCGTGACGAAGGCCAGGATGGTGAGCGAAGCGACAAAGAAGGTAGGGCTAGCGGGCGCAAGAGAGTCGGCGACAACATCATGCATAGTGACAGGGGGCCAGATGCTACCCGTCCGTGCATACACGAACCACAACAGCAGACCCATCACGAAGACGCCTGCGCTCGCGGCTGGATCGCCCAGGTCGACAAGAGGCTGCGTCCCATCGAACTGAACAAAGTGGCTGATTCCGAATAATACGACGACTGCGGCCACCGCCCAGCCGACCGGCCGGGTCTGATGAGACCGTCGCCCGAGCGCCTGGGCCAGCAGCGCGAGAATTAAGCCCCGGAACAACAATTCCTCGGCCAGCGGATTGAGAGGCCACTGCAGAAGTTGAGCAGTGACCGTTACCTGCCCGGAGGCGATCAACCATCCACCTGACGGCAAAGAGACGGCCCAGCCGGCAAGGACCCAACGGCGCACTTGAGGTGCTAGTCGACCGGTGAATCCGATGTCCCGAGAACTGAGATCGCGCCAGAAGGCGAGAAGGCAAGCAACCAGCCATAGCCACAGTGCCCGAGCGAGCCAAGCATCCCAGCGATCTGCCGATCGATCGTTCATCCACGCAGCGAGAACCGGCTCTGCAACCATCAGATCGAGCGCGACGACGAGTATCGCAGTCGTCGCGACCGCCAGCGACAAAGCGCCTGAGCGGTCGTCCTGGCCCGGCGGCGAAGACCGACGCAACCAGGTTGCCACCACCCCCGCGACGACAAACGGGGCGCTGAAGCCGCAGATGATCAGCCAATAGAGGACTGAGCGGATGATGACCAACTCGAGTTGTCCACCACGAGCAGCATCAGCATGCCGGGCGCACCGGCTGCCAGCAACGCGAAAATTGCACCTCGAAGTCCGGGGCGACCTCCCTGGTCGATCATGAGTTGGAATCTGCCTACGAGGACCGGCCACTTCGGCGAGTATCTATCGATCGGCGGCTGCACGGCTCAGATCCTGGCATGACGGCTACCGGGTTCGACAGCGCCTTTCACCGCGTGATCGGTCAGGCTCGACTGTGTGCAGACGAGCGTCGACGCAGGGCGAGGATGCCGCCGGTGAGGGCCACGACGAGCAGGCTCGCACCGAGCATGTGCGCCACCACGAGCGCCTCCGGCACGTCGGTGACGTACTGCACGTAGCCCACGACACCCTGAGCCAGGCTGACGCCGAGCACCCACAGCCACCCGCGAGCAGGCCGCAGGTCGCCGTCGACGGCGGTGAGCCGGGCGGCAACCCACACCGCGACGACGAGGCCGAGGAAGAGCATCACCGAGTCGGCGTGCAGCCACGCGACGGCCCGCGTGTCGAGGTCGAAGCGCGCTGGCTCGTCGGCGTCGCCCGAGTGCGGGCCCGACCCGGTGACCACCGTGCCCAGGACCAGCACCACGCCGGCCACGGCGACCGCGCCCCACGCGAGGCGGATGACGAGCGCCGGCACGAGAGGTGCCGGCGGGCCGCCGGACTCCTCGCGGGCGAACCACAGGTAGGACGCGGCGGCCACGAGGAGCATCGAGACCAGGAAGTGCGCCGCGACGGTGACCGGATGCAGCCCGGCCAGCACGGTGATGCCGCCGAGAACCGCCTGGAGCACCACGCCGCCGAGCACGAGCAGCGACGTCACGACCATGGCTCGGCGGCGGGCCTGCCGCCAGACCACGACGACAGCGAGCAGGGCGAGGATGCCGAGCACCCCGGTGAGCATGCGGTTGCCGAATTCGACCCACCGGTGCAGCGCACTCTCGGCCTGCTCGACGGACGGGGCGATGGAGCCGTCGACACACTCGGGCCAGGTCGGGCAGCCCAGGCCGCTGCCGGTGACTCGAACCAGACCCCCGGTGACGACGATGCCGACCTGGGCGACGAGGTTCGCCAGCAGGACCGGAGCGAGCCAGGACGACCGGCTCCGGGCGACGCCGGGTGTCTGCAGAGCGGGCCGAGTTATCGTCACGAGATCAGGCTACGTCGGTCAGGAACGGAGTCGTATCGCCGGTCTCGAATGGGGCCGAGCGGGTGGTCCAGCTGACCATCCGGCTCGTCATCCGGACCAGCGGAACGTGCGCACCGTGACCAGCGTGCCGGCCGCGCCCCAGGCCGCCAGCACCCCCCACGCCGCCCACGACCAGCTGCCGTCGACCAGGGCCGCACGGACGGCGTCGCCGAGAGCCCCCGAGGGAAGCGCGCGAGCGACCGACCCGACGATGCCGGGAAGCCGGTCGGTGGGCACGACGACGCCGAGCCCGAGGAGCAGCACCCACAGCAGGTTCGCGACCGCCAGCACACCCTCGGCCCGCACCGTGCCGGCCAGGAGCAGCGCCAGGGAGACGAAGGCCGCGACACCGAGCAGCAGCGTGACCAGGGTCGGGAGCAGGCTCGGTGCCGACGGCCGCCATCCGAGCGCCAGTCCGAGCCCGCCGAGGACGACCAGCTGCGCCGCGAGGACCGCGAGGACGGCCAGGGCCTTGCCGGCGAGCAGACCGCCGCGGCCGAGGGGGGTGGTGCCGAGGAGCAGCAGCACTCCGGCCCGGCGGTCGAACCCGGTGGCGATGGCCTGCCCGGTGAACGCCGTCGACACGACCGCGAGCGCCACGGCACCCGCGACAGCGAGGTCGACCCGCCGTCCGGGACCGAGGTCGGGCACCTCGGTGAGCGCAAGTCCGGCGAGGGCGAGGGCCGGCAGCAGCATCGACACCAGGAGCTGTTCGCCGTTCGCGAGCAGCAGCCTGGCCTCGAAGGTGGCGCGAGCGAGGACCCGGCGGCGTACCGACGCCGGTGCGCTCACCGGACACCACCATCGGTGAGCGCGAAGTAGGCGTCCTCGAGACTGCGAGCGCCCCGCACGTCGGCCACCGTGCCGTCGGCCACGACCTCCCCGCCGGCGAGGATGACGACCTGCTCGGCAACGCGCTCGGCCTCCTCGAAGGAGTGCGTGGTGAGCACGACACAGACGCCGCGATCGGCCTCCTCACGGACCATCCGCCACACGTCGAGCCGGGCGTGCGGGTCGAGGCCGGCGGTGGGCTCGTCGAGGAAGAGCACGTCCGGGTCTCCGACGAGAGCGGCGGCCAGGGCCACGCGCTGCCGCTCGCCCCCGGACATCCGCCGCACCGTGGTCCGCGCGACGCGGTGGATGCCGAGCCGCTCGGCGAGCTGCTCGACCGGCCTCGGACGCTCGTACATCGCGGCCAGGTGATGCAAGAGAGGGAGCGGACGCGCGGTGCCGGGCAGGCCACCCTCCTGGAGCATCACCCCGACGCGCGCTCGATGCGCGGCATCGGCACGCCACGGGTCACGGCCGAGCACGCGGACCTCGCCGGCGTCGGGGCGCACCAGACCCTCGAGGCACGCAACCGTGGTGGTCTTGCCGGCGCCGTTCGGGCCGAGGACCGCGGTGACGGCGCCGCGCCGGGCCGACCACGTCGCACCACGGACGGCGGGTGTCCCCTCGAACGAACGATGCAGGTCGAGGACGTCGACTGCATCCGGCATGGCTCGACATCCTAGGCTGGCCACCATGCCTCGAATCGACCGGGAGGCGGCGCCGGCTGTCGTCGCCGCCGCCGTCCCCGCCGTCGCCGCGCTGCTGCTCCGCCGGCCTCGGCTGGCCCTCGGTCTCGGCGTGCTGCCGGCCGCCGTGGCCGCCTTCTTCCGCGATCCCGACCGCGGTCCCGACCGCCGGCCGGTCCCGGTCGACGACGTGCTGTCCCCGGCCGACGGGAAGGTCATGTACGCCGGCCCCGGGCAGGACGGCGTCGCCCCCGAGGGCGACTGGCAGCAGGTCAGCATCTTCCTCTCGGCGTTCGACGTGCACGTCAACCGCGCGCCCTACGGGGGCCGGGTCGCCGAGGTGTCCCACCGGCCCGGCCGGTGGCTCGCCGCGTACCGGCACGAGAGCGCCCACCTCAACGAGCGCAGCGACATCACCGTCGAGCGCGAGGTCGACGGCGAGCTGCGCCGGGTGCATTTCCGTCAGGTCGTCGGCCTGATGGCGCGCCGGGTCGTCACCCGGGTCGCGGCCGGTGAGGAGATCACCACCGGCCAGCGCATCGGCCTGATGAAGTTCGGCTCGCGGATGGACGTGTTCGTCCCGCCGGAGTGCGATCTGCTCGTCGCGGCGGACGAGCGGGTGGTCGCCGGTGAGACCGTCCTCGCCCGCTGGTCCGCACCGGCCGCCGCGGTCGCTGCGGTGACCCGGTGATCACACCCGCCGAACCCGGGCGGCGGCGCATCCTCGGGCGGTGGCGCCTGGTCTCGCCCACCGGGGCCAAGGTGGTCTCACTGCGCCAGCTCCCGAGGCGGGAGCGCGCCCGCTTGCTCGCACCCAGCATGTTCACGACACTGAACATGACGAGCGGCTTCGCGTCGTGCCTCCTCGCCTTCCGCGAGCAGTTCACCCTCGCCGCCGCGCTCATCGGTGTCTCCATCGTCATGGACATCGCCGACGGCTACGTCGCACGAGCCGTCGGGGCCACGTCGCCGTTCGGGGTTCAGCTCGACTCGCTGGCCGATCTCATCTCCTTCGGTCTCGCCCCGGCGGTGCTCGTGCACACCTGGGCGCTCGACGACTGGCCCGTGCTCGCGTGGCTCATCGCGTTCCACTGGCTGGCGTGCGCGGCGTTCCGGCTGGCGCGGTTCAACGTCACCATCGACCCGCTGTCGGACAAGCGGTACTTCGTCGGCCTGCCGTCGCCGGCTGCGGCCGGTGTGGTGCTCGCGACCATCCTCGCCCTCGACCAGCCCACCTGGGGGTCGGCCGACGGGCCGTGGGCAGCCTGGTTCCCGGTGCTCGTCAGCATCGTCCCAGCGGTCCTGATGATCACGACCGTGCGGTTTCGCTCCTTTCGCAACCTGCTCGCGCCGTCGACCCCGGGAGCCCGGGTCGCCACCGGCGTGGTGGGGCTGGTGATCGTCGGCGGCGCGCTCGGCGCCCCGGGCATCACGGGCCTGACCGTGGCGTACGGGTACGTGCTCACCGCTCCGCTCGGAGTGCTGACCGCACCGTTGCGCGAACGTCTCCTCGGACCGGATGCCGTGGCGCCGCCCCGGCCGCGCCTGCCGTCGGTGTTCCTTCCCCTCGACGAGGACGATGACGACGGCGAGGTGGAGGCCGTCGTCGACAGTTAGGCGACCCTTCCTTTTCCGTGGCCCGACTATTTATCTAACATAGATGTGTGGTTATTTCTGACGCCCCGTCGCTCGAGTCGCGAACCCGCGACCGAGTGCTGCGGGTAGTCAGCGAGACCGGGCCGGTGAGCATCGCTGGCCTCGTCGAGCAGGTCGGTCTTACCGAGACCGCGGTGCGGCGCCACGTCGAGAACCTCGCCGCGGACGGCTTGGTCGAGGCCCGGCTGGCGAGCGGCCCGCGGCGGCGCGGGAGACCGGCTCGGGTCTGGGTGCTCACCGACCAAGGGCACCGCTCCCTCGGCTCGGACTACGACCATCTCGCCGGTGACGCGTTGCGCTTCATCCGCGATGCCATCGGCGACGCCGGGGTGCAGCAGTTCGCCGCACAGCGTGTCGCCGCTCTCGAGAGCCGCTACGCCGCACAGGTGGCTGCTGCCGGGCCGGACCCGGCGGCTCGCGCCGCAGCGTTGGGTGAGGCGTTGACCGCCGACGGGTACGCGGCCTCGACTCGGCCGGTCGGCGAGCCGGGCGACAAGAGCCCGCTCACCGGCATCCAGCTGTGTCAGGGCCACTGTCCCGTCCAGCACGTGGCCTCGCAGTTCCCGGAGCTGTGCGAGGCCGAGACCGAGGCCTTCTCGCGGCTGCTCGGCGGGCACGTCCAGCGGCTGGCCACCCTCGCCCAGGGCGACCATGTGTGCACCACCTTCGTCCCCACACCCAGCACGTCCCCGACCACGACCCCCCGAACCCCGACTGCCGGAAGGCGGAGCTGATGACGACCTCGATCGAGGACCTCAACCCGGGCCTGAAGGGCCTCGGCCGCTACGAGTACGGCTGGTCCGACCGCGACGACGCCGGCTCCTCGGCACGTCGCGGGCTCTCCGCCGACGTGGTCGCCGACATCTCGGCACGGAAGAACGAGCCGCAGTGGATGAACGACCTGCGCCAGAAGTCGCTGCGGCTGTTCGACAAGAAGCCCATGCCGTCGTGGGGCTCGGACCTCACTGGCATCGACTTCCAGAACATCAAGTACTTCGTGAAGTCCACCGAGCAGCAGGCCACGACGTGGGACGAGCTGCCCGAGGACATCAAGAACACCTACGACCGGCTCGGCATCCCCGAGGCCGAGAAGCAGCGCCTGATCGCCGGGGTCGCCGCCCAGTACGAGTCGGAGGTCGTCTACCACCAGATCCGCGAGGACCTCGAGGAGAAGGGCGTCATCTTCGTCGACACCGACACCGGCCTGCGCGAGCACGAGGACCTCTTTCGCGAGTACTTCACCAGCGTCATCCCGGCCGGTGACAACAAGTTCGCCTCGCTGAACACCGCGGTGTGGTCGGGTGGCTCGTTCATCTACGTGCCGCCTGGTGTGCACGTCGACATCCCGCTGCAGGCCTACTTCCGGATCAACACCGAGAACATGGGCCAGTTCGAGCGCACCCTGATCATCGCCGACGAGGGCTCGTCCGTGCACTACGTCGAGGGCTGCACCGCGCCCATCTACCAGAGCGACTCGCTGCACTCGGCGGTGGTCGAGATCGTCGTGAAGAAGAACGCCCGGGTGCGGTACACGACCATCCAGAACTGGTCGAACAACGTCTACAACCTCGTCACCAAGCGGGCCACCTGCGCCGAGGGCGCCACGATGGAGTGGATCGACGGCAACATCGGCTCCAAGGTGACGATGAAGTACCCGGCCGTCTTCCTGCTCGGCGAGCACTCCCGCGGAGAGACGCTGTCGGTCGCCTTTGCCGGCGAGGGCCAGCACCAGGACGCCGGCGCGAAGATGGTGCACGCCGCACCGCACACGAGCAGCCAGATCGTCAGCAAGTCGGTGGCCCGCGGCGGCGGCCGCACGTCGTACCGCGGCCTGGTCCAGGTGATGGAGGGCGCGCACGGGTCGCGCAGCTCGGTGGTCTGCGACGCGCTGCTCGTCGACACGATCAGCCGCTCCGACACCTACCCCTACGTCGACATCCGCGAGGACGACGTGCAGATGGGGCACGAGGCCACGGTCTCGAAGGTGTCCGAGGACCAGCTGTTCTACCTCATGTCGCGCGGGCTCGCCGAGGAGGAGGCGATGGCGATGATCGTGCGCGGCTTCGTCGAGCCGATCGCCAAGGAGCTGCCGATGGAGTACGCGCTCGAGCTCAACCGGCTCATCGAGCTGCAGATGGAAGGAGCAGTCGGCTGAACACCCCACGGAGTTCTTCCCACGCAAAGCGTGGGGCCCGCCCCGCTTCGCTCCTCCAGATACTTCGCGAGGTCCCCGAATGAGCCTGCTCACCCCCCAGCGGTCCGTCCCAGGCGAGCACTCGCACGGCGCCGTCGTGCCCGACCGGTCGCGCGCCGAGCGTACGGCGTCGTTCGACGTCGCCGACTTCCCGACCCCGCACGGCCGCGAGGAGGAGTGGCGGTTCACCCCCGTGGACCGGCTCGGTGCGCTGTTCCGCGACGAGGCGGCCGCAGCGCGTCTCGACCGGTCACAGGATCTCCCCGAAGGCGTCACGCTCGACACGCTGTCCGTCGCACAGTGGCGTGCGCTCGGCGTGCCACCTCCGGCCGACCGAGCGGCTGCCGTCGCGGCCGCGCACAGCGGCGACGTGACCGTTCTCGACATCCCGGCCGAGGCCGAGCTCGCCGCGCCGGTGCGCATCGGCCTGACCGGCACCGCGTCATCAGTCGTGCACGGCCACCTGCTCGTGCGGGTCGGGCGGTTCGCACGCGCCACGATCGTGATCGAGCACACCGGGACAGCGGAGTACGCCGAGCTGCTCACTGTGCTCGCCGGCGACGGCGCCGAGGTCACCGTCGTCACCCTGCAGGAGTGGGATGACGCGGCGCACCACGTCGGCCAGCACGACGTCGTCGTCGGTCGCGACGCCACCGTGCGGCACATCGCCGTGACCCTCGGCGGCGAGATCGTCCGGCTGAGCACTAACGCCTCCTACGCCGGTCCGGGCGGCTCCTTCGAGGCGCTCGGGGTGTACTTCGCCGACGCCGGGCAGCACCTCGAGCATCGGCTCTTCGTCGACCACGGCCCGGCGCACTGTCGCTCCAACGTCGAGTACAAGGGCGCGCTGCAGGGCGAGACCGCTCGCACGGTCTGGGTCGGCGACGTGCTCATCCGGGCCAGCGCGGAGGGCACCGACACCTACGAGCTGAACCGCAACCTCGTGCTCACCGAGGGCGCCCGGGCCGACTCGGTGCCCAACCTCGAGATCGAGACCGGTGAGATCGAAGGCGCCGGGCATGCCTCGGCGACAGGACGGTTCGACGACCAGCAGCTCTTCTACCTGATGGCGCGCGGCATCCCCGAGGCCGAGGCGCGCCGCCTGGTGGTGCGCGGGTTCTTCGCCGACGTCGTGGCCCGGATCGGCGTCCCCGAGATCCAGGATCGCCTGATGTCCACGATCGAGGCCGAGCTCGCCGCCGCGGAGCAGGTCGAGGGGGCGGCGTGATCACACCACGAAGTTCTGCCCACGTAGACCGTGGGACCCGCGCCGCTTCGCTCCCCCGGATACTTCGCGGGGACCCCGCATGACCGACCAGCTGACCGACCGGGGCTTCATCCGGGTGTGCCGCCTCGACGAGCTGCCCGAGGTGGGCGCCGCACTCGCCGAGGTCGAGGGCCGGCGGGTGTCCGTGGTCCGCACCGACGACGGCGACGTGCACTGCGTCGACGACACCTGCAGCCACGCCAACGTCTCCCTGTCCGAGGGCGAGCTCGACGGCTGCACGCTCGAGTGCTGGCTGCACGGGTCGCGCTTCGACCTACGCACCGGCGAGCCCACCGGGCCGCCGGCCATCGTCCCCATCGCCGTCCACACCGTCCACATCGAGGGCGACGAGGTTCTCGTGCGCCTGTCCGAGGAGAGCTGAACCATGTCAACGCTGGACATCACGGACCTCCACGTCACCGTCGAGACCGAGCAGGGCACCAAGGAGATCCTCCGCGGCGTCACGCTCGCCATCCGGTCCGGCGAGACCCACGCGATCATGGGCCCCAACGGGTCCGGCAAGTCGACCCTGGCCTACGCCGTCGCGGGCCACCCCAAATACACCGTCGCGTCCGGGTCGGTCACCCTCGACGGCGAGGACGTGCTCGCGATGAGCGTCGACGAGCGGGCTCGCGCCGGGGTGTTCCTCGCGATGCAGTACCCGGTCGAGGTGCCCGGCGTCACCGTCTCGAACTTCCTCCGTACCGCCAGGACCGCGGTCGACGGCGAGGCGCCGAAGCTGCGCACGTGGGTCAAGGACGTCAAGCAGGTGATGGCCGACCTTCGGATGGACCCTGCGTTCGCCGAGCGCAACGTCAACGAGGGCTTCTCCGGTGGCGAGAAGAAGCGGCACGAGATCCTCCAGATGGAGCTGCTCAGGCCGCGCATCGCCATCCTCGACGAGACCGACTCGGGCCTCGACGTCGACGCCCTTCGCGTCGTCTCCGAGGGTGTCAACCGGGCCAAGGAGACCACCGGCGCCGGCGTGCTGCTCATCACCCACTACACGCGGATCCTGCGCTACATCCGCCCCGACTTCGTGCACGTCTTCGTCGACGGCCGGATCGCCGAGGAAGGCGGCCCCGAGCTCGCCGAGCGCCTGGAGGCCGAGGGCTACGACCGCTACCAGGCGCAGTCCGCCGGAGCCTGAACCCGATGACGACCACCCCGTTCACCGACGAGGAGCTGGCCCGCCTGCGGGCCGACTTCCCGATCCTCTCGCGCACCGTGCGCGGGGGACATCCGCTGGTCTACCTCGACTCCGGTGCCACGTCGCACAAGCCGCGCCAGGTGCTCGACGCGGAGCGGGGCTTCTACGAGCGCACCAACGCCGCCGTGCACCGTGGCGCGCACCAGCTCTCCGAGGAGGGCACCGACGCCTACGAGGCGGCCCGGATGACGGTCGCGCGCTTCGTGGGCGGGGCGGCATCCGAGGTGATCTTCACGCGCAACGCCACCGAGGCGCTCAACCTCGTCGCCTACGCGTTCAGCAACGGGTCGGCCGGTGGCGGCGGTGGGCACGGCGACCGATTCCGCCTCGGCCCGGGCGACGAGGTGCTCGTCACCGAGATGGAGCACCACGCCAACCTCGTGCCGTGGCAGGAGGCCTGCCGCCGCACCGGCGCCACGCTGCGCTGGGTGCCGGTGACCGCCGACGGCCGGCTCGACCTCGACCGCCTCGACGACCTGCTCACCGAGCGCACCACGGTGTTCGCGTTCACCCACGTCTCCAACGTGCTCGGCACGGTGCTGCCGGTGCGCGAGCTCGCCGAGCGGGCGCACGCCGTCGGGGCGCTCGCCGTGCTCGACGCGTGCCAGTCGGTGCCGCACCTGCCGGTCGACGTCCACGACCTCGGTGTCGACCTGCTCGCCTTCTCGGGCCACAAGATGCTGGGGCCGCTGGGCATCGGCGTGCTGTGGGGCCGGGCCGAGCTGCTCGACCAGATGCCGGTGTTCCTCACCGGCGGCTCGATGATCGAGACGGTGCGGATGGAGGGCTCGACCTACGCACCGGCGCCGCAGAAGTTCGAGGCCGGCGTGCCGGTCGCCGCCCAGGCCGTGGGCCTCGCCGCGGCGTGCGACTACCTCACCGCGATCGGGATGGATCGGGTCCACGCGCACGAGCTGCGGCTCACCGAGCGGCTGCTCGCTGGGCTCGCCGTGCGGCCGTTCGTGCGGGTGCTCGGGCCCGAGGGGATGGAGGGCCGCGGTGGAGCAGTGGCGTTCGTCGTGGACGGCGTGCACCCGCACGACGTCGGCCAGGTGCTCGACGACCACGGCGTCGCCGTGCGCGTCGGGCACCACTGCGCATGGCCGCTGCACCGGGCGCTCGGCGTGCCGGCGAGCACCCGCGCGAGCCTGGCTGTCTACACCACGCCAGGCGAGGTCGACGCGTTCCTCGAGGCGCTCGACCGCGTACCGGCGGTGTTCGGCGTGGAGGTCGCCGTCTGATGGACCTGTATCAAGAGCTCATCCTCGAGCACTCCAAGCGCCCGGTCCGGGCCGGCCTGCGGGAGCCGTTCGGGGCCGAGGTGCATCACGTGAACCCCACCTGTGGTGACGAGGTCACCCTCCGGGTGCGTCTGCTCGGCGAGGGCGGTGGCGCGGTGGTCGAGGACATCTCCTACGACGCGGCCGGCTGCTCGATCAGCGTCGCCTCCGCGTCGATGCTCGCCGAGGAGGTGACCGGCCGCTCGGTCGCCGACGCCCGGCGCATCCACGAGGCCATGCGGGCCATGCTCACCAGCCGCGGTGAGAATCCCGGCGACGAGTCCACCATCGGCGACGCCGTCGCACTCGCCGGAGTCGCGAAGTACCCGGCGCGCGTCAAGTGCGGTCTGTTGCCGTGGATGGCGTTCACCGACGCACTGCACCAGGCCGAAGGAGCACACCTGTGAGCGAGACCGCAACCCCCGCGAACGTCGCCGACGTCGAGGAGGCGATGCGAGATGTCGTCGACCCCGAGCTCGGCATCAACGTCGTCGACCTCGGGCTGGTCTACGGCATCACCGTCGACCCGCAGAACCACGCCGTCATCGACATGACGCTGACCTCCGCGGCGTGCCCGCTCACCGACGTCATCGAGGAGCAGACCGCTTCGTCGCTCGAGGGGCTCGTCGCGTCGTACCGGGTCAACTGGGTGTGGATGCCGCCGTGGGGCCCCGACAAGATCACCGACGACGGTCGCGAGCAGCTGCGCGCCCTCGGCTTCAACCTCTGACCGCACGTCCGGTGGGGAGGCGGGTCGTCGAGGTCGCGCCCTCGCGGCTCGACGGCTGGCTGGAGCGGTTCGCCGCCAACAACCCGGACGGCCCGCAACAGGTGGTCCACGTCGCACGCTTCGACCACGACCCGCTCGGCCTGCTGCTCGTCCGTCGAGGTGGCTACGCGGTCGGGCTGGCGCGAGCGGGTTCGCTGGTCGCGCACAAGGTCGGTTCCCGTTACGTGCAGTCACGCACCGCGGCCGGCGGATGGAGCCAGCAGCGCTTCGCTCGTCGGCGCGCCAACCAGGCCGACGAGCTGGTCGGCGCGGCGGCCGACGTCGCCGTGCGGATCCTGCTCTCCGAGGTGTCCTCGTCGTCCGGCAGCGGTGTCGCGGATGACGTGCACGGCCTCGTTCTCGGAGGTGACCGCACGCTGGTCGCGGCGGTGCTCGAGGACCGGCGGCTGGCCGTCATCCGCGACCTGCCGGCCCGCGAGCTCTACGACCTGCCGGACCCCCGCCTCGACGTGCTGCGCACAGCGCTGGTCCGGTCCCGCGCGGTGCGCGTGACGATCGAGGAGTGA
>JBOFBK010000550.1:0-1205 GCA_051645525.1 Dermatophilaceae bacterium | reverse complement strand
GTGGACGTGCGCGTGCTCGACTACGCCGAGCACGCCCTCTCCGCGGGCGGCGACGCCCGGGCCGCGGCGTACGTCGAGTGTGCCGTCGGCGACCGGGTGCTCTGGGGCGTCGGGCTGCACGAGTCGATCGTCAAGGCCTCGCTGCGCGCCATCCTCTCCGCGGTCAACCGCGCCGAGCGCGACGAGTTGCCGGCCGGATGACGGCGGCGTACCCGGGTGGACGACCACCCGGGTGCGCCGCTCGCTCCGGTGAGTGCGGGCGGCGCGCTCACCGGACGCCGCAGGTGCGGAACTGGATGCTGATGCGCGGGCCGACCGGCCGGCTCGTCTTGGGCACGGCGTGGTCCCACGTGCGCTGGCACGAGCCGCCCATGACGAGCAGGTCGCCGTGGCCGGAGGCCACCCGCATCGAGGTGCCGCCGGCGCGCGGTCGCAGCGCGAGGTCGCGCGGTGCTCCGACGGAGAGGATGGCGACCATCGTGTCGTCACGGCGGGAGCGCCCGATGCGGTCGCCGTGCCAGGCCACCGAGTCGCGGCCGTCGCGGTAGAGACACAGCCCGGCGGTCGCGAACGGCTCGCCGAGCTCGTCGGCGTAGTGGGCGGAGAGCGCCTCGCGGCACTCCTCGAGCGCCGGATGAGGGAGCGGGGCGCCCTCGTCGTAGAAGCTCGTCAGTCGCGGGACGTCGACGATCGAGTCGTACATCTGCCGCCGCTCGGCCCGCCACGGCACGTCGCGGTGCAGTGCCTCGAAGAGGTGGTCGGCGCTGCCCACCCATGCCGGACGCAGGTCAACCCAGGCGCCCAGGGTGAGCGGGGTGCGCCGTACGGCGTTGCCGAGCGGCCGGACGACGATGTCGTCGGCGAGATCGAGGAGCGAGCCCTGAAGCGCGGCCACGGGAGCAGTCTACGGGTGAATCGAACAGTAGTTCAACATCTGGGTGGCAGCGAGGGTGCCCGACACGCGCTGCGCGACGCACCGCGGTCTTCCGAGGGTCGACTGATGGTCGTGGACGCGCATGACGTTGACGTCGAGATCGACGGGGGCGAACCGGCATCCGGGCAGGTTGTGTTCGCTCGTGGTGTCGCCACCGTCCGGGTGCGGCGCGGTGGTTGTCGAAGGTCGGTGCGCGGCGTGGCGTCCGAGTGTCGGCGCGGGGTAAGGATGGCCCATGGCCGAACATCCCCTGCAGGACACTGTCGTCGCC
>JBOFBK010000549.1:0-4027 GCA_051645525.1 Dermatophilaceae bacterium | reverse complement strand
GCTCGCGATGGACGAGGGGGCTCGCGAGGGCTGGGACGACGCCGGTGTCCGCGCGGCGGTGGACGCGGTCCGGCGGGCCCGGCCGACGGCGGTGAACCTCGCCTGGGGTGTCGACCAGGTGCTGCCGTCGATGGCGCAGGGGCGCGACGCGGTGCTGCGCGCCGCCCTCGACCTCGCCGCCGCCGACGAGGCCGCCAATCGCGAGCTGTCGCGGCTGGCGGCCGACTGGCTCCTCGACCGTCTCGACCGGCCTCGGCTGCGGGTGCTCACGCACTGCAACGCCGGTGTGCTCGCGACATCGGCGTGGGGGACCGCCCTCGGCGTGGTGCGCGAGCTGCATGGTCGCGGGCGGCTCGAGGTCGTGCACGTCGACGAGACCCGGCCGCTGCTCCAAGGCTCTCGGCTGACGGCCTACGAGCTGGCCGCCGACAGCATCCCCCACGTCGTGCAGGTCGACGGAGCGGCCGCGTCGGCGCTGCTCCGCGGCTTGGTCGACGTGGCCGTCGTCGGTGCCGATCGCATTGCCGCCAACGGCGATGCCGCCAACAAGATCGGCACTCTCGGGGTCGCCCTCGCGTGTCGTGACGCCGGCGCCCCCTTCGTCGTCGCGGCCCCGTGGTCCACCGTCGACCTCGAGCTGGCCGACGGGTCGGGTATCGAGATCGAGGAGCGCGACGGGAGCGAGGTCCTCGAGGTGCGCGGCATCCGGCTCGCGCCACCGGGCACGAGGGTGTTCAACCCGGCATTCGACGTCACCCCGGCCCGGCTCGTCGACGCGGTGGCGACCGAGCACGGTGTCGCGGAACCAGCGCGCGGTCGGACCCCGGCCGAGCTCGCCGCGACTCCGGGCGACGCGGGATCGCTGGGAGCCGACGGAAATCTTCATCCGACTCAAGTGAAGTTATGATCTTCAGATGGCGCGGATGAAGCTGAGCAGTTCACCACCGTGTCACGTACTCGCCGACATCGTCGGCTCGCGGCGCGCCGCCGACCGGCGCGCGCTCCACCGGGCCGTCGATCGCGCCGCGCGGCTGGTCGGCGACGACGTCCCGTCGCTACGCCCGCTCCGGGTGACGGTCGGCGACGAGGTACAGGGCAGCTACCGGACGCTCGGCGCGGCGCTCGAGGCCGCCTTCCGGCTCCGGCTCGCGTTGTTACCCGAGGTGGACGTGCGGGTCGGGGTGGGACGCGGCACGGTCACCGTCCTGGATGCCGACCGTGGGATCGAGGACGGCCCCGGCTGGTGGGCGGCCCGCGCGGCAGTGGAGGCGGTCGAGGCAGCATCGAACCGGGCGGTCACGCGCCATCTGCGTACCGGGTACCGGGCCGCCGACCCGGACGAGGCCACCGCCGACGCGATCGCCGCCGCGCTGCTGTGTCGAGACCACATCGTCGGCTCGCTGTCCGACCGCTCGCTCCGACTGTTGAAGGGACTCATGGACCCGCACGCCACCCAGGCCGACCTCGCCGCCGCCGAGGGCATCAGCCCGTCGGCCGTCTCCCAGCGCGTGCGCGCCGACGGCGTCGGCGCGGTGCTCGCTGCTCATACCCTCCTCGCGGGGCTGCCGTGAGCTGGCTGGCGGCCTGGCTCATCGGGCTCGGCGTGGCCGACCTCGTGCGGGCGACCGGGCCGAGGGCGACCTGGGCGGCACCGGCGGCGGGATGCGGTGCGGTGCTTGCCGCCGCGCTGCTCGCCGGCCTCACCGCGCCGGTCGATCTCGTCGTCCTGTTCGCCGCACTCGTGCCGCTCCTCGGCTGGCTACGGCTGTCCGACCAGGCGCTGGCCACCGGGTCGGGCCATGCCGGTGCCCTCGGCTGCCTCGTGGCCGCCGCCGCATGGCTGGTCGGACTGTCCGGGTGGGCCGGCGACGCGGCGGGTCTGTTCGGCCGGTGGCTGCCGTGGGCCGACCTGCCGGTGCTCGACACCGCGACGCCGGAGCAGGTGCTCCTCGTCGCCGGACTCCTGCTCGCCAACGTCGCCACCGCGAACGTGCTCGTACGGGTCGTCCTCGTCGGCGTCGGGGCGTTGCGGCCGGTGCAGCACGCCCACCTGGGCCCCCGGGATGAGCCGGCCGAGCAGCTCAAAGGCGGCCGGCTGCTGGGGCCGATGGAGCGCCTCCTCATCCTCGGGCTCGGGCTCGCGGGCCAGCTGACGGCGGCGGGCCTGGTCATCGCGGCGAAGGGCCTCATCCGCTTCCCCGAGCTCCAGGCCAAGCGCGACGACACCACAGCGGTCGAGGGTGTCGGCATCGACGAGGTCACCGAGTACTTCCTCGTCGGCTCCTTCGTGTCCTGGCTCGTCGCCCTCGGCAGCCTCGCGCTCACCCGCTGACGGGCCACCGATCACACGGTGACGATCCGGTCGCGCCACTCCGGTGGGAACTCGGCCGTCGTGTTGCCGGCGAGCAGCAGCCGGTAGGTCATCGCCGCCGCCTCCTCCAGGTTGAGCGCGCGCCGCAGCGCCATCTCGACCGTCGGCCCGAACGTCGAGCAGCCGTGATGCGCGAGCACCACCGCGTCGTGGCGGAGGGCAGCAGTCGCGGCCGCCTCGGCCAGCTCGTCGGAGCCCGAGGGCAGGAACGGGACGCGAGCCGCGCCACCGAGGTAGTACTGGTGGTCCAGCGTGGTGAACCGGATGGGCGCGCCGAGCAGATCCACCGTGAGTACGTGCTGCGGGTGCAGGTGCACGACGGCCGACACGTCCGCTCGAGCCTGGTAGGTGCGGGCGTGCAGCCGCCACTCCACCGACGGTGCCCGCGAGCCGTCGGTCGTCGTGCCGTCGAGGGTCAGCTCGACGAGGTCGCCTGGGGTGAGACGGTCGAGCCAGGTACCCGTGGCCGTCACGAGGAAGCGGTCGGTGCCCGGGAGCCGGGCCGAGAGGTTGCCGCCGCTCGCCTGGACCAGTCCTCGGGCGACGACGTGCGCACCGGCGTCGATGAGCTGGTCGACGAGATCGGTGCGAGTCGGGTCGGTCACGGTGGGCATTCTCGCCCACCGCCCGGGTCGTGCGCCGCGCCTCGTCGCAGTTCATGCGGGAACCCGTCGTCGGCCGTGCGCCGGTCAGGCGTTCGCCAGCTCGCTCTCGCGTGCCTGGCTCTCGCCGGCCTCGCTCTCGATGACGCGGTGGCCGCCGGCGTGGCTCACCGCGATCTTGCGCGGCCGCGCCTCCTCGGCCACCGGAATGGTCAGGGTGAGAACTCCGTCGGAGTAGTCGGCGGCGATCCGGTCCAGGGCCACGCCGTAGCCGAGGGTCAGCTGTCGTGCGAAGGTGCCGGTCGGCCGCTCGTGGGAAAGCCACTGGACGTCATCCTGAGTCTGCTGGCGGCGCTCGGCACGGATCGTGAGGGTGCGGTCCTCGACGTCGACGTCGATCGTCCCGGGGTCGACGCCGGGCAGGTCGATCGTCGCCACGTACACCTCACCGGTGCGGTACAGGTCCATCGGCATCGCCGTGCTGGCCGGGGTGCGGAGCACGCCCGAGAGCATGCGGTCCATGTCGCGGAACGGGTCGAAGGTGGTCGCCATGATGTCCTCCCTGTCGTCGTGAATGATGGTGTGGCGGTGCCGAGCGGATGACGACCGCTCGACATGAGTGTCAACGGCTCAACTTTGCGTCGTGTTCCCAGGTCAACGCATCGCCCTGGCCTCGCGTCATCCTGGGACCTCTTTGTCCGGCACTCCGCTCTGCAGGCGCCGCTCGGGAACTGTCGTCACCACCGGACCGTTGCCCCGACGACGCAGCTCGGCGTGCGAGCACATCCCCGACGAGAGGACCACCGATGGGATTCCTCAACCGGCTGCTGGGCCGTCCGATGCGCGGGCCGGCGGCATCCGCGCCGTCGTCCGGCCCGACCTCCGCGGCGCCCGCCCCGCCGATGCCCGGGGCGAGCGAGGACGAGCGGGCCGTGGCACGGTACCGCTACCTCCTGCGCACGGCGTCCCCGGAGCAGCTCGAGGCCGTGCATGCGGAAGCATTCAGCACGCTCACCTCCGAGCAGCGTCAGCAGCTGCTCCGGGAGTTCACCGA
>JBOFBK010000548.1:0-5780 GCA_051645525.1 Dermatophilaceae bacterium | reverse complement strand
TCATCGGCACCGTCACCGGGCCGCACCCGTTCCCCGAGATGGTCCGCGACTTCCACGCCGTCATCGGCGAGGAGGCCCGCGGCCAGGTGCTCGAGCTCGCGGGGCGCCTCCCCGACGCCGTGGTCGCCTGCGTCGGCGGTGGCTCCAACGCCATGGGCATCTTCCACGCCTTCCTGCCGGATGACGCGGTGCGCCTGGTCGGGGTCGAGGCCGGCGGGGAGGGGCTCGAGTCCGGCCGGCACGCCGCGCGGTTCGCCTCGGCCACGACGCCCGGCGTCCTCCACGGCGCGATGAGTTACCTCATGCAGGACGCCGACGGCCAGACCGTAGAGTCGCACTCGGTCTCGGCCGGACTCGACTACCCGAGCGTCGGTCCCGAGCACGCGTTCCTCCGCGACTCCGGCCGCGCCGAGTACCGCTACGCCACTGACGAGCAGACGATGGAGGCGTTCCTCCTGCTGTGCCGCACCGAGGGCATCATCCCGGCACTGGAGTCGGCGCACGCGCTCGCAGGCACGATGGTTCTCGGCCGCGAGCTCGGCCCCGATGCGCTGCTCCTCGTGAACCTCTCCGGCCGCGGCGACAAGGACATGCACACGGCCGCAGCGTGGTTCGGGCTTCTCGACGAGTCCGCCGAGGCCGCCGCGCCGGTGGAGGGTAGGTCGTGACGACCCAGGTCCGCGGCGTCCACGAGGTGCTTGCGAGGTGCCGGGCCGAGGGGAGAGCCGCGCTCGTCGGCTACCTCCCGGTCGGGTTCCCATCGCTCGAGGCGTCGCTCGAGGCGTTCCGGGTGCTCGTCGAGGCCGGCTGCGACGTCGTCGAGGTCGGCGTTCCCTACAGCGACCCGCTCATGGACGGCTCCGTCATCCAGGACGCCGCCGCGCGAGCGCTCGCGGGGGGCACCCGTGTCGACGACGTCTTCACCGCCGTCCGCGCCGTGCGCGACGCCGGTGCCCCACCGCTGGTCATGACGTACTGGAACCTCGTCCTGCACCGCGGCGTGGACCGGTTTGCGGCCGACCTCGCCGCCGCGGGTGGCGCCGGCCTCATCACCCCCGACCTCATCCCCGACGAGGCCGAGGAATGGCTCGCGGCGAGCGACGCCCACGGCCTGGACCGGGTGTTCCTCGTCGCGCCGTCCTCGACACCGGAGCGGCTGGCGCTGGTCACCGCAGCGAGCCGCGGCTTCGTGTACGCCGCCTCGACGATGGGCGTCACCGGCGCCCGCACGAGTGTCGACGCCGACGCCCGTGGGCTGGTCGAGCGGGTCCGAGCCGTCGCCGGCCTGCCGGTCTGCGTCGGCCTGGGCGTATCGACCGGCGAGCAGGCCGCCGAGCTGGCCGGGTACGCCGACGGGGTCATCGTGGGCTCGGCCATGGTGCGGGCGCTGGGGAGCGGCGCGGAACCCGCCGACGGCCTCGACGCGTTGCGCACTCTGACCGCAGAACTGTCCGACGGCGTCCGGAGGGGGCACCGGTGAGCACGACGACCACGTCGCCGGCCGGCGACGTGCGCCTGGACACCCGGCATCGTGGTCGAGAGCTGTTCTCGCTGGTCGCCCGGCTGTTCCTCGCCGGGGTGCTGATCTGGGCCGGTGCGGTCAAGGTCGGCAAGCCGCTCACCTCGGAACGTGCCGTGCAGGCGTTCGAGATCTTCCCCTACGACCTGGCCGGCTGGATCGGCGTGGCGCTGCCGTTCGCCGAGATCGCGCTCGGTGTGCTGCTCCTGCTCGGCCTGTTCACCCGGCCCGTGGCGGCGTTGTCCACGCTGCTCATGCTCGCGTTCGTCGTCGGCATCGCCCAGGCCTGGGTCCGCGGGCTCACCATCGACTGCGGGTGCGTCGGCGGCGGCGGCCAGGTGGCCGCCGACCAAACCCAGTATCCCCAGGACATCGCACGCGACCTGGTGTTCGCCGCGGCCGGAGCATGGCTGTGGCGGTACCCCCGCTCGCTCGCCTCGCTCGACCGGCTGCTGTTCGGTCGCTGACCCCACCGCCGCCCCACGACGCGAGCGGCACCGAAGGAGACGACCCACCCATGGCCGGCCAGAAGGCGAACGCCCAGAAGAAGAAGCGCACCCCGGCGCGCACGAGCCCGCAGAACGCGCGGCAGGCCAAGGCCCAGGCGGTCGCGTCGTCGGGCGGGCCGCGGGTCAACCCGGTCGTCGCGGCTGCAGTGGTCGTCATCGTCGCGATCGTCGCCGTGGTGGGCGGGGTGGTGTGGTCGCAGAGCGGCGCCGAGGACGAGGCCGGCACGCGCTCCACCGAGCTGACCCTTCCCGCTGGCGTCACCGAGGCGGGTGCCGGTTACGTCGCGTTCGCCGACGTGACCCCGGCGGCCGGTGCGCCGACCCTGGACGTCTACGAGGACTTCCAGTGCCCGGCCTGTGCGGACTACGAGGAGCGGGTGGGGGCGACCATCGGCGACCTCGCGCAACAGGGCCGGATCCGGCTCGTCTACCACGTGAAGAACTTCCTCGACGACAACCTCCGCAACGACAGCTCCACCCGGGCCGGCACCGCCGCGTTCTGCGCCGCCGACGCCGGGCGCTTCCAGGAGTTCCACGACCTGCTGTTCGCCAACCAGCCGGCCCGCGAGGGCGACGGCTTCACCGACGCCCAGCTGCGCGAGCTCGCCGAGCGCGCCGGCATCACCGGGTCGGCGCTGAGCACCTGGCAGACCTGCTCCGACTCGGGCCGGTACGACGCGTACCTCGACAGCGTCGAGGACCAGAGCGCTCGCGACGGCGTCCGCGGTACGCCGACGGTGCGCCTCGACGGTGAGGACATCACCCAGCAGGCCGACACCCCCGACCAGCTCACCGCGCTGGTCGAGGCGGCGGCCTCGTGACCGGGTATCTCCCCAGTCCGACCGACTCGGTCCTGGAGCTCGGGCCGCTGCCGCTGCGCATGTACGCGCTGTGCATCCTCGTCGGAATCGTCGTCGCGGTCTGGCTCACCGGCCGGCGCCTGGTCTCGCGCGGGTACGACCGGGGACAGGCCCTCGACGTGGCCGCCTGGGCGGTGCTGTTCGGCATCGTCGGCGGGCGCCTCTACCACGTCGTGACCACCCCGGAGCCCTACTGGGGCACCGACGGCAACCCGGTCGACGCGGTGAAGATCTGGGAGGGCGGCCTGGGCATCTGGGGCGCGATCTCCCTCGGTGCGCTGGGCGCCTACCTCGGGTGCCGGCGACACGGCATCTCCTTCCTCGCATTCGCCGACGCCGCGGCGCCCGGCGTCGCGCTGGCCCAGGCGATCGGTCGGTGGGGCAACTGGTTCAACAACGAGCTCTACGGCGGGCCGACGACCCTGCCGTGGGGGCTCGAGATCCACGTATGGGACCAGTCCGCCGGCCGCGCGGTGCTCGACGCCGACGGCGAGCCCGTCCTGCGCGGCGTGTTCCACCCGACCTTCCTCTACGAGTCGCTGTTCCTCGTCCTGCTTGCCGTAGTCCTCATGGTCGCCGATCGGCGCGCGCGCCTGGCACCGGGGCAGCTCTTCGGCCTGTACGTCGCGGGCTATCCGATCGGGCGCATCGTCGTCGAACGGATGCGCACCGACGAGGCGGAGGTGATCCTCGGCCAGCGGCTCAACGTGTGGACCAGCATCGTCGTGTTCCTCCTCGGGGTCTGGATCATCCGGCACACCGCCCGCCGGGTCAGGCCCACCGACCCGGATGACGACCCGGAGAACGCCCTACCGACCGGCGGCTCCGACGCGAGCGACCGGCCGGATGACGTCTGGCCCCGCTCGGATGGCGCCCCACCGCCCGCTGGCTCCGCGAGCGGGCCGTCATCGCCGGCGGCAGACCTGCAGCCGGTGGACGACGCATCCCGTCGCGACACTTGACGGGGTTCGTCAACCGGCTCCGCCGCCGGCGCGGGTCGTCCATCGGCTCTGCCACCGGCGCGGGTCGTCCATCTGCTCCGCCGCCCGTTACCGCGCCGTACTCGGGACCACGCCCCAGGGCACGACCCCGAGTACGGCGCGGTAACCCGCGTTAATGGGGCCACGGCGTGCGGGATGCTGCCGCCGCTCGCGCACGTGGCCGCCGTGGCGTCGCTGCGAACCGGCGGCGTGCGGATGCGTGCGCCGTTCGTGCCGACGGCCGCCATGGCCGTCCATCCGGCGGGGTCAACCGCGGCCGGATGACGACCGGCCGGCATCCCAGGATGTGGGACCTGTCGGATCGGATGGCAAGACGTGAGCGCCCGGGGATAGCATTCCGGCACGTGGCCGCCGTCGTCCGCGCCCGCCCCTGCCGTACCCCCGGCCACCACGGCCCCGGACTGCCCCCAGGACGGTGATCCGACGTGACCGTCGCCCGCTTCTCCGCACACCCCGCCGATGTCGGGCTCTACCGCCGCGAACACGAGCACGACGCGTGCGGGGTGGCCATGGTCGCGACCTTGCGGGGCAGCGCCGGCCACGACATCGTCGTCCACGCGCTCGACGCGCTGCGGAACCTCGACCATCGTGGCGCGACCGGCGCCGACCCGCTTGTGGGCGATGGTGCCGGCATCCTCACGCAGGTCCCCGACGCCTTCCTCCGCGCCGTCTCGGGTCTCGACCTGCCGGAGCCGGGAGCCTACGCGGTGGGGATGGCGTACCTGCCCACCGACGACGCCGAGCGCGCGCTCGTTGAGCAGCGCATCGAGGCCATCGCCGCGGCCGAGGGCCTCGAGGTGGTCGGCTGGCGTGACATCCCGGTCGTGCCCGACCTCGTCGGCCACGCCGCCCGGGTCACCATGCCCGCGTGCCGGCAGCTGTTCGTCGCGGCCGCGGACGGCTCCTCCGGCATCGCCCTCGACCGGCTCGCCTTCTGCCTGCGTCGGCGGGCCGAGCGGGAGACGGAGGTGTACTTTCCCTCCCTGTCGGCACGCACGCTCGTCTACAAGGGCATGCTCACCACCGGCCAGCTCGAGCCGTTCTTCCCCGACCTGTCCGACGAGCGCTTCGCGAGCGAGCTGGCGCTCGTGCACTCGCGGTTCTCCACCAACACCTTCCCGAGCTGGCCGCTGGCGCACCCGTACCGTTTGATCGCCCACAACGGCGAGATCAACACCGTCAAGGGCAACCGCAACTGGATGCGAGCCCGCGAGAGCCAGCTCACGTCATCGGTCATCCCCGGCGACCTCGAGCGGATCTTCCCGGTCTGCACCCCGGGCGCCTCCGACTCGGCATCGTTCGACGAGGTGCTCGAGCTGCTGCACCTCGGCGGCCGGTCGCTCCCGCACGCGGTGCTGATGATGATCCCGGAGGCGTGGGAGAACCACGAGTCGATGGACCCGGCCCGGCGGGCCTTCTACGAGTTCCACTCCACGGTCATGGAGCCCTGGGACGGCCCGGCGTGCGTGAGCTTCACCGACGGCACGCTCATCGGGGCGGTGCTCGACCGCAACGGGCTGCGTCCGGGCCGGTACTGGGTCACCGACGACGGCCTCGTCGTGCTCGGGTCCGAGTCCGGCGTGCTCGACCTCCCGCCCGAGCGGGTCGTGCGGCGCGGCCGACTCCAGCCGGGGCGGATGTTCCTCGTCGACACCGCCGCCGGTCGGATCGTCGACGACGACGAGGTGAAGGCGAGCCTGGCCGCCGAGCACCCGTACGAGGAGTGGCTGCACGCCGGGATGATCGGGCTGAGTGACCTCCCCGAGCGCGAGCACATCATCCACACCGCGGCCTCGGTGGCCCGGCGCCAGCGCACCTTCGGGTACACCGAGGAGGAGCTCGCCGTGCTCCTCGCGCCGATGGCGCGGACCGGTGCCGAGGCGCTGGGGTC
>JBOFBK010000547.1:0-6273 GCA_051645525.1 Dermatophilaceae bacterium | reverse complement strand
CCCACCAGGTTGCGCGCGCGCTTGAGCGAGCCGCACGCGGCCCGGTTGTTCACCTCGGCGTACGCCGCGGGCAGCTGCCCGCCCGCGAGCAGCGGCTCGCACAGCGCGGCCGCAACCGGGCGGAGCGGGGCCGGCACCGGGACCACGTTCACGGTGGTGGCCAGCGCTCGGATCTCCGGCAGCTGCAGGGTCGACCGCGGCGACTGCCGGATGACGAGCTCGCACCCGCCGGGCGCGGTGACCGTGGCCAGCGGGGCAGGAACGGACCGCGCCGGGCCGGGGTCGTCCTCATCCCGGCGAGGAGGCAGCGGCGGGTCCGGCGGCCCGTCGGCCGCGGCCACGTGAAGCTCGTGGACGGTCGAGAGGTTGCGCACCCACAGCTCGCCGTCCATCCGCCAGATCCGGCCGGCGACCCGCGACAGCTCGGTGGAGGTGATCGCCGACCACACGACGATGTCGCAGACGTCGTCGTCCCGGCCGAAGAACCGGCCCTGCCCCTCGGCGACGAACTCGTAGACCTCGTCCGGCTCTCCGGTGTAGACGACGGTGAACACGTTCTCCTCGCTCGTCACCGCATCCTCACCGGGTCGACATCGGGTGGCCCGGCGAGGCCGGGCGGGCGCCACCTTCCTACCTGATCGACGCCACCCCGGCTAGAGGGGGTACGCGCGCCCTGAGGAGATCCTCGGACCGGGGCAGGCCGGCCCCGTCCGGTGCGGCATCCGGGGCTAGCGTCCCGAGCCAGCCCGGCGAGGTCCGCCGTGCCCGAAGGAGAGGTCGACATGGAGCGTCAGTCCCGTGAGCACGAAGGTCCACGCGGGTGGTGGCGCATCCCGACCGTCGCTGCGGCGCTGGTGGTGACGCTGACCGCCGGCGCGGTCGCGACCTGGGCCGCCCACGGACCGATGGCGGCACCCCCGCCGCTGCGGGACGCCGAGTCGACGCATGCCATCCACGCCGCGGCCGATGCCGCCACCCCGGCGCCGGATGCGGCACCCGCGGCACCCGCGCGCGGGTCGCGGTGGTCGGACCCCGCGACCTGGGGCGGCACTGTGCCGGCCGCCGGGGCGCGGGTGACCGTGCCCGCGGGAAAGACCGTCATCCTGGACGCCGAGGTCGAGGTCGGCCACCTGACCGTGAACGGCACGCTCGCCTGTCCGACCGGGCGGACCGGACCGCTCGCGATCACCGCGCGTTCGGTCATGGTGCACGGCACGTTCGCGTGCGGCAGCCCGGAGCAGCCGTTCACCGGCTCGCTGGCGGTCACGCTGACCGGCGAGCCGTCGGATCCCGATGTCGCGGGGATGGGCAACAAGGTGCTCGGGGTCATGGGCGCGGGCACGCTGTCGCTGCACGGTGCTGAGCGGACGAGCTGGCTCCGGCTCGGGGCGACGGCGGCGCGCGGCGACACCACGATCACTCTGGACCGGGAACCGGGCGGGTGGGCTCGCGGCGACCGGATCGCGATCGCCACCTCCAGTGAGGACATGGACCACACCGAGGTGCGCACGGTCACCGCCGTCGACGGCGCCACCCTCACCCTGGACGCCCCGCTCGAGCACGGCCACCACGGCGAGACCCTCTCGTACCGCAACGAGCGCGGCGCGACCTGGACCGTCGAGACCCGGGCCGAGGTAGGCCTGCTGAGCCGCGCCATCCGGATCGAGGGCGACATCGGCAGCGAGCGCACCCGGCACGGCGGGCACGTGATGACGATGAAGGGCTCGAAGGCCTACGTCTCCGGCGTCGGCTTCCTCCGGATGGGCCAGGAGGGCGTGCTCGGCCGCTACCCGTTCCACTGGCACCTGGTCGGCGACGCCTCCGGCCAGTACGTCCGCGACTCCTCGATCGAGCGCAGCTACAACCGGTGCGTCACCGTGCACCAGACCGACCACGCGGTGGTGCAGGACAACGTCTGCTACGACCACGTCGGCCACGGGTACTTCCTCGAGGACGGTGTGGAGCAGGACAACCAGATCGTCGGCAACCTGGGGATGACGACCCGCAAACCTCGACCGGGCAAGGCCGTCCTCGACTCCGACGGCCACGTGGGCACCGCCTCCGAGGGGCCGGGCACGTTCTGGATCTCCAACCCCTCCAACACGGTTCGTGGCAACGTCGCGGCCGGCGGCGAGGGCACCGGGCTGTGGTTCTTCATGGTCGACGAGGAGCTGAAGCGCCACGACGGCACCACCACCAGGCCGCGCACCGACACCGCCGGCGAGGTGAACGGCAACCTCGCCCACGGCGTCACCATGGGCTACTCGTCCTGCTCCTTCGGCGGCGTCGACGGCTGGCGGTCCAAGGACATCGTCCTCGACGACCTGACCGTGTACATGACCCGCAACACCGGGGTGTGGCCGTGCGCACTCGGCACCCAGACCTTCCGCGGCTTGAAGGTGCTCGACTCGAGCACCGTGGCAGGGAACAAGCAGGCCGCGTTCGTCGCGCCGAACCGCAACGTCATCACGGACTCTCTGTTCGTGGCGAACTCCCCTCTCGCGCAGCTCAACGGCGGGAGGAAGGCGCGCCCCGCCCTGGGCCTGTACGACAACGGCAGCGGCCTGCACCGCACCCACTTCGTCGGGTACACGGCAGAGGACGCGAGCCCGCTGCTGCGCAACCTGGGCGGTGCGGTCAAGAACACGAGCAACCATATGGTCGACGTGACGTTCGAGCCCCGCCGGTTCCTTCCGTACGCCGCGGGCACGGAGGACGACGACGCCGGGTCGATCCCGATCATGTCGGGGATGCACGACGACGCGAAGGGGAGCCTGACCGGCATCCCGAACGGCTACCTGGCGCCGCCGTCCTCGATCCTCGACTTCCCCGCGTGCAGCGAGGACTTCGCGTCCAAGGAGCCCGAGGCGGCCGGCACCGCGTGCGCCATGCGGATCGTCAAGACCCGGTTCAAGAACGTGGATGCCGAGGTCAGGGCCACCCACCGGCTGTTCCGTCGCGACGCGAACGGGCGCTACACCTTCAAGGACGAGCGCAGCAACCCGAAGATCCCTGCGCTGCAGACGTTCTCCACCGCGAACGAGGACTTCTACTTCGGGGTCGAGTTCACCACCGCGCCACGCAAGGACTTCACGATCAGCTACGAGGACGGACACGGCGGCGACCGGCTGCGGCACGAGGTCCGCGGGGTCCCGAACGGGATCGCGGCCGACGGGTTGCGCCGCGTCGGCAGCCTCAAGGAGCTGGAGTCGGCGAAGGACGACGTGTTCTACACCGCCGGCGGCAGCATCCACCTCGCGTTCTCGCTGCCCGACGCCGCCGACTTCCGGGCCGGACGGACGATCGCCTTCACGCTGTGACCGGCGCTGGCCCACCGGGGCTCGTCGTCACCCCGGTGGGCCAGCGCTCAGGCCAGGTTGAACTCGTCGGGGTCCGGGCCGGTACGGAACCCGCGGTCCAGCCCCGAGAGCGCGGCGAGGTCGTCACCCGAGAGCGTGAGGTCGGCGGCGGCGAGGTTCTCGCGGATCCGCGACGGCGTGACCGACTTCGGGATGACGACACAGCCGAGCGCCAGGTGCCAGGCGATGACGACCTGGGCCGGGGTGACGCCGTGCGCCTGCGCGATGCCGCCGACCACCGGGTCCTCGAGCACCTTCTTCCCGGACGCGAGCGGGCTCCACGACTCGGTGACGACGCCGTGCTCGGCATGCCAGGCGCGCAGCTCGGTCTGCTGGAGGTACGGATGCAGCTCGACCTGGTTGATGGCGGGCAGCTCGCCGGTCTCCTCGTGCAGCCGGGTGAGGTGCGGCACCTGGAAGTTGCACACCCCGATCGCGCGCACGCGCCCGGCGTCGCGCAGCTCCTGCATCGCCCGCCAGGCGTCGACGTACTGGTCGAGGGCGGGAGCCGGCCAGTGGATGAGGTACAGGTCGAGCACGTCGAGCCCGAGTCGCTGCATCGAGGCGTCGAACGCGTGCAGCGTGCGGTCGCGGCCCTGCTCGGAGGTCCACAGCTTCGTCGTGACGAACAGGTCCTCCCGCGGCACCTCCGTGGCGGCGAGGGCCCGGCCGACGCCCTCCTCGTTCTGGTAGGCGGCCGCGGTGTCGACGTGCCGATAGCCCGCGTGGAACGCCGTCTCGAGGGCTGCTCCGACCTCGTCGTCGGGCACCTGCCAGACGCCGAACCCGACAGTGGGGATGTCGACGGTGCCGGTGGGTGTGGTCAGGGCGGTGGTGGTGACGGATGGCATGCGTCAACCGTAGGCCGCGCGGCGTCCTCGCCGGCCGGCCGGGGTGCGCCGGCATCCTCGCCGGTCCGCCGGGGTCCGCCGGCATCCTCGCCGGTCGGCCGGGGTGCGCCGGCATCCTCGCTGCTCCGCGGGCGGGGACCGACCGGCCCGCGGTGCAGGCGCTCGGCGACCATCTGGCGCACCGGCGTCTGCGCCGCGAGCACGCTGCCGAGAACGATGACGACCGCCGCGAGATGACCGGGCCCGAACGGCTCGTCGAGCAGGGCAACCCCGAGCCCGGTGCCCACCACCGGGTTGACCAGGCCGACGATCGCGACCGACCCGGCGTCCATCCGGGTCAGCCCGCGGAACCAGACCAGGTAGCCGACCACCGACCCGGCGAGGCCCAGCCAGAGCAGCGCGAGCACCGCCGGCAGATCCAGCGTGGGCGGTGCGCCCTCGGCGAGCGCGGCGACCGGCACGAGCAGGAGTCCGCCGGCGACGAGCTGCCACGACGTCGTGGCGACGATGTCGCCGGGCGCGGTCCACCGACGCACGAGCACGAAGCCCACGGATGCCGCGGCGACCGCGCCCAGGGCGGTCGCCACTCCGACGGCGTCGACGGCGCCGCCCGCCTGGTCCTGGCCGACGAGCAGTGCCACCCCGGCGACCCCCGTGACGGCCGCGATGAGCGCCACCCGCGGCTGGCGCTCGCCGAGCACCGCGAACGCCGTGCCCATGACGACGAGCGGCGACAGTGCCGTGAGCGTGGAGGCCAGCCCGCTCGGCAGCCGGTAGGCCGCGACGTAGAGGAGGGCGAAGAACGCGCCGTGGTTGAGCACGCCGAGCACGACCGACCGCCACCACCAGGCGCCGCTCGGGAGGCGCCTCGCCCAGAGCAGGAGCAGCAGCCCCGCCGGCAGCACCCGCAGCGCAGCACCGAACATCGGCCGGTCGGGAGGCAGCCACAGCTGGGTCACGGCGTACGTCGACCCCCAGACCGCGGGCGCCACGGCGGTCAGCAACACGGTCGCCGGCGTCGCTCCAGGACGGTTGTCTTCCACGGAAGCCACATTACCTTCCATGGAAGATAAGATCCGGCGCCATGGACCACGTGGCCTCCGTGCACGCCCAGTGGCGGGCCGAGCGGCCCGACCTCGACACCTCGCCGATGCTCGTCATCGGGCGCATCCACCGGGTCGGCGCCGCGCTGACCCCGCTGCTCGTCGAGGTCTTCGAGCGGCACGGGCTCGGGGAGGGCGAGTTCGACGTGCTCGCCACGCTGCGCCGGCAGGGCGAGCCGTACGAGCTGACCCCCGGCGAACTCGCCGCGCGCACCATGGTCACCTCGGGCGCCGCCAGCAAGCGCGTCGACCGGCTGGAGGCGCGCGGCCTGGTCGAGCGCCGGTCGAGTGACCGCGACGGCCGCTCCCGGATGGTGCGCCTCACCGCCCGCGGTCGCCGGGTGGCCGATGCCGCGGTCACCGAGCACGTCGCCAACGAGCACCGGCTGCTCGCGGCCCTCCCTGCTCGCGACCGCGCCGAGCTGGCCCGTCTCCTCGCGCGTCTCGCGGAGTCGCTGGGCGTCTGAGCAGACCCCGCCGCCACGCTCACCGCTGAACGGCGCCGAAGGTGCTCTCGACCATGCCGTCGGTGCGCTCGTAGTCGCGGGTGGACTCCATCAGGTTCCCGGACACGAGTGCGACCGTCTTCGACCCCGACCGAAGGCTGCCCGAGGCCGAGACGAGCAGCGCGGTGAGCGCGCTAGCGAGGGTCTCGGCGCCCGGCACCTCTCCGAACGCGGCGGGGCGGAGCCGTACGCCGGCGACGGTCGAGGATGCCGACGAGAGCTGGCCGGTGGGGCGATCGAGCGCGTACGAGGCCTGCCGGAGGGTGCCGGGCTGGACCTCGAACTCCTCGCTCAGGCCGAGCGCGGCGAGCGGCGTCATCGTGAGACGGGGGTTGGCCCAGAGGTCGTCGTCGTCCGAGGCGCCGGAGAACCAGTCCCAGGTGGTGCCGTCATCGGAGTACGTCTGAGCGGTCGACTCGTAGGTGGTGACGAGCTGGCCGTCGACCTCGACCAC
>JBOFBK010000546.1:0-2930 GCA_051645525.1 Dermatophilaceae bacterium | reverse complement strand
ACGCCGCCGAACGGCGCGGCCGGGTTGGACACGATGCCGGTGTTGACGCCGACCATCCCGAACTCGAGGGCCTCGGCGACCCGGATGACGCGCGCGTGGTCGCGCGCGTAGAGGTAGCCGACCAGCCCGTACTCGGTGCCGTTGGCCTTGGCGATGGCGTCGGCCTCGTCGGTGAACGGGACGACGGGCGCGACCGGGCCGAAGATCTCCTCCCGCAGCGCGCGGGCGTCATCCGGCACGTCGGCGAGGACCGTGGGCCGGTAGAAGTGCCCGGGGCCGTCGAGCGGGCCGCCGCCGGTGAGCACCGTGGCTCCGCGATCGACGGCGTCGGTGACCAGCTCGTGCACGGCGGCACGCTGCTTGGCGCTGACGAGCGGGCCGACGTCGACGCCCTCCTCCGTGCCGCGGCCGACCGTGAGCGCGCCCATCCGCTCGGCGAGCCGCTTCGCGAACTCCTCAGCGAGAGACTGGTGCACGAAGAAGCGGTTGGCCGCGGTGCACGCCTCGCCGATGTTGCGCATCTTGGCGAGCATCGCGCCGTCGACGGCGGCATCGAGGTCGGCGTCCTCGAAGACGAGGAACGGAGCGTTGCCACCCAGCTCCATGGACACCCGGAGCAGCTGCTCGGCGGACTGCTCGACCAGCTTCTTCCCGACCGCCGTCGACCCGGTGAAGGTCAGCTTGCGCAGCCGCGGGTCGCGGATGACGGGCTCGCACACCGCGCCGCTGTGGGTGGTGGTGACGATATTGAGCACGCCGTCGGGCAGGCCGCACTCCTGGAGCACCGTCGCGAGCAGCAGCATCGTCAGCGGCGTCTCGTGCGCGGGCTTGACCACCATCGTGCAGCCGGCGGCGATGGCCGGACCGATCTTGCGGGTGCCCATGGCGAGCGGGAAGTTCCACGGTGTGATCATCAGCGTCGGCCCGACCGGCTGCTTCATCGTCAGCAGCCGGGTGGCGCCGTTCGGGGCGGTCGACCAGCGGCCGTGCACGCGCACGGCCTCCTCGGAGAACCACCGGAAGAACTCGGCCCCGTAGGTGACCTCGCCCCGGGCCTCGGGCAGCGCCTTGCCCATCTCGAGCGTCATGAGCAGGGCGAAGTCGTCGGCGCGGGCGGTGACCGCCTCGAACGCGCTGCGGAGGATCTCGGCGCGCTCGCGCGGAGCGACGGCGGCCCACGACGGCTGGGCCTCGGCCGCGGCGGCGAGGGCCGCCATCCCGTCGTCCGGAGTGGCGTCGGCGCAGGTGGTGAGCACCTCACCGGTGGCGGGGTCCTCGACGTCGAAGCGCCCGCCGCCGGACGCGTCGCGCCACGCACCACCGATGAGGAGGCCGCCGGGGACCTCGTCGAGCAGCTGCTGCGGGTCGGTAGCCATATCGGGCGCTCCTCTGGTCTTGGGTGGTGGACGGGTGGGTTCGATGTCGAGCCTAGGCCGGTCGTCCGGGCGGATGACGCCGGGCGGGGTGCCGCTCGCGCGCTCGGCTGCCCGCTCGGCACCCCAGCAGCGGGCTGATGACGTCGCGCCGGGTGCCGCTCGCGCGCTCGGCTGCCCGCCCGGCACCCCGGTGCCGAGATGCAGCCGGCAATGCGCATCGTGGCGTCGCGGTACTCGGTCCTGCTGCGGAACTCGACCCGCCATCGACCGGAACCTGCGTGACTCGCCACCATGGACGCATGGCACTCCCGACTCCCGCCCTGGAAACTCGGCGACTGCGACTGCGCCCGTTCACCCGGGCCGACCGTGAGGATCTCTTCTCCTTGCACGCGAACGCTCGCGTCATGCGCTACTGGGACTCGGTTCCGTGGCACGACTCGACCCGAGCCGACCAATTCCTTGCCCGATGCACGGCTCTCGAGGAGCAGGGCTCCGGCGCGCGTGTCGCGATCGAGCGCAGAGATGACGGCGCCTTCATCGGGTGGTGCGGGCTGCAGCGGTGGGACCCGGACAACCGCACCGCGAACCTGGGGTACGTCCTGACAGAGGAGACATGGGGGCACGGCTTCGCGACAGAGGCTGCGGCGGCCCTTCTGACGTGGGCCTTCGAGACCTTGGGCCTCAATCGAGTGGAGGCCCAAGCCGACACTCGCAACAACGCGTCGGCGCGAGTCCTCGAGAAACTCGGCTTCGTGCTGGAGGGAACTCTGCGCGAACACGTCATCGTCGATGGCGAGGTGTCCGACGACTGGACGTTCAGCCTGCTCCGGAGCGAGTGGAGCGGTTCGTGACCAGAGCACGTCCGTTGCCTCCCGAGAGGTGGACGACGCCGATGGGCCCGCCCCGACGTTGCGCGACCGCGTCGGGAGCGCCGGACTGTGCGACGTGCCGCGCACACCGTCCCGCGGTCTCGGCTGGACTCGACATCTGGACATCGGGGATGGCGACTCAGCGGTCCTCGAGGCCCCAGGGCGAGCCGTAGCCGTCGGGCTTGTCGGCGGCGAGGAGGTCGAGGAAGGGAACGGCGTCGAACGCCTCCGGCCCCAGCACCCCGGAGCCGCTCCAGACACCGGTCGCGAGCAGCTCGAGCGCGACGACCGGGTTCACGGCGGTCTGCCACACGACGCACTGGGCCTCGTAGTCGCGCATCGAGTCGGCGTTGTCGACGACGTGGTACAGGTACGTGCGTCGCGGGGCACCGTCCTTGCCGGTGCCGGTGACCCACAGGCCCGCGCAGGTGCGCCCCTCCATCCGGGGCCCGATCGTCAGCGGGTCGGGCAGCACGGCGGCCACGACGTCACGCGGGCTCACCGTGCCGCCGCGCACGGCCACCGGGTCGGTGCGGTCCAGGCCGAGGGTGTGCAGCGTCCGCAGGATGCCGATCATCTCCTCGCCGAGGCCGTACTTGAAGGTCACCCGCTTCGCGTCGACCCAGCGCGGCATGAGGAGCACCTCCTCGTGCTCGACGTGCACGCACTCGACCGGGCCGATGCC
>JBOFBK010000545.1:0-10778 GCA_051645525.1 Dermatophilaceae bacterium | reverse complement strand
AGATGGTGCACGAGCACGGTGGAAGCGTCGATGCCGACGGCCGAGTAGACCGCCCCGATCACGGCCTCGACGGTGTCGGCGAGGATGGAGTCCTTGTCACGGCCTCCGGTGGTCTCCTCGCCGCGGCCGAGGAAGAGGTAGTCGCCGAGCCCGAGGGTGCGGCCGACATCGGCCAGGGCACGCATGTTGACCACGGCGGCGCGCAGCTTGGCCAGCTGGCCCTCGCTGGTCTCGGGATGGGTCTCGTACAGCGTCGTCGTGACGACGAGCCCGAGCACCGAGTCGCCGAGGAACTCCAGCCGCTCGTTGTGCGGGATGCCGCCGGCCTCGTAGGCGTAGGACCGGTGGGTGAGCGCACGCCGCAGCAGCGCCGGGTCGACGGCGGCACCGATGACTCCCTCGAGATGGGAGCCGAGCTCGTCGACCCGACGCGGTGGCGAGAGCTCCCCGAGAGCAGGCCCTTTCGCCACGACGACCCGGCTCAGCCCTGGTGGTCGGTGCGCTCGGCAGCGCCGTAGTGCCGGCCCTTGTAGGTGCCGCACGACGGACATGCCTGGTGCGGCTGCGTCGGTGCCTTGCACTGGGGGCAGGCCGTGGTGGCGACGACCGTCGCCTTCCAGTTGGCGCGGCGCGAGCGGGTGTTGCTGCGCGACATCTTGCGCTTGGGAACGGCCACGTCAGGTCCTCTTCTCTGTCTCGGTGGCGGCGGATGACGACTCGGCCAGGGCCGAGAGCGCCGCCCACCTGGGGTCGATCACGTCGTGCTGATGCTCCGGGTCCTCCGCGAGCGGCATCCCGCACTCGGAGCACAGCCCGGGGCAGTCCGGCCGGCACACCGGCTGGAACGGCAGTGCAGGCACCACCGTGTCACGGAGCACCGGTTCGAGGTCGATCAGACCGTCCTCGACCCGGTGCTCCTCGGCTGCGGCCTCGTCCCCCACCTCGCGGTGGTGGACGTGGCGGTCGGCGTAGGCGAACAGCTCCTGGAACCCGCCGTCGACCTCGACGGCCATCGGGGCCAGGCACCGCACGCAGGCGCCGGTCGCCGTGCCTCGTGCCGAACCGGTGACGAGGATGCCCTCGAGCACCGACTCCATCCGGATGTCGAGCTGCAGGGCAGACCCGTCCTCGACGCGGATGACGTCGGTACCGAGATCGCTCGGCGCCCCGGCGTCGCGGGTGAGCTCGTGCATCGTCCCGGGCCGGCGTCCGACGAGCCTGGTGTCGAGGACGAGCGGGGACCGGGGGTCGAGTCGAGTCATGGCCTTGGTGAGTCGAGGTGGTGCGGCGCGCCGTACGGACGCGGACCGAAGAGCAAGGCTACCGGGCACCGGTCGCCCGCCCAAACCAGCACGGCGGGCCCGCCTCCACCCGGGCCACCGCGCACGACCCGAACCGGTGCCGCCCGATGGTCACGAGCCGGTGCCGCCCGATGGTCACGAACCGGTGCCGTGCCGCACGCGAAGGGCGTGACGCACCTCGTCCGGGACGAGTCCGGTCACGTCACCGCCGTAGCGGGCGACCTCCTTGACCAGCGAGCTGGACACGTGCTCGTAGGCGGGACTCCCGGGGAGGAAGACCGTCTCGACGCCGGTGAGGTGGCGGTTCATCAGCGCCATCGGGAGCTCGTAGGCGAAGTCGGTGCCGCCGCGCAGCCCCCTGACGACCACCTGTGCCGAGATCTCGCGGCACACGTCGACCAGCAGCCGGTCGCCGAAGGCCAGCACCTGCACCCGGCCGGCCAGGCCCGCAGCAGCGACAGCGCGATCGACGAAGCCGACCCGTTCCTCGACCGGGAACAAGCCGGCCTTCCCGGGGTTGTGCAGGACGGCCGCCACGACCTCGTCGTACAGCGCGGCGGCACGGATCAGCACGTCGAGATGCCCGTTGGTCACGGGGTCGTAGGAACCGGGACACACGGCTCGGCGCATGAGGTCGACCATCGACGTCAACCTAGCAACGACCGGGCCGGACCCTCACGCGTCGTCGAGTCTGCCGCCGGCCGGTCGGCCGGGTCGGGGTCCTTCGTCTCCGGTGCTGGGGAGCAGTTCGTCACACATCGTGCTCGGCGAACCAGACCGTCGTCTCGCCGTACCGGCGCGGCCCACCGGATCGGACCAAGGCGGCGGGCCAGGCCGGCTCGGGGCTGCGGCTGGACCGCTCCACCACGACCACCCCGCCGGGCGCGAGCCAGCCGGCGACGAGCCGTTCCAGCACCGCCCGGAGCGCCGGCTCGCTGAGGTCGTACGGCGGGTCGGCGACCACGAGGTCGGCGGCGTCATCCGGCGCGGGCTCTCGGGAGAGCACCGATGACACCGCCCCCGTGCGCACGAGCACCCTGGGCAGCCGCAACGCCCGGATGTTCGCGGCGGCCACGGCGGCCGCCCGGCGGTCGCTCTCGACCAGCACGACCGACGCCGCCCCCCGACTGGCCGCCTCGAGTCCGAGTGCGCCCGACCCGGCGTACAGGTCGAGCACCCGGGCGCCGCGCACGGCATGCCTGGCCTCCAGTGCGGAGAACACGGCCTCCCGCACGCGGTCGCTCGTGGGCCGAGTACCGGACCCCCGAGGGGTACGCAGGACGCGCCCCCCCACCGAACCGGCGATGATGCGCGTCATCCGCTCTCCCTCAACCGCGTTCGAGGAAGGCGGCCTGTTCGGCGTCGACCCGCGCCTGCACCGCGCCGGCGAGCACCGGGTGGCCGGTGAGGTCGGGATCGGCGTCGACCAGGGCGAAGGCGTCCTCGCGGGCCTCGGCGATCACCTCCTCGTCGTCGAGCACGTGCAGGAACTCGAGCTGGCTGCGGATGCCGTGCTGCGCCGCACCGAGGATGTCGCCCTCCCGCCGCTGCGCGAGGTCGAGCCGAGCCAGCTCGAAGCCGTCGGTGGTAGCCGCCACCGCGTCGAGCCGGTCGCGTGCGGCCTCGGCGTCGCTGCCGGTGACCAGCAGGCACAGGCCCGGATGCCCGCCTCGACCGACCCGGCCGCGCAGCTGGTGCAGCTGGGAGACGCCGAACCGGTCGGCATCCATGACGACCATGACCGTGGCGTTCGGCACGTCGACCCCGACCTCGACGACCGTGGTCGACACCAGCACGTCGAGCTCGCCACGGGAGAAGCGGCCCATCACGGCGTCCTTCTCCTCGGTCGGCAGGCGGCCGTGCAGGACGGCGAGGCGCACCCCGGCCAGCGCCGGCTCGGCTTCGAGCAGCGCATGCACGGCGACCACGCTGGCGAGCGGGCGCTGGGCGGGCGCCCCGTCCCCGCGAGCGGGCTGCTCGCCGTCGTCGCCGCCCTCGGTACGCAGCTCGGTGCCCTCGTCGGCAGCGTCGTCGTCGCCGATGCGCGGGCACACGACGTAGACCTGCCGCCCGGCGGCGACCTCCTCGCCCACCCGGGCCCACGTGCGGCTCATCCAGCCCGGCTTGAGCTCGGGGACGACGTGCGTGGTGATGGGTGCCCGACCGGCGGGCAGCTCACGCAGGGTCGAGGTCTCGAGGTCGCCGAACACCGTCATCGCGACGGTGCGCGGGATCGGCGTGGCGGTCATGACGAGCACATGCGGCGGCACGTCTCCTTTGCCGCGCAACGCATCTCGCTGCTCGACCCCGAACCGGTGCTGCTCGTCGACGACGACCAGAGCCAGGTCCTGGAAGTCGACCCTCTCCTCGAGCAGCGCGTGGGTGCCGATGACGATTCCGGCGTCACCGGAGGCGATGTCGAGCAGCGCGCGGCGACGCTCGGCCGCCGACAGGCTGCCGGTCAACAGGGCCACCCGGGTGCCGTCGTGCGCCCCGCCGAGCATGCCGGCCTCGGCGAGGTCGCCGAGCATCGCGGTGATGGTGCGGTGGTGCTGCTGCGCCAGCACCTCGGTCGGGGCGAGCAGCGCAGCCTGGCCACCGGCATCCACCGTTTGAAGCATCGCGCGCAGGGCGACCACGGTCTTGCCCGAGCCCACCTCACCCTGCAACAGCCGGTGCATCGGCACCTCGGTCGCCAGCTCCGCCGCGACCCGCTCGCCGATCTCGCGCTGACCGGCGGTGAGCGCGAACGGGAGGCGGGCGTCGAACGCGTCGAGGATGCCGCCCGCGCGAGCCACGCGGGCTCGGGTCGACTGGCCGGCCGTCGCACGCCGCCGCTGGGCGAGCGTGACCTGGAGCACCAGCGCCTCCTCGTACCGGAGCCGGCGGCGCCCGGTCTCGACATCGGCCCACCCGTCGGGCGTGTGGATGCCGCGCAGCGCCGTGGTGCGCGGCACCAGGCGACGACGCCGGAGCAGGTCGTCGGGTATCGCGTCGGGCACGTCGTCGAGCACCTCGAGCACGCGCATGACGCTCTCGCTGACGGTCCACGAGTGCAGCTTCCCGACCCTGCGGTAGAACGGGATGAGGTCGCGACGCTCGCCGTCGTCGTCGTCACGGTCGTGGAGCATCGTGTAGCCCGGGTGGGCCAGCTGGAGGCGGTCGCGATACCGCGAGACCGTGCCGGCGAAGATGCCCCGGGCGCCGGGGACGAGCACCCGGACGTGCGGGTGCGGCCGGAAGTAGGTGACGGCGAGGTCGTGCCGTCCGTCGGTGATGACCACCTCGAGCAGACTCCCGCGGCGCGAGACCATCTTTCGGAGGTTCTGCGACTTCACCTCGGCGACCCCGACGAGGAACTGCCCGACTTCGACCGACCCCAGGTCGCTCTCCCGGGTGCGGTAGCGCCGGGGCCAGAACGCGAGCAGGTCGCCGACGGTGCCGACCCCGCGGGCCTTGACGAACTCGTGAGCGGTGCTGCCGATGACCTTGGTCAACGGCGTCGACTCGGTGGCCATGCCTACTCCATCCCGCCTACTCCACCCCGATGAGCAGCGGGTAGACCGGCTGACCACCGTCGACGAGAACCACCTCGAGGTCGACGCGGTCCCGCCCGACCACGTCGGCGACCCGGCGGGCGAGCGCGAGCCCGCCGGTCTTCTCGCCGCCGGCGACGAGCGTGACCAGCTCGCCACCGCCGCCGAGCAGCCGGTCGAGCACGTCGAGCGCCGCCGCCTCGAGATCGGAGCCGAGAAAGGCCACATCGCCGTCGACGATGCCGAGGATGTCACCCGGGTGGCACACCCCGGCCCAGGTCAGGGCCTCCTTGCTCGCCACCGACACCGCACCGTGCCGGGTGGATGACGCCGCGCCGGCCATCGCGGAGACGTTGGCGTGCACCGGACGGTCGGCGTCGAGCACGGCCACCGCGGCCAGCGTCTGCACCGTGGCCCGCGCGGGCACGACATGGGCGTCGATGCCATCGCTCCCGGCCGCCTGCGCGGCGACCCCGGCGGCGAGCAGGGTGTCGGGGTCGCCCGGCACGATGACGACCGACGCGGCCCCGGTGGCACGAGCCGCCGCGAGCAGCTGCCCGGCGGACGCACGCCGCCCGGGCGCGGACTCCACCACCACCGCGCCGGCCGCCCGCAGCAGCGCCGCGACGCCCGCTCCGGGCGCACCGGCCACCACACCGAGCGACACCGGGTGTGCAGGCCCTCCGGGCGGGGTCTCGAGGTGGGTGATGCGGATGCGCCGCAGGCGCCCGGCGGTGATCCCGGCCTCCACCGCGGCCCCGGCGTCGTCGACATGGATGTGGACGTTCCACAGGTCCGGGCCTCCCACGACGAGCAGGGAGTCGCCGAGACCGTCGAGCACCTCGGTGAGGTGGTCGACCAGCTCCGGGGTGCTGTCCTCCACGAGATACATGACCTCGTACGCCGGACTCCCGCCGAGGCGCTCGCCGCCCACGTCACCTCGGGGGACGAGTGCCCGCTGGAGGTCCGGGCCCGCCGACGTGGCGTCATCCGGCATCGCCGAGGTGCGCCACTCGGCCCGATGCGCGAGGCCGATGCCGCCGGCCAGCAGCCCCTCGTCGTCGGCGGTCCAGGTGCCGGCGACCACGCGGTGGAACGACTCGAGCAGGAGCACGCATCCCGCTCCCCCGGCGTCGACCACGCCGGCTCGAGCGAGGGCCGGCAGCTGGTCGGGTGTTCGCGCGAGGGCCTCACTCGCGGCATCCGCGGCGGCCTCGCAGACCTCGACGAGCGAGCCGCCGGCGTCGGCGGCGAGGCGAGCGGCAGCGGCACCCGCGTCGGCGACGGTGAGGATGGTGCCCTCCTGCGGGTGGACGACGGCGGCTCGGGCGGCCGCGGCCCCGCGCTCCAGGCAAGCGGCGAGCATCAGGGGGTCGACGGCGTCGGCTCCGCGCTCCACGACGACGTCGCACAGCCCGCCGACCACCTGGCTGAGGATGACGCCGGAGTTGCCGCGCGCCGACAGCAGGATCGCCCGTCGGAGCGCGGTGCACTCCTGCACCAGCGTGGCGACACCGCGGATGCCGGCCGCCTCGTGCGCGGTGACGACGTCGTCGATGGCCTGGTCGATCGTGAGGTACAGGTTGGTGCCGGTGTCACCGTCGGGCACCGGGAAGACGTTGAGCGCGTCGATCTCGGCCCGGCGCGCCGCGAGCGCGGCCCGGGTGAGCAACGCCCAGTGCCGGGCGTCGGCGGCCGTGATGACGTCGAGCACGCGCCTTACCGTAGTGCGCGGCGGCGACGCCGGCCGGACTCCGGGCCGGGCCTCGACGAGCCGCCGATCTCACCTCCTGTCCCCGCGTGCCGGACCCACGCGGGCACCGGTCGATGAGTCGACGACTCCGGTCGTCCGGGCATCGCGGGTGGGTCGACGGCCGTTTTGGCCGGCCTGCCGACGCTCGGCTACCCTGGGGCGGTTGCGCGCGCCCGTCGGCGCCGCCGTACCGACTTCCACCCGTCATCCGGAGGAGATCCATCGTGGCTGCCACCTGCGACGTCTGCAGCAAGGGCCCCGGCTTCGGGCACAGCATCTCGCACTCGCACCGCCGCACGAAGCGTCGCTGGAACCCGAACATCCAGCGGGTCAGGGCGCTCGTCGGTGATGCCGGGGTCACCCCGACCCGGCTCAACGTGTGCACGTCGTGCCTCAAGGCCGGCAAGGTCAAGCGCTGAGCATCGAGCACCGATCCCGCGACGGGCGGTCGGCCGACAGGCCGGCCGCCCGTCGTCATCCCTGAACGCCGACCGTTCCGCGTTGCCGGTCAGCGCGCGAAGTGGTCCCAGCCGGTCGGCGCCGCGTCTGTACCGTCGACGGTGACGCGCGGCGCGTCATCCCCGAGCGCGTCGGATGACGCCCGCACCGTGCCGATGCGTACCCACCGAAGCGCCGGGTCGCCGCCGGCGAGAGCGTCGAGCCCGGTGTCCGGTGGGAACGTCGCCACCAGCGCGTGCTCCTCGCCGCCACCGAGCACCTGCCGCCAGGCACCGCCCTCCCCGACGATCTCGGCGAGCGACGCCGCGAAGGACGAGAGCGCCGACCCGTGAAGGTCGATCCGGACGTCGCTGGCCGTGGCGACCCGGGTCAGGTCGCGCACCAGACCGTCCGAGACGTCGATCATCGCGGTGGCCAGGCCGGCCACGAGCGGCCCGGCGGCCAGGTGCGGAACCGGCGCTCGCCGATGCGCATGGATGACGCCCGCCTCCACCTCGTTCAGGCCCGTGCTCACGTCGTGACCGGCGTCGTCGCCAGCCTCGAGCAGCTCCAGACCCGCGCCGGAGCGGCCGAGGGTGCCGCAGACGGCCACCAGGTCGCCGGGCCGGGCGCCCGAGCGCAGGACGGGCGGCCGGCCGCCGAGGTCGCCGAGCGCCGTCACGGTCACGACGACCACGCCGGGCGGAGCAGCGGACAGGTCGCCCCCGACCACCACCACGCCGTGCCGAGCCGCGGCCGCCGCCACCCCGGTCGCCAGCCCGACGCACCAGTCGACACCGGTCTCGGGGTCGGCTGCGAGGGCGAGCACCAGCGACGTCGGCCGGGCACCCATCGCCGCGACGTCGGCGAGGTTCTGCCCCACGACCTTCCACCCGACGTCCTCGGGAGCGGACCAGTCGTCGCGCCAGTCGAGGCCGCGCACCATCGAGTCGGTGGTGACGACGACCGATCCCGAGCGCACCGGCACCACGGCCGCATCATCGCCGGGACCGACGAGTGCGTCATCCACGGCACCGGGCCGGATCTCCGCGGCTGCCGCGATGTCGCGGGCCGGCTCGGCTGCAGAGACCTCGCCGGCCGTGGTGGCCGCATACACGGGGAACAGCCGCGCCAGCAGGCCGGACTCGCCGACATCGCGCAGCCGCTCCATCCGCCGACCCTCCTGTCGTGGTGCCCGTCCCACCGGCACGGTAGCGTCTGGCTCGTGCTGCCCCGACCGGGCGGCCGCCCGGCCCGGGGTCGTCCACGGGCCCACTCCGACTCGACAAGGTGGTCCGGCCGTGGTCCAGGCGTACATCCTCATCCAGACCGATGTCGGGCGGGCCGCGTCCGTGGCGCAGACGATCGCCGGCATCGAGGGCGTCGCCCTGGCCGAGGACGTCACCGGCCCGTACGACGTCATCGCGCGTGTCGAGTCCGACAGCGTCGACGAGCTCGGGAAGCTCGTCATCGCCAAGATCCAGGACGTCGAGGGCATCACCCGCACACTCACGTGCACCGTGGTGCACGTCTGAGCCGGTCGCCCGCCGCGCGGGGTCGGCAACCGCACCGGTCGGCCGTCGGCGGCCGGCATCCGCTTCTCGGCACCGCGTGCCGACTGGCGAAGGGCCGTCGGCTGGCGGCCGTCGCTGCGGTCTCGGGGGTCGCGCTCCTCGCCGGATGCTCGTCCACGGTCGAGGTGTCGGTGCCGTCGGGGGGCGCGTCGTCGGGGTGCACCGCCGCGGCGGCACTCTGGCCGGATGACGTGAGCGGACTCTCGCGCCGCTCGACCGACCCGCAGTCGCCGGCCGTGGCGGCGTGGGGCGACCCGGCCGTGGTGGCCCGCTGCGGTGTCGGGGCGGTGGCGCCCACCGATACCGAGTGCGTCGAGGTCGACGGCGTCGGCTGGATCCCGGAGGAGCTGAGCGACGGCATCCGGTTCACGTCGTTCGGCACCGACCCGGCCATCGAGGTGCTCGTACCCGACTCGTACGCGCCCGAGCCACTCCTGCTCCCCGTGTTCGCGCCAGCGGCAAAAGCCCTGCCCCCCAACGGGCTTCGCTGCCGCTGATGTCGTCGAGCCACACCAGCGGAGACGGGGCGTTCCACGAGATCCTCCTCGGTCTCGGTGACCAGGGCTCAGGGTCTCTGGTCGAGCGTCTGCGCCGGGCGCTGCGATCCGCAGTGGAGTCCGGACAGGTCCGAGCCGGCGAGCGCCTGCCGCCGTCTCGCACCCTCGCAGCCGACCTCGGGGTCTCGCGGTGGGTGGTCACCGAGGCATACGAGCAGCTCGCCGCCGAGGGCTACCTGAGTACCCGAGTGGGGTCGGGGACCCGGGTCGCAGCATCCCTCACCACCTCGCGGCCCGGCTCGCTCGATGCCCACATCTCGGGTGCGGATGCCGGGTCGTCGCCGGTGCTCGACCTGCGCCCCGGAGTGCCTGACCTGTCGTCGTTCCCCCGCTCGGCATGGCTGCGCTCGTACAGCACGGCGATGCGTTCGCTGTCGACGGCCGACCTCGGCTATCCGCCGCTCGAGGGACTACCGCGGCTCCGCGACATCGTGGCCCGCTATGTGTACCGGGTCCGCGGCATCGACATCACCGCGCAGGACGTGGTCGTCACCGGGGGCACCACTTCGGCGATGGCGCTCCTCGCCCCCGCCCTGAGCCGGGTCGGCGTGCGGTCGCTCGCCACCGAGAACCCGGGCTGGCCGCGACTGCCCGAGATCGCCCGCCGACACGGCGTCGCCACGCTGCCGGTGCGGGTCGACGGCGAGGGCCTCGTGGTGGAGGACCTTCCCACCGCGGCCGATGCCGTGCTCACCTCGCCGGCTCACCAGTTCCCCCTGGGTGTCGCGATGTCGGCATCCCGGCGTCGTGCACTCCTGCGGTGGGCCGCCGACAGCGACGGCCTCGTTCTCGAGGACGACTACGACGCCGAGTTCCGCTACGACCGCAGGCCGATGCCGGCTGTGGCCGCGACGGACCCGAGCCGGGTGGTCTACCTCGGGTCGACGAGCAAGACACTGGCGCCCGCGCTGCGGACCGGCTGGCTGGTCGCCCCCGCGCCCGTGCGCGAGGCGGTGCTCGCCGGTCTCGACGACAGCTCCGCGCCGTCGCCGCCACACCAGCTGGCTCTCGCCGTGATGATGGACGGCGGCGCGTACGACCGGCACCTGCGAGCACGTCGACGCGTGTACCGCGAGCGGCGCGACGCGCTGGTCGGCGCCCTCGGGTCGCTCCCCACCGGTTGCTCGGTCATGGGGTTGGCGGCAGGGCTGAATCTCGTGATCACGGTTCCCGATTCCGGGGTGGAGAACCGCCTCGTCGCACTCCTCGCGGCGAAGGGTGTCATGGTGACCGGGGTCGGGAGCTACGCCGACCCTCGCGAGGATTTCGGTGTGGTCCTGAGCTACGCCAGGCTGCCCACGCGGGCCGCTCCCGGAGCAGCGGATGACGTGCGTGCGGCCGTGGCCGCGGCGATGGGCGGCATCGGTGGAGGGTGACAGTCGGTGCCGGACGACAGTCGGTACCGGATGACGGTCGGCACTGGATGACGGTCTGTGGTGGTCGACGATGCACGGTGCTGGACGGCACAGGACGCCGCCGGCGGATGCTCCTATGGATGTCAAGCGGCTGTCGCGTGGGGGGCTGGGGAGGCGGTCGTGGAGATGAGGGCGTAGTAGATCTCGCGGGCGATGAGTCGTTTGAGGCAGCGGATGATGTCTTTCTTGGACAGGCCTTCGGTG
>JBOFBK010000544.1:0-5172 GCA_051645525.1 Dermatophilaceae bacterium | reverse complement strand
GCACGCCGTGCTTCTTCGCGTTCTCTTCCGCGATCAGCGCCTCGGCGGCGCGTCGGAACGCGAGATCGTCACCGCCGGCACCGGACTGGACCAGGGCAAGCAGCAGATCGCCTCGCGCCATCGTCGGATTCCCTTCTCGATCGCTGAGTCGAATCTTCGCAGACGGACGACGCCGCGACCGGCTGGACTTGTCGCTACGGATGTCACGATCCGACACAAGGCCCGGGGCGTCCCGCACCAGCCGAGGTGATCGTTGAGGACGTCTACAGGGCGTCCGCGCGGTACTTCGCCAGCACGGCGTCGATGCCGTCGTCGGCGACCAGGCGACCCGAGCGCAGGTAGAGCCCGCGAGTGCAGAACCGCTTGAGATCACCCTCGGAGTGCGACACGAGGAACATGCTGCGGCCCTCGGCGAGGAGGGCCTCCATCCGGCCATAGCACTTCTCGCGGAACGCCGCGTCGCCGACGGCGAGCACCTCGTCGACGAGGATGACCGGCTCGTCGAGGGTGGTGATGACCGCGAAGCCGAGGCGCACCTGCATCCCCGAGGAGAAGTGCCGGAACGGCATGTCGAGGTTCTGCCGCACCTGGGGACCGGCGAAGTCGATGATCTCATCGAAGCGTTCGTCGATCTGGGCCCGGGTGAGGCCGTGCAGTCCTGCGGTGAGGTAGACGTTCTCGCGCGCGGACAGCTCGCCGATGAAGCCTCCGGTGAGCTCGATGAGCGGGGCGACCCCGGCACGGACGGTGACGCTGCCCACGTCGGGGATGAGGACGCCGGCGATGAGCTTGAGCAGGGTCGACTTGCCGCCACCGTTGGCCCCGACCAGCCCGACCGCCTCGCCCCCACGGACGTCGAAGGTCACGTCCTCGAGTGCCATGAAGGTGTCGCTGGAGGAGGTGTTCCGCCCGCGCAGGAGCATCTCGCGCAGCGAGAGCTTGCGGCGGCGGGACCGGAAGAACTCGATGCCCAGCCCCCGTGCCTCGATGACGTTGGACACCCTCAGATCTCCTTCAGCACGGTGCGCTCCATCCGCCCGAACACCACGGTGCCGACCACGAGCAGCACGACGCTGACCACGCAGCTGACCACGAGCGGGACGACGGCGAGCGGCTCGTCGAAGAACCCGGCCCGCTGCAGCTCGAGGACCCCGGTGAGCGGGTTGAGGCTGAGGATCGCCTGCAGCCAGCCCTCCCCCGCGGCATCGATCGAGTAGATGATCGGCGTGCCGTAGAACATCATCCGCAGTGCGATGCGCACGACCCGGATCGTGTCGTCGGCGATGACCGTCGCCGGGGCGAGCAGCAGCCCGATGCCGATACACAGGACGAACTGGAGGACGAAGCCGAGCGGGAACAGGACGATCTGCCAGTCGAGCCGGGTCTGCCCCACGGCGAGGTAGTAGACGACGAACGCGACGAGCACCGGCAGCGAGAGCACGTACTCGACGCCCTTGGCGATGACGACGCGGATCACCCACAGCTCGCGGGGCAGGTTGGTCGAGCGGACCAGCTTGGCCTCGGCGAGCAGCGCGCGGGAGGTCTCGTTGACCGCGCCGTTGAACCACTGCCAGGACAGCAGCCCGGCGAGGAGGAAGAGAAAGTAGGGCTCGTGCCCGACGTCGTCGCGCTGGAAGACCTGGGTGAAGATGACGAAGTAGATGAGCGCCATCGCGAGCGGGTCGATGACCGTCCACAGGTACCCGATCGCGCTGCGCGCGTAGCGGACCCGCAGGTCACGGCGGACGAGGATCCCCAGGACGTTGCGGGAGGCCCACAGGCGCGCGAACCTGCCCGCTCTCACGTGACCACTCCTCGCCGGCCCGGGCACCCTGCCCGAGGACCGGATCACTGTACCGGTGAGGTGTCGGCGTCCGGGACGGCGCCGGGGCTGGTGAGGAAGCCGATGCCCCACGACCAGTGCATCGTCGCCAGCGCCAGCGGCGTGAGCAGCCGCGTCGACACCGCCTCGCCGCGGCTGATGGCGACCCCGCCCACGCCGACGGCGGCGAGGTAGCCCAGCGGCACCACCAGCGCAGGCGGCCAGAACCCGCCGAGGAGGGTCGCGGCACCCGTGCCGATGACCATCACCGGGGCGGCGAGGTAGCGCGCGTTGAGCGTGCCGGCGTGGGTGCGCGCGACGATCCGGCGCCACCAGCCGTACTGCCGGTACTGGCGGGCGAGCGAGCGCACGTCGGCGCGCGGCCGGTAGGTGACCCGCAGCCGCGGCGTGAACCACACGGTGCCTCCGGTGCCGCGGATCCGGTGGTTCAGCTCCCAGTCCTGGGTCCGGGTGAACCGCGGGTCGTAGCCGCCGACCCGCTGCAGCGCCGAGCGGCGGAACACCCCGAGGTAGACGGTGTCGACGGCGCCCGCCTGGCCGCCGGTGTGGAACCGTGACCCGCCGACGCCGAGGCGGCTGCGCATCGCGCAGGCCACGGCCCGCTCGAACGGGGTCGTGCCGCGGGCGTCCATCGTGCCGCCGACATTGTCGGCGCCGGTCTCCCCGAGCACCGCGACCGCAGTCGACACGTAGTCGGACGGGATCTCGGCGTGGCCGTCGACCCGCACGACGACCTCCCCGCGCGAGCCCGCGATCGCCGCGTTGAGCGCATCGGGTGTGCGGCCGGACGGGTTGGGCACCAGCACGACCCGAGGGTCGGCCGCGGCGAGGCGACGGGCGACGTCATCAGTGCCGTCGGTGGACGGTCCGAGCGCGAGCACCACCTCGAGCGGTCCTGGCCAGTCCTGGTCGAGCACTTGCCGCACCGCGGCCTCGAGGTGCCGCTCCTCGTCGAGGATCGGCATCACGACGCTGACCCGCGGCCGGGCCGGGCCGGATGCCGTGGCACCGCCGGGTGCCGTGGCACCGCCGGGTGCCGTGGACGTGGCGTCCGGGGGCAAGTGCTGCGGACACGGCGGCGTGGTCACCGCGGCATCATCCCGCAGCGCACACCGCACCGAGATCGGCGGTCTCGGCGTCGGGGTCGGTGCCGGGGTTCTCCATCACGGCGGGCCGGCTCGGGCGCGCGGTCGGCCGGCCCGCACTGCCGCCCGGTGCCGCGTCGGCCGATTCGGACCTGCGGATGGTCGCGGTCACCGTGTCACGCACCTGGTCGGGGTCGTAATCCCACGGCTGGATGAGCGGCGGCACGAAGTTGACCGCCGTGATGCGCTCGGCCTTGGTCTTCACGGCGAGGTCGCCGAGCGCGGGCAGCGCGCTCTGCGGGATGTCGGTGCGCACCACCCCGCTGGCCGCGTCGAGGATGTCGCCGAGGCGCAGCGCCAGGGTGGGTGGGTCGAGCTGACGCAGCAGCGCGGTGACCACGCAGCGCTGGCGCGCCATCCGCTCGTAGTTGGTCGACCCCTCGCGGCTGCGGGCGTACCAGAGCGCGCGGGGCCCGTCGAGGGTCTGCACGCCCGGCTCGAGGTACCCCGACACCGTGCTGGACCCGCCGCCCATCGGCGTGCGGCGCTGGACGTTGACGGTGAGCCCGCCCACCGCGTCGACAAGCCCGCTGAAGCCCTTGAGGTCGACCAGGACGTGGTACTGCACGTCGAGCCCGCTGAGCGCCTCGACCGCCTCGACCGTCGCCAGCACCCCGGGGTCGTCGGTGCCCGCCGGGAACCGGTCGGCGTGCTCGCGCGCCCAGGTGTACAGGCCGTTGAGGAGGCAGTCGTCGCCGCACGTCCAGCCCTCGGGCATGAGGCCCGCCATGACGGACCCGGGGCGGAACACGATGTTCTCGGTCTCCCGGGAGAAGCCGAAGAGCACCGCCCGGCCGGTGTCGGCGTCGATGCTGGCGAGCTGGATGCTGTCAGGGCGCGTGCCGACCCGGTTCGCGCCGCTGTCACCGCCGAGCAGCAGCACGTTGTACCGCCCGTCGGCCGCGTCGAGCGCCCGCCCGGCCCCGAACACCACACCCACGGTGTCGCCCACCTGGCCCACCGACCGGCCGGCCCAGGCCACCGACGCCGGCACGGCCAGCAGCACCACCAGGGCGGCCAGTAGCGCTCGCCGCGCCCCCGGGCCCGGCTCCGGGGTACGGCCCAGGCGCCAGGCGTCGACGAGCAGCACCGCCCACAGCGCGGCAAGCCCGTAGAGCACCCACTCGGCGACCGCGAGCACCCACCGGTGGGTGAGCACGGTGAGCGCGGCCGGCCGGCTGACCAGCGCGAGCACCCCGAGCAGCACCCCGACGACGGCGACACCGCCGAAGACCCGGACGGCGACCCGTCCGAGGTCGCGGCGGCCGGCGACCAGCTGGGCCGAGCCGGGCAGCGCCACGGTGAGCACCAGCAGGGTCACGGCACGGCGGCGGGCGACCCGCGGGTCGGGTCGGCGCCTGGTGTCGACGGTGGTGTGGGGCTCCGGCCGCACCCCTGCGAACACGGCGGACCCGTGACGGGGTCCCATAGGAGCCCAGTATCAGGCGGCCCCGATGCCGAGCGGGGAATGCCGGTGGGCACCGTGTGTCGCGGGCTGGACCAGGACGCGCGGATGCCGTGGCGCGCGCCGGGGCCAGAATGGGGGGATGCCGCACCCGGACGACCGCGCTCGACCGATCCCCCGCCGCCCGCCCGCCGGGCCGTCCGACGACGCCTACGTCGTCGACACCCGGCGTCGTACGTCCCGGTCGGCCGCACCCTCGCGAGGTACGGGCGCGGCATCCGCGGGTGGTGGGCGGGCGGCATCCGCACCGCCGGTGCTGCCGGCCCCGGACCCGGCCGGCTACGACGAACTCGGCCGCCCGCGCCCGCCGTCCGACCCGCCGAGCGGGCCGCCCGCACCGGCGCGCGGTCGCCGGCCCCGAGGGCGCGGGCGCACCTGGTTGCGCGTGCTGCTCGCGGTGCTCCTGCTCTGGGTGGTGTTCGTCCTCGCCGCACCCCTGCACGCGTGGAGCACCGTGTCGCGGGTCGACAGCGAGCCGGATGGCGAACGGCCGGCGGACGGGTCGGGCCGCACCTACCTGCTCGTCGGGTCCGACAGCCGGGAGGGGCTGAGCGCGCAGGACCGGTCCCGGCTCACCACGGGCAGCGCCGAGGGGCGGCGCACCGACTCGATCATCCTCGTGCACGTGCCCGACGGTGGCGGCCGGTCGGCGCTGATCTCCATCCCCCGCGACAGCTATCTCCCGGTGCCCGACAACGGGGAGCAGAAGGTCAACGCCG
>JBOFBK010000543.1:0-1659 GCA_051645525.1 Dermatophilaceae bacterium | reverse complement strand
ACGGGAAGGTGCCGGTGATCTGGGGCGGGATGGTGAACCAGCCGGTCTGCTGGAGCTGGGAGGCGACCGCGTTGACGAAGCCGAAGAACAGCGCCATCGCGAACGCGCGCAGCGGCCGCCACGCGCCCATGATGAGGATGGCGAGGGCGAGGAAGCCCCGGCCGGCGACGATACCGCGCTCGAACGAGCTCGCGGCATCCATCGACAGGTAGACGCCGGCGCACCCGGCGAGCGCCCCGGCCAGCGTCACGTTCACCAGCCGGACCCGCTCGACGTCGATGCCGGCGGTGTCGGCCGCCGACGGGTACTCGCCCACCGCACGGGTGCGCAGGCCCCACCGGGTGCGGAACAGCGCGACGTGCACCACCAGCGCCGCGACGATGGCGAGGGTCGCGAACGTGCTGGTGCTCGAGAAGAACACCTCGCCGACGAGCGGGAGCAGCGACAGCCCCGGGATGTCGAACGTCGGCAGCGTGCCCGGCAGCACCTGGCCCGAGCGCAGGTAGAACGACGTGACCCCGGCGGCGAAGATGTTGAGCACGACGCCGGCGATGATCTGGTCCATGCGCCACCGGACGGTGGTCCAGGCCAGGAAGCCACCGGTGATCAGGCCGCTGCCGACCCCGGCCAGCACGCCGACGAGCAGCGACCCGCTGTAGGCGGCGCCGAAGAAGCCGGCGAACGCCGCGACGATCATCTGGCCCTCGATGCCGATGTTGACCACGCCGCTGCGCTCCCCGATGACGCCGACGAGCGCGGCGAGCACGAGCGGGATGGCGTAGTCCCACGCCGAGACGTACATGCTCGGCGCGATGTCGTTGCGCGCCCAGTAGAAGGCGTAGGCGGCGACGATGACGACGGCGGCGACGACCAGCGTGCCCCGGTTGCGGTTCGCCCAGTCGATCACGGTCACGACCCCCAGCTCGTCGTGGCGACCGACACCTTGTCGGCCCGGCTGCGGAAGATCCACCGTCCGAGCACCGGGATCGAGACCAGCAGCAGGATGACGGCGAGCAGCACGTCGACGATCTCGGGCGTGAGCCCCGACGGGAGAGCGGGGCTCTGGGTGGCGAACTGCAGGCCGGCGGCACCGGTGCGCATCAGGCCCACGAGGAACGCTGCCGGGATGCAGGCCAGCGGGTTGGCTCGGGCGAGCAGGGCGATGGTGATGCCGTCGAAGCCGAGGGTGCCGGTGATGGCCGGCTCGAACCGGAGCAGGGTCCCCTGCGCCTCGAGCGTGCCGGCCAGCCCGGCCAGCCCGCCCGCGAGGAGCATCGACAGCACGACGGTCCTCGGGATGGAGACACCGGCGTAGCGGGCCGCCTCGGCGTTCTTGCCGACGGTGTTGAGCCGGAAGCCGAGCGTCGTGCGCGAGAGCAGGAACCAGCACAGCACCGCGAAGGCGACGGCGATGACGAAGCCGACCGGGATGCCGGCGACGGCGCCGACCTGCGCGGCCTCGGGGATCAGCTCGGTCTGCGGTAGCTGCGCCTGCCTGGCCGACTCGCCCTGCAGCGGGCCGATGACCGCCCAGTAGGCGAACCCGGCGACGATGTAGTTGAGCATGATGGTGGAGATCACCTCGTGCACGCCCCGCCACGCCTTCAGCACGCCGGCGACTCCCGCGACGACCGCTCCGGCCAGCACGCCGACCACCAT
>JBOFBK010000542.1:0-6931 GCA_051645525.1 Dermatophilaceae bacterium | reverse complement strand
CCGGCAGCTTCTCCGAGATCCCCATCGTGCGGTCGCCCTGGACGTTCGAGTGCCCCCGCACCGGGCACAGACCGGCGCCGGGCTTGCCGATGTCGCCGCGCAGCAGCGCGAGGTTGGCGATCTCCTTGATGGTGGCGACGGCATGCCGGTGCTGGGTGAGCCCCATCGCCCAGCACCACACGGTGGCCCGCGACGCGGCGAGCAGGTCGGCCACCCGCTCGATCTGCGCCCGCTCCAGCCCGGTGGCGCGGTGCACGTCATCCCAGTCGACGGCGGAGACGTGCTGGAGCCACGCGTCGAACCCCGTGGTGTACCGCTCGACGAACTCGGTGTCGACGGCACCCCGTTCCAGCAGCAGCGCACCGAGGGCCTGGAGCAGCGCAAGGTCGCCGCCGATGCGGATCGGGAGGTACTCGTCGGCGAGTGGCTGCCCGCGGCCGGTGAGGCCGCGCACGGTCTGCGGGTTGTCGAACTTCATCAGCCCGGCCTCGGGCAGCGGGTTGACGGCGACGATCCTCCCGCCGCGCTGTGTGGTGCGCTCCAGCGCGGTGAGCATCCGCGGGTGGTTGGTGCCCGGATTCTGGCCGAGGATGACGACCAGCTCGGCCTGGTGCACGTCGTCGAGGCTCACCGAGCCCTTGCCGATGCCGATCGACTCGGCAAGCGCCACCGAGGTCGACTCGTGGCACAGGTTCGAGCAGTCCGGGAGGTTGTTCGTGCCGAACGCCCGCGCGAACAGCTGGTACGCGAACGCCGCCTCGTTCGAGGCGCGCCCGCTGGTGTAGAACGCCGCCTCGTCGGGTGAGTCCAGGCCCTGGAGGGTGCGCGCCACCAGCCCGATCGCCTCGTCCCACGACACCGGCTCGTAGTGGGTACCGCCCTCGCGGAGCAGCATCGGCTCGGTGATGCGGCCCTGCTGGCCGAGCTGGTAGTCGCTCCACGTCGCCAGCTCGGCCACCGGATGCCGCGCGAAGAACGCCGGGTCGGCGCGCCGCCTCGTGCCCTCCTCGGCGACCGCCTTCGCGCCGTTCTCGCAGAACTCCGCGACGCTGCGGTGCTCCGGGTCGGGGTCCGGCCACGCGCAGCCCATGCAGTCGTACCCGTGGGCCTGGTTGAGGTGGCGCAGGGCCGCCACCGCTCGCGCCGGCCCCATCTGCCCGACCGCGCGGTTCATCGCGACCGCCACGCCCTCGACCCCGGCCGCCGCCGACCGGCGGCGATGCACGTCGACGTCGGTCGGGTCCACCTCGGAGCGAGGCGCCGACCGCCAGGGCGCCAGCATCCGGGTCAGCCGTGAGGTGCGAGCCATGTCGTCCACTGTCTCACCGGTGCCGTCCTTGCCGCGCCGGTCCCGTCGCGCTCCGCTGCACTCTCGGCACCCGCCCGTCCCAGCCGATCGCCGCCGGGGTGCCGCTCGCGCGCTCCGCTGCACCCTTGGCACCCCGCCCATCCCAGCCGATCGCGGCCGGGGTGCCGTTCGCGCGCTCCGCTGCACCCTTGGCACCCCGCTTATCCCAGCCGATCGCGGCCGGGGTGCCGTTCGCGCGTTCTGCGACGGCTCAGCCGGATGCCGTGGACACCTCGCCCGCCGATCGGCCGGCGATCGAGGACGAGACGTCGACGACCACCTTGCCGCGAGCCCGACCGGCCGCGACGTGGTCGATCGCGGCGGCCACCTCGTCGAGGGCGAACCGGCGCTCGACCACCGGCCGCACCGCCCCGGCATCCACCAGCTCGACGAGACGGCGCAGGTCGGCGCCGTCCTCGCGCGAGACGTGCATGACCAGCCGCTGGTGCACGAACGGCGAGAGCAGCGCCGCCCGCAGCCCGCGTTCGACCCCACCGAACCACCGTCCGCCGGTCTCGGTGCCGACGACCACCAGCACGCCGCGCGGGGCGAGCAGCCGCCGCAGCTCGCGCACCGACCCGGTACCACCGAGCACGAGCACGGCGTCGTAGCCGGCACCTCGGGCGTCGAGCGGCTCGGTGGCGCGGTCGACCACGTCGGCCGCCCCGAGCGAGCGGGCCAGGCCGGCGCCGCCCGGCCCGCACACCGCGGTGACCCGGCCGCCCCGAGCGACGGCGAGCTGTACGGCGTAGCTGCCGACCCCACCGGACGAGCCGACGACGAGCACCCGCGAACTCGGAACCACCCGAGCCGCCTCCACGGCCTGCAGTGCGGTGAGCCCCGACACCGGCAGCGCGGCGGCGTCGAGCGGGCCGATCGACCTGGGCGCGTGCGTCATCCGGCGTACCGGCACGACGGCGAGCTCGGCACACGACCCACCGGCGGTGCCGACCACCTCGTCGCCGACCGCGTAGCCGTCGACGTCCGGGCCCAGGGCCACCACGACCCCGCTGAGGTCGCGGCCGGGCACCTGTGCTCGTGGCCGGCGCAGGCCGAGCCCGAGCCGCACGACGAGGGGGAGCCCGGTCATCACGTGCCAGGTGCCACGGTCGACCGCGGCGGCGTGCACCCGGACCAGCACCTCACCTCGCCCCGGCTCGGGCACGGGCAGGTGGGTGAGCAGCAGCTGCTCGGTCCCGCCGTAGCGGTGCTGGACGACGGCTCGCATGGGGTTCCTTACGCCGTAAGTCAGGTCGGATGACGGGCACGCTAGCCTTACGCCGTAAGCTGCCGCAAGTCGTTCGACGACATCCGTCCCCGGAGGAGCTTCATCCGTGCCCCGCACGCCCCGAACCGCACTGAGCCGCAACAGAGTGGTCGCAGCGGCCCTCGCCCTCGCCGACGACGGCGGGCTGACCGCGGCCTCGATGCGTGCGGTCGCCGGCCGCCTCGGGGTCGAGGCGATGTCGCTCTACCACCACGTGCGCGGCCGGGACGACCTGCTCGACGGCATGGTCGACGCGGTCTTCGCCGAGATCCACCGCCCCGCAGCCGGTGGCGAGTGGCGCGCGGAGCTGCGCCGGCGGTCGGTGTCCGGGCGTGAGGCGCTGCGGCGGCATCCCTGGGCGGTCGGCCTGATGGACTCCAGGCGCTCCCCCGGCCCGGGCACGATCGCCCACCACGACGCCGTGCTCGGCTGCCTGCGCACGGCGGGCTTCGACCTCGCGGCGACCGGCAGCGCGGTGGCCCTGCTCGACGCCCACCTGTACGGGTTCGTGCTCCAGGAGCTCGCCCTGCCCTTCGAGACCGAGGACGAGCTCGCCGCCATCGGTGCCGACATCCTCGACGAGGAGGTAGCCGCCGCCTACCCGTGGTTCACCGAGTTCGCATGCGAACGTGCGATGCAGCCGGGATGGTCGTTCGCCCCGGAGTTCGAGATCGGTCTCGACCTCGTGCTCGATTCTGTCGCAACGCTTCTCGCGCCGGATGACGCTGACGCCCCGAGCGGCGTCCGCTCGCCGGGAGACGCCGGCACCCCGGGCGCCATCCGCTCGCCGGATGATGCGCGCGGGTCGTCGGTGGTCGACTCACCCGACGCGCGCGGTGAGCCCGCCACGCGGACCGCGCCGCTCGAGATCATCGTCCCGGTGCTGGGAGTCGACGGGTGCAAGGCCGGCTGGGTGGGCGTCGTGCTCATGCCCGGAGCACCCCGCCCGCGGGTGGTCGTGGCGCGCACCATCGAGGAGCTCGTCGAGACGGTGCGTGCCGAGACCGACGTGCGCGTGGTCGGCATCGACATCCCGATCGGGCTGCCCGACAACACTGTTCGCCAAGCCGATGTGCTCGCCCGCCGGTCACTGCCCGGCCGGGCCAGCTCGGTCTTCACCACGCTCACCCGGCCGGCCTACCTCGCCGCCGACCGGGCCGAGGCGGATGCCGTGAACCGCGCCCTGAGCGGCCAGGGCGTCGGTGCGCAGGCGTTCGCGCTGCGGGCGAAGATCGTCGAGGTGGACGCCTGGGTGCGCACCCGACCGACGGTCGAGGTGGTCGAGATCCACCCCGAGGTGTCGTTCGCCGAGATGTCGGGCGCGCCGATCACCGCCGGGAAGCGCACCGAGGAGGGTGCCCGGCGACGGCTCGAGGCACTGGCCGCTGCTGGTGTGGCGCGCCCGTCGGTGCTCTCGGGCCGCGGGTACGCCACCGACGACGTGCTCGACGCGTGCGCGGTGGCCTGGTCGGCGGCCCGGCGCGCGGCCGGGGCCGCACGCAGCCTCCCGGACCCGCCGGAGGTGTTCTCCGACGGCGTCCCCGCGGCGATCGTCGTCTGAGTCCCCGATCGAGCCCTCGACCACAGCTCTCTGCGGTCGCATCGAGACGCACGACGCCCTACGCCCACCGGCGTGTTGCCGCGTCTCGACCTGCGCGGGGACGACGAGGTAGACCGGATGACGATGCGCGACCGCCGCTGGCAGGGTGGCGGCCGTGACTGCACGGGTGTCGCATACGACCGTCGACTGCAGCAACGCGTACGAGCTGTCCGAGTGGTGGAAGGGGGTGCTCGACGACGTCGACGTCGACGGCGACCCCAACGAGCCGGGCGACGAGGAGTGCACGATCGTCCGCCGCGACGACGGCCACCGGCTGCTCTTCACCGAGGTGCCCGAGGGCAAGGCGGGGAAGAACCGCATCCACCTCGACCTCGAGCCGGTCGAGGGCACCTGCGACGACGAGCTCGCCCGGCTGCTCACCCCCGGGGCGACCGAGGTGGCCGACCTCCGCGGCACGTGGGGTCCCGGCACCGGCTGGGTGACGCTCGTCGACCCCGAGTGCACCGAGTTCTGCATCCTCCGCAGCCGTGCGGAGCGGGACGCGGCGCCGTCCGCGGAGTGAGCCTCGCGCCATCCGTACTCCGGCGTGACGTCCGCACGTCGAACGAGGCCGGCGGAGCAGACCGCAGCAGCATCGGCGGCCCGTGGAACAGCCTGCCGTCGGTGCGCGTAGACATCGACGAGCATTCCGGCGCCGGATGCCGGGTGCGCGCCTACCTGAGGAGACTCGATGACCCGCTGGACCGCTGCCGACCTGCCGGACCTCTCCGGACGACGGGTGCTGATCACCGGCGCCAACTCGGGTATCGGGTTCGTCGAGGCTCGTGAGCTGGCCCGCGCCGGTGCCGATGTCGTTCTCGCGGTGCGGGGTGTCGAGGCGGGAAACTCGGCCGCCGATCGCATCCGAGCCGCCGGCGCGCGCGGTCAGGTGACCGTGGAGCGGCTCGACCTGGCGTCGCTGGACTCGGTACGCGAGCTGGCCGGCCGTCTCGACGGCCCGCTCGACCTGCTCGTGAACAACGCCGGCGTGATGATGCCGCCGAAGCACCGCACCACCGCCGACGGGTTCGAGCTCCAGTTCGGCACCAACCATCTGGGCCACGTCGCGCTCACCGGGCTGCTCATGCCGCAGCTGCTCGAAGCACCGGCGCCCCGGGTCACGACCGTGTCCTCGATCTCCCACCGACAGAGCGACGCGGCTGTGCTCGACGGCAATCCGGCGCAGGGCTACTCCCCGACGAAGGGCTATGCACGCTCGAAGCTCGCCAACCTGCTCTTCGCCATGGAGCTGCACCGGCGCGCGACCGCGGCAGGGTCGATCCTGACGTCGACGGCAGCCCACCCGGGCACCACCGCCACCAACCTCGTGGCCAGCCCCGACGGCATCGGGTCGAACCGGCTGATGGGCCGGGTCGGAGCCGTCGCCAGCCGGCTACTGGTCCCGCCGGCGGATCAAGGTGCGGAGGCGGTGCTGTACGCGGCGGTGGTGGCCGAGCCCGGCAGCTACACCGGCCCGACACGGCTCCGCGAGACTCGCGGCCCGGTCGGACCGGCCGAGCTCAGCGCGCTGGCCCGCGACGAGGCGCTGGCGGCAGCCCTGTGGGAACGCAGCGAGGAGCTCACCGGCATCCGGGTCGACCTCGGCTGACGATCGAGACCCCACGCTGTCGGCGCAGCGACCGGCAGCCAGGGTCCGGGCCGCGAGCTCGGCGTCGACCCCGGTCAGCGGCCGACCGGGTCGACGCCGAGGTCGCCGAGCAGGGCGAGCACCCGGCGCTTGATGTCGTCGCGGATGACGCGCACGGCCTCGACGCCCTGGCCGGCGGGGTCGTCGAGCTCCCAGTCCTCGTAGCGTTTCCCGGGGAAGATCGGGCAGGCGTCGCCGCAGCCCATGGTGATGACGACGTCGGAGGCCTGCACCGCGTCGGTCGTGAGCACGGTCGGGGCGGCGCCGGCGATGTCGACGCCGTCCTCGGCCATCGCCGCCACGGCCGCGGGATTGACCTCGTCGGCCGGGGCCGACCCGGCCGAGCGCACCTCCACCGCCCCTCCGGACAGGTGGTGCGTGTAAGCGGCGGCCATCTGCGAACGGCCGGCGTTGTGCACGCACACATAGAGCACCGAGGGCTTCTCGGTCGGGCGGTCGGTCGTCATCGGGTCTCCTCGTTATGGGTCGGCATCGAGTTGGCGGGGTGCGGGACCACCACGTCACCGGCGCGCTTCCCGGCATCCGGGTAGAGCACCAGGGTGAGGGTGACGCCGACGGCGAGGCCCACCAGCTGGGCGCCGACGAACGCCGGTACGGATGACGGGGCGATGCCGGCGAAGGTGTCGGAGAAGACCCGGCCCATGGTGACCGCCGGGTTCGCGAACGCGGTGGAGCTGGTGAACCAGTAGGCCGCCCCGATGTAGGCGCCGACCGCCGGCGCGGCCAGCGCGCCACGGCCGGTGCGGGCCAGCGCGAACACGAGCGCGACGAGCACGGCGGTCGCCACCACCTCGGCGAGCAGGTGGGGGCCGGTGGCGCGGTCGGTGCTCGACAGGGCGGTCGAGGTGTCGAACATGGCGTTCGCGAGGAGTGCCCCGGCGACCGCGCCCGCGGTCTGGGCCGCGGCGTAGGCAGCGAGCTGGCGTGGGGTGAGCCCGGTGCCGGCCCGGCGGCCGAGCAGCCAGTCCGCCGCGGACACCACCGGGTTGAAGTGTGCGCCGGAGACCGGGCCGAACAGCAGGATCAGCGCGGTGAGCCCGAGCGCGG
>JBOFBK010000541.1:0-14434 GCA_051645525.1 Dermatophilaceae bacterium | reverse complement strand
GCGATCGACGACTCGCGACGTGACTCCGGCATCCTCCGCACGTGTCGCCGTGCGTCCGAGGGTCGTTCACGTCCGCTCTCATCATTCACCCGCGACCCGGGCCGACCCATCGATTGAAAGGTTCCACCATGATGCGGCGGTCCATCGGCCTCGCCACCGCCACGCTCTGCGCCCTCGCGCTGCTGCCGGCGTCGGCGTCCGCAGTCGCTCCCGCGAGGGCGGACGCGCCCCCGGCAGGTGCGTCGTCTCGCGTGGGTGGCGTGCTGGACGACGTCGCGCCGATCGAGTGGGCCCCGTGCGGCGAGGCGCTCCCGGGCCTGGAGTGCGCGACGTACGCCGTCCCACGGAGCTACGACGACCCGACCGGGCCGACCACCGACCTCGCCGTCATCCGGTACCCGGCGTCGGACCAGGAGAACCGGGTCGGGCCGCTGTTCGTCAACCCCGGCGGGCCCGGTAAGTCCGCCGTCGAGACGGTGTCCGGCGCGGGAGCGGCCTACGACGAGTTCCTCGGTGGCCGTTTCGACATCGTCGGCGTCGACCCGCGCGGCGTGGGTGCGAGCGAGCCGATCGACTGCTGGAGCGACGAGGAGTACCTGGAACGGCTCGGCTCGGCGACGATCTCGGATGCCGACCGCGCCTTCCGGAACGCGTCGAAGCAGGGCGCCGAGCTGGCCCGGGCGTGTCAGCGCAACGCCGCAGACCTGCTCCCCTACCTCGGCACCGACCACGCCGCGCGCGACATGGACGTCGTCCGCGCCGCGATGGGCGATCAGCGGCTCAGCTACCTCGGCTACTCCTACGGCACCTACCTCGGCACCGTGTACGCCGACCTGTTCCCGAGCCGGGTCCGGGCGGCGGTGCTCGACGGCGCCTACGACCCGGTGCGGTACACCCGTGGCGGGTACGCGCAGGACATCCCGCAGGCGGTAGCCGCAGATCATGCTCTGTCTCGCTTCTTCGCATGGTGCGACAAAGCGGGCGAGGCGTGCGGGTTCGGGGACGGCGACTCCGCCGCAGCCTTCGACGCCCTCGCGGCACAGCTCGATCGCGACCCCGTGGACCTGCCGGCGGCCGAGGACGTGCCGAGCGTCACCGCCAACGCGGTCACCCTCGCCTTCACGACGCTGAATCTCCTCAGCCGCGGGCAGCAGCGCGGCTACGGCAACCTCGCGACCCTGCTCACCGGGCTGGCAGCAGGTGAGGGAGACCTGCTGCAGCTGGTCAACGCCTCGTCCGTGAGCTCCTTCGACGCGAATGTCGCGGTGGAGTGCAACGACCGCGTCTTTCCTCGCTCGACGAAGGCGCTGCGCGCAGGGCTCGACGCCCAGGCGGCTGCCGGCCCGCGGCTAGGACGGCTGCTCGCCTACACGCCGCCCGCCTACGACCAGACCCACGCACCGGCGTGCACCCGGTGGGCGGCGGAGCGCAAGAGCACCTACCAGGGCGACTTCCGTGCCCAGGGCTCGGCACCGATCGTCGTCGTCGGCACCACCGGCGACCCGGACACCCCGTACCAGGACTCGGTGGCCCTGAGCCACATCCTCGACAACGCCAGCCTGGTCACGTTCGAGGGCACCACCCACACCGCGACGGGAAACAGCGACTGCGTGACATCCGCCGTGCAGGCCTACCTGACCGAGCTCACCGTCCCGGCCAACGGCCTGCGCTGCGCCGACGAGGCGGCACCCGGATCTCCGTGATGACGCCCAAGCGGTTGTCCCTTCGCCGGGAGGCCGACACCGACCGATCACCACGGCGGCGACAGCCGTCGACCAGGAAGGAACTCGATGTCCCAGAACGCTGCCACCTCGACCGCTACCACGGAGACCCCGACGCCGTTCATCCGCATGCTGGCCGTGATGCCATGGCTCGGCCAAGGGCTGTTCGCGATCGTGTGCCTCTTCTTCGACTCCTGCCCTCGTCACGTCAAGCGGCACGCCGTCGCCGCGTTGCTCACCGTGCTGGCCTTCGTCGCCCTGGCATTCGTCGTCGGTGTGGCGTCTGGTGCCTTCGAGGCATCCGGCGGTGACGTCGACGACCCGGCCGCCGTGGAGTTCGTCTCGGTCGGGTTCGTCATCGTTTGCGTGGTCAACGCGGTACGGGCCTGGCGCGGGAAGAGCCCCTGGCTCACCCGGGGCTCGTAAGGCTCCAACGCGAGCCGAGCCGCCTCCGCCACCGGGGCTGGTACGTTCTGTGCGTCCGCGTCGCAAGGCCGCGATCCGGTCATCGAGTCGAGTCGTGATCGTGGGCGGCCTCGCGGTTCGTGCACCGTTGTCGGGCCGGCCCGCTGGCACCGTGAGATGGATGTGGATGGATGAGCGGGTTGGTCCGCAGAGTGGCGTCGTGGTCGTGGCGTCCGCGGGTTCGGCGGGTGTTGATCCCGGTGGTGGTGGTCGCCGTGCTGGTCGCCGCTGAGGTGGGCGGTCGGTGGTGGGCCGCCGAGCGGATGCGTGAGGCGTTCGCCGACGGCACCCGACGCGTCGACCGCGCCGAGGTCGATGTCGATCTCGGACGATGGCCGGTGGTCGTGCAGGCACTCACCGGGCGGCTCGACCGGGTCGAGCTCTCGGCGACGGTTTCCCCGTACGCGATCGCCGGCGAAGGCGGCGACTACGAGGTGGTCGCCGAGGACGTGCCGGTATGGGGCGGCACCACCAGCTCGGTCGTCGGGCGGCACCGGGTGTCACAGCGAAGCCTCGAGTGGTACTCGCCCGCAGGAGATTCCATCCGGGTCGAGGGAGACTCCGTCGTCGTCTCCGGTGAGTTCGGCCTGGCCGATCCCCCGCCACGTTCTCGCTACGAGATCGAACTCGGAGTCGTGGCGGACGACGGCACGCTGAAGTGGATCCCCGAGAGCCTCCGGGTCGACGGCCAGCCGGTGGACGTCGCCACGCTCGACGAGACCTCGCTGGGTGGCGTGGGCTTCATCGTCGTGCCCGACTACGAGTATCGGTGGTGCATCGAGCAGGGCATGCCCTGGGGCCTCGATCTGGAGAGCGCAAAGATCGACGACGGAGCGCTCGTGCTCACCGCCACCGGCACGGATGTCGGTGGGCCCCGACGCGAGACCTGCCGCGAGACCGGGGACTACTGGGATCCCGGTCCGTACTGACACCTCGGATGGCGGCCGTCGAAGCACCGTCGTCAGCGTGGCCCCGCACCCCGACCGGGGCCGCATCGTGAGCGCGTGGGTCATCTGGATCAGGCTCGTCGAGCCGAGACCGTGAATGGATGTGGATAGATGAACCGATATGTCGGCAAGGTCCTCTCCTGGTCGAGGCGTCCCCGGGTTCGGCGGGTGCTCATCCCGGTCGCCGTGGTCGCCGCGATCCTGCTGGCCGAGGTGGGTGGTCGTGCGTGGGCCGCCGAGCAGATGCGCGACGCGGTCATCGGCGAAGCGGAATCCGACGGGGTCGAGGTCGATGTCGGGCGGACGCCGGTGGTGTGGCAGGCACTGACCGGAGGGCTCGACCGGGTCGAGTTGACCGCGGAGTTCGTCTGGTTGGGCCCGTACATCGGCCCTCTTGACGTGGTCGCGGAGGACGTGTCGGTCCTGCACGGCGCCACCGGTTCGGTCGTCGTGCGACACCCCATGTCGGCGACGATCATCCAGGTCCAGCTCCTCGAGGGAGAGAACCGGGTTCGGTTCGAGGGAGAATCGATCGTCGTGTCCGGCGAGGTCGGGGATGAGGACGATCCCCCTCCACGCCCGGCCTACGAACTCCGGCTCGGAGTCGTGGTGGACGAGGGCACGCTGAAGTGGGTTCCTCAAAGCCTTCGGGTCGACGGCCGGTCGATGGACGTCACCACACTCGACAAGACCTCCCTGGGAGGCGCGGCTGGCGGCATCCTGCTCGACTACGTCGATCGGTGGTGTTTCGAGCAGGATCTGCCGCAGGGCCTCGAGCTCACCGGTGCCGAGATCCGCGACGGCGCGCTCGCGCTCACCGCCACCGGCACCGAGGTCGGCGGCCCTCGACGCGAGACCTGCAACTATCCCGGAAACGAGCCGAGGCCCGAGCGGTATCAGGACTGAGACCCCTGATCTGGGGCTCCGCATCTCCTACTGGCCTGCGGAACGGTCATCTCGGCAGCGTCCTGGGTGAGGGCGGGTAGCTCGGCCGGGATCAGCCAGCGCGAGGGCTGCGATCAGCCCGCCACCAGGGTGGTCACCGTGGCCAGTTCGTCGCTGTGGAGGTCGCGCTCGACCTCGAGGTCGTAGTCGGTCTGGAGGGTGATCCAGGACCGGTCGTCGACACCGAGGGCCCTGGACAGACGCAGGGCAGTGCCGGTGGTGATGGCGCGTCGCGTACACCGACGCGCCGTGGGGCACCCCGTGGCAGCAACAGGTCGAGGTGATCGGCTCCGCCCTCGCCGCACCAAGGATGCCGCGCGGCCGGCGCGCTGCTGCCCGCGCTCGACCGTCACCTCGCGGCAGGCGGCGCCCCGGTGGCGTACGCGTGGGCCTGCGGTGAGAGCGGCCTGGCGGCGGGCGCCCGCCGCGCACTGGTCCGGCACGGCCTCGACCGTCGCCGGGTCTATTTCTGCGGGTTCTGGAAGGTCGGTCAGCCCCGCGGGTGATCGAGCTCGGCCGAGCCTACGGGGACTGCTCCTCACTGCTCGAGCCGGATGGGCCGTGTCGACTACTCCTGAACCAGCCCGATGCGGTTCCCCTCCGGGTCGTCGAACACACCGAGGACGAAGCCGCCGAGTTCCGCAGGCCCGTCGGTGAAACCGGCTCCGAACTCCCGGGCTCGTGCCAATGCGTCGGCGACATCAGGTACCTGGACATAGATCCGCGTGCCGTAGTGCGGCTCGGGCCCGATCCCCCCGGGCATCCCGGCGTCGCCGGTCGTCACGTAGCCATAGCCCGCCGGGTTGTCGGCGTCGATGCTCCAGTCGAACAGCTCCCGGTAGAAGTGCTGCTGCGCTCTGGGGTCACGGGAGTTCAGTTCCCAACGCACTACTGGTCGTGCAGCCATCTACGCTCCTGAGGTGTCGATGCCGGCGGTCGGTCCGCCGGATGCTGGGGACAGCCTTGCGTTCCAGTGAGCGAGGCGCAAACCACGTCTGGCGTCGGCCTTCCGCGTAGCGGCGACCGCCTGAGCCTTCGGCATCACCCGCCGCGTCAGGCTGCCGCCGAGGTCGAGGACCGCGAAGGCGAGCGCCACCGGGCTGATCGCGTTTCCGAGAGCGCTCACCGTGGTCCCGGCGACGAGGGCCCTGAAGTCGTGGTGCGCGAGTGGGCCGGGTGCGGCGTCCAGTGGCTCCGGGCGACGCTGGATCGAAATGGTCGGCATCCAAGGGATGCTAATTCGGTAGCGAAATATTCGCCAATGTAGTAATGAGCTCTGCCGGGCTAGGATCTCGTCGTGGCACGCGAGGACTGGGCCGACCGGCACGTCGCCCGGTGGAAGGACCACTGGATCGACGTCGACTTCGACCCCGAGGTCGAGGCGATCACCGTTCGCATCGGTGCCGTCGCCCGCTACCTGAGGTCGACCACGAAGGACGCTCTGGTCGAGTCAGGGCTCGAGGATCACGAGTACCGGACGCTCCACGTGCTGATGATTCGCGACACCCCGGGCCTGGCCAGTCCGGGCGAGCTCGCCGCCGACCTGGGTGTCTCACCTGCGGGGATCACCGGGCGGCTCGCTGCCCTCGAGAAGGCGGGGTGGGTGAAACGCCGTATGTCCGAGCAGGATCGTCGCCGTGTTGTCGTCGAGGCCACTCGAGCCGGGACTCAGGTCTGGCGGGCCGCGATGGACCGGCGCGGGCGGGCCGAGGACGAGCTCGTCGGGGTGCTGACCCCGGCCGAGCAGCGGCGACTCAACGCCCTGTTGAAGAAGCTGACGCTCGCGCTCGAGGACCGTCCCGCGAGAGGTGAGCGCATCGCGGACGGCGAGCGCATCGCGGACGGCGATCGACGAACCCGGCGGACGGCGAGCGAAGGGCCCTGACAGGACGGGCGGCATCCGGACGCTCGAGGCTGTCGTACGACATCCACCGCCTACCAGCGGCGGCGAGCCACGCGTCGACGCGTCATCCGACGACACACCCCGGACCCCGATGGACAGGAACCGGGCATGGACACCACGACCAGCCGATCGAGATGCTGACATGAGCGTCGAGAAGACTCCCCCGGAGCTCACGGACGAGACACGGTTCAGTGCGGTGTACACCGCCTGGTACCCCGACGTGCTCCGGTTCGTGACCCGCCGGGTGCACCCGACCCACGCCGAGGACGTCGTCGCCGAGGTCTTCCTCGTCCTCTGGCGGCGACTGAACGACCTCCCCGCCGACGACGACGCCGGGCGGGCCTGGACCTTCGGTATCGCCCGCCAGGTCCTGCTCAACGACCGGCGTGGCGACCGTCGCCGGAAAGCCCTCGCGGTGCGGATCGCCACCGAGGAGGGCTCCCCGACCACCAGCATCGATGTCGAGCTGGTCGCCCGCCGGATGGATCTCGCCGCCGCGTGGCCACGCCTCACGGAGATGGACCAAGAGGTGCTCAGCCTCGCCTACTGGGACGACCTGACGTCGACCGGTGCAGCCCTCGTGCTCGGCATCTCCCCGGTGGCCTTCCGGCTGCGCCTCAGCCGCGCCCGCCGCAACCTGCGCCGCCATCTCCATCTCGTCGACACCATTGCGAACCGCCCCGCCCTCCTCCCGGAAGTGAGCTCGTCATGAAGCGCCTCGACCCCACCACCACCACCGCGCTGACGCATCTCGATCCGGCGCCGGCCGAGCTCGACGCCGCGCAGCTGACCCGCGAGCACGCCACGCTCATCACCATCCTGGCCAGCCCGAGGCACGGCGTCGAGACCGGGTCCGTTCCCATCCGTCCGCCTCGTCGTCGAACGGCCCGCCGGGCCGTGGTGATCGGAGGCGCCGCCGCCGCGACGGTCGGGATCATCGCCACCCACTTCATCGGAGGCGGGGAGTCTGCCTACGCCACGTGGACGGCGACGCCGAAGAAGCCCACCGCTGAGCAGCAGGCGGCTGCTGCCGCCGAGTGCCGCCAGGAGAACGTGGAGTCCGCGGAAGCAGGTGCTCGCTATCTCGCGGAATCGGAGGAAGCAGCACGCTCCTCCGAGATCCCGTTGCCGGACGTGCTGACGTCGATCAACGGGAGTCAGGTGGCACTGGCCGAGCAGCGCGGCGCGTGGAGCCTCGTCGTCCTCAGCGGTACCGGGTTCGAAGCGCTCTGCCTGGACGGGGGGCCGCACGCGGACGAAGACGACCACGCCGGCCAAGCACGCACCTTCTCGGGCGAGGACGAGCCGCTCGACCCGCGCCGTATCTGGCTGGCTGGGGGCGGAACCTCCGAAGGACCCGCCGGTGAGAACATCGTTCACCTCTACGGCCAGGTCGGTTCCGAGGTGGAACGGATCACCGTTCGCACCGAGAACCGCGGCGACGTCGTCGCCACCGTCGCGAACGGCTACTTCGCCGCATGGTGGCCGGTCGGTGACATCACAGACGTGAAGAAGCTCGAGCTCATGGAGTCGGCCGACGCCGTCATCACCTTCACCGACGGCACCCAGCAGGTCAAGAGCCTCGACTCACGGACCGTGAACACCCCCTGAGTCGGACAGCGGCATCCACACGGACCGACGACCACGCTTCGTCTCGTCTCGACCCCCGGCCCGGCCATCGCCACATCGCGGCGGTGGCCGGGCCGGTCGGTTCGTACGGACACTATGCCCGGCCGTCGACGCGGAACCGTCGCGAGAGTTGCCTGGCCGTGGCAGCGGGACGACACGCCCTTCATCCGGCCGGGCTCACCAGGACTGCAGAGCGGTGGGAACGACCTCGATGACGACGTGGAACTGCTCGGCGATCTCGTCGAGGCCCATGCCGAACGCACGCATCGCGTCGGCGTACTTCGCGATGTAGGCCTCGCCGATCTCGGGCAGCCACGCGGTGGCCGGTCGTTCGCTGATCTCGGCCCACCCGGTGAGGATGACGACGCCGTCGCCGTCCGCCGCGGTGTGCAGGTGCAGCAACACCGCTGACCCGCGGCGCACGTGGGCGACCTTGGCGGTATCGGGTTCGCTCATCACCAGGACACGACCCCGGTGCCAGAGGAACCACACCGGCACCGCGTGCGGCGAGTGGTCGGCTCGTACGGTCGTGAACCATCCGATGACGTCGGTGTGCAGGCGCTCGAGGACGGCGGCGTGCCGTTCGTCGGCAGGGTCGAGCTCGAGAGGCCGGGTGTCGCTCATGCCGGCCGACGCTACGCACGACCACCGACACGCAGGCTGTCACGGAGGGCATCGTCCGCGGCCGATGCGAGGCTCGTCGCCACCATTCACCGGGCCGTCACCAGGCACGGGTACCGTCAGGCGGGATGACGACCGAATCCTCCCCCAGCGCCTCGCCGCGAACCCCGCACCTCGTCGCCCTCGACATCGACGGAACCACGGTCGACCACGACGGGGTGATGTCGCCCGGGGTGTACGACGCCGTGCTGCGGGTGGTCGACGCCGGGCACCATGTGGTCATCGCCACCGGGCGCACCATCCTCGGCACTGCGCCGGTGCTCGACAAGCTCGGCCTCACCACCGGCTACTGCGTCTGCTCCAACGGTGCGGTGTCGCTCCGTCTCGACCCCACCGCCGAGCGGGGCTACGAGGTGCTCGAGGCGGTCACCTTCGACCCGGCCCCGGCACTGCGGATGCTGCGCGAGCACTTCCCCACGGCGCTCGTCGCGGTCGAGGAGGTCGGTGTCGGGTACAAGGTCACCGGGCCGTTCCCCGACGGCGAGCTGGTCGACGGCGTGAGCCGAGTCGTCCCGTTCGAGGAGCTGATGGGCTCGCCCGTCACCCGGCTGACCCTCCGCGACCCGAGCAGCACCAGCGAGGAGTTCCTGCGGCGCACTCAGGAGATCGGCCTGCACGGCGTGGGCTACGCGGTGGGCTGGAGCGCCTGGCTCGACATCACCCCCGAGGGCGTGTCCAAGGGCGCGGCGCTCGAGACGATGCGGCGACGGCTCGGTGTCGAGCCGATGCACACCGTGGCCGTCGGCGACCAACGCAACGACCGCGAGATGCTGCAGTGGGCCGCGCGCGGGGTGGCGATGGGCAACGCGCCCGACGACATCAAGGCGGTCGCCGACGAGGTCACCGGCGACGTCGACGACGACGGCCTGGTCACCGTGCTCGACTCCCTGCTCTGAGCCGCCCGCGCCGCCGTCGGGGGACGTGCCCGAGCCACTCGGCAAGCGTGGATGACGCTCTTGCCGAATCTCACTCGTCCGGCAGCCGCGTCGTCGCCCGTGTTTGCTGCCTGGCTAAGGGCGTCGACGACAGTCAGGACGAGCAGGACAACTCGATGGCCGAACTGACACGCGCAGCCGCCGAGGGATCCCGGAGATGCCCGTGCTGCGGACTGGTTCGTGTAGAACCCTCGGACAGGTTCGTGTAGAAACGTTTCACAGCGCGATCCCGAACGCTCGGCCAACTGCCTACGGCGACGCGGTCTCACGTCGACAGCGTGGTCTCGTCGACAACGGTCGCGGCGGTCGTACGTGACCGCTCGGTACCACCGTGAACGACCAGGCACTGGAAGGAACTCCGCCCATGAGTCGACTCGCAACTGTCGTGCTCTGTCTCGCACCCTTTGCTGCCGTGGTCCCCGGAGCCTCGGCTGGCGCCGCGACTGAGCCCGCGAGCCCGCCGACGCGGCCGGTGGGCGTCATCGAGTGGGGGCCGTGCGACGACGAGCTCCTGCGGGAGGCCGGCGCCGAGTGCGGTCACCTCGACGTGCCGCTGGATCACGACCGCCCGGCCGGCGCCACGGTGTCCCTGGCGCTGTCCCGGGTCAAGCACACGGTTCCTGACGACCAGTACCAGGGGGTGATGATCACCAACCCGGGCGGACCCGGCTCGTCCGGGCTGACGGTGTCGTTGATCGGCGAGCTCGTGCTCGACGATGTCGGCGACGCGTACGACTGGATCGGGTTCGACCCCCGCGGCCTCGGCGAGACGACACCTGCGCTGTCCTGCGATCCGACGTTCTTCGACGGGCCACGCCCCCCGTACACACCCACGTCGGCGGCGGTCGAGCGGGAGTGGCTCGTCCGCTCGCAGCAGTACGCCGCCGACTGCGCCCGTAACGGCGGCGAGCTGCTGTCGAACATGCGCACCGAAGACACCGCGCGCGATATCGACCTGATCCGACAGGCGCTCGGGCAGGAGCAGATCAACTACTTCGGCTTCTCCTACGGCACGTATCTCGGGCAGATCTACGCGACGATGTATCCGGAGAGAGTGCGCCGGATGGTGCTCGACTCGGCGGTCGACTCGGAGAAGGTGTGGGACGAGCTGGTGCTCAGTCAGGGCGCGGCGTTCGACCGCAACCTCAACCTGTTCTTCGACTGGGTGGCCAAGTACGACGAGACCTACGACCTGGGTTCCACCGGTGCGGAGGTTCGCCGGCGCTGGTACACCGAACAGGACCGACTGGCCGCCGGACCCGCTGGAGGCGAGATCGGGCCAGCCGAATGGGCGGACGTGTTCGTCAGCGTCGCCTACTTCCAGCCCGGGTGGCCGAACCTGGCCGAAGTGTTCGCCGCCTGGGCCAACGGTCGCGACGCCGCCGGGCTGATCGAGGAGTACTCGTACGACACGTCGGCGAGCGCCGAGAACGGGTACGCCGTCTACAACGCCGTGCAGTGCACGGACGCACCCGGCCCTCGGAGCTGGTCACAGTGGCGCGCTGCGGCGGCGGAGGTCGCCGAGACAGCGCCGTCCTTCGCCTGGCGCACGGCGTGGCACACATCGCCCTGCCTGTGGTGGCCCGCGCCGGTCGAGAAGCCGGTGGAGGTCGACGGCAGCTCGGCTCCGCCGATCCTCATGACCGTCGAGACACTCGACGCGGCAACGCCGTACGACCAGAGCCTGGCCGTCCGTGCCGAGTTCCCCGAGGCTCGCCTGATCGCGGTCGAGGGAGGCACCACGCACTCCTACTCCCTGGAGGAGGAACCGTGCGTCACCCAGCCGATCGCCGACTACCTCGCGACCGGTGCCGTACCGGAACGGCAACCGGGCCAGGGCCCGGACGTGCGATGCGACCCGCTGCCCGAGCCGACGCCGAACCCACAACGATCACCCTGATCACGGGGGGTCCGACAAGCTCGCGGTCGATGGCCCAGGCTGGACCTCGCCTGCACGAGTCCCCCCACGGCATCCGTGCCGGTGGCAGGGTGAGCGCCATGAGCGCCACCCAGGCCGGGAACGCCGTCCGCAGCGCCAGCGAGAGCCCGGCCGTGGAGTGGGGTGCTCGCCTCGGCTACGCGGTGCTGGGCCTGCTCCACCTGGTCATCGGCTGGATCGGCCTGACCCTCGCGTGGGGCGGCGGCGGCAGCGCCGACAAGTCCGGAGCGCTGGGGGCGATGGCGTCCAGCGGGGTCGGGCCGGTGTTGCTCTGGGCCGCGGTCGTCGGCTTCGGCGCGCCCTGGCGCTCTGGCAGTGTGCCGAGGCGGTGCTCACGCACGACGACGCCACCCATCGGGGGAAGGCCGTCGGCAAGGCCGTCGTCTACGGGTTCCTCGCCTGGTCGGCGTGGAAGTTCACCGCGGGGTCGGGCGGGTCCGACGAGCAGCAGACCGACGAGCAGCAGACCGACGACGTCACCCGCACCCTGATGGAGCAGCCGGCCGGCCGCTGGCTGGTCGTGCGCTGAAGACCCTGCGGGAGCAGCCGTTTGGACCCGTCCTCCTGACCGCGGTCGCAGTCGGCATCGCCGCCTACGGGGTGTACTCCATCGCCCGGGCGCGCCACGCGCGGATCTGATTCTCGACCGCCGCCTCCTGCATCGCGGCCCCGCGGCATCCCGTCACGAGCCGCACTACACCTCGTTCGGCGATGACGCATCTCGTGCCGGGGCGACACCGGTGACGAGTCACATGCGCCACATGGGCCCCACTCGAGTGGCGGGGCGCCATCCCCGCCCATAGCGTCCGTGGCATCGGGGCCGCGGGAGCTCCGTCATCAATGACGCGGCCGCCGAGTCGCGATGCCAGGGACAAGGAGCGCAATGACACGTCGCCGAGGTTTTCTCCACACCGGAGCCGCCCTCGCTGTAGCTGCTGCCGTCGCGATGCAGATGTCCGCCGCCGCGGCGCCGGTGGAGCCATCGCCGCGACAGTTGACCGAGGGTCAGCGCGACGCACTGGCAGCCGGCTTGCAGATCGCGCCCAAGAAGACTGACGTCGCAACCAAAATGGCTGTGGCGGAACCAAATCCGTTCGTCGCGAACGTCGAGGACCTCACCTCCGTCGACATGGCCGCCTGGCGCTTGCGGATGAAGAACGGCGCGAAGGAGCGTGCAGGGTCCGCCGACTACCGGTCGATCCGAGCCGCAGAGCAAGCCAGCACCGCAGCGGCGGACGCTCCGGTCGTCTGGGACGAGAAGGAGCCGGCCGGCACCGCCGGGTCGAACGACGCGCTGTCGAAGGCCGAGCCGGTCGACATCTTCGGTACCGCAGCCGGCAAGAGCAGCGTGGTGCGGATCGTCGGCGAACAGGCGGTCATCGCACCGCCGGCGCCGAGCGAGCTCGCCCCAGTGGCCGAGGACAACGGTGCCATCCCCCTCGCCGGCGACACCGGTATCGCCGGGAGCGGTGCGGTCACCACGTCGGGGGTGCTGGGCGACGGCCCGCACGGGCCGGACGGGACCGGCACCAACGACTTCGACTTCTACAAGCTCGACGTCTCACCGGGCTTCACTGTCGTCGCCGACACCTCGGGAAGCGCCCAAGGCACCGACACCTCCATCGGCTTGTACGCGGCCGACGGCACTCTCGTCGCCGCCGACGACGACTCAGGTGACGGGCTGGCCGGCCGCATCACCACGCGGACCGAGGCGGGCGGCATCCACTACGTCGTGGTCGGGGGGTTCTCGAGTGCCGGCGCGTTGCCGAAGGACCCGAACGACCCGGCCAGCGGCAACGGCGGCGCCGACACCGGCGACTACCTGCTATCCGTGACCTCGACCCAGGTGGACTCCGACGACTACGCCGTGCAACTCCGCCCGGGCGACGTGGTCGGCGGGGTCGGCAGTGACGCAGCCGACACGCTCACGGTGTTTCGGCCCGACGGCACCCAGATGGTGTCCGGCGCCCGGACCGACCCGTCGGTCCTCTACCCGCCGGAGTCGCCTCTTCCGGGCGGCGGCAACACCTCGATCGCCTACGTGGCGGAGGAGGCCGGCTGGTACGTGCTGCGCGTGGGTGGCGCCGACGGTGACTACCAGGTGCAGCTCGAGGGTTACCGGCCGGGTGCTGAGACCGACCGCAGACGGACCCAGACGGTCTACCTCGACTTCGAGGGGGGCCGGGTCAACACCAACATCTGGGGCGGCCCGGGTGTTCGCGAGCTCTCGCCGTTCTCCACCTTCCTCGCCGCCTGGGGTATCTCCCCCGACCGGGAGCAGGCGATGATCGACGCCATCACGGCGCAGGTTCGCGACAACATCGTCACCGAGGTCACGGAGGATGGACTGAATCCCAATCTTCGTGTGCGTGTGGTGAACTCGCGGACCAACCCAGGTCTCGCCGGGCGTGAGAACGTGTCACGAGTCATCGTCGGCGGCACCATCGCCGAGTCGGGCATCAGCACGATCGGAGTCGCACAGTTCATCGATCCGGGCAACTGGGGCCACGAGGACTCCGCATTGATCCTGCTCGACACGTTGAGCGAGCCCGCCGGCTCGGAGGCGTCGCTGAACACCTACCTCACTGACGCGAGCGATCGTGAGCGGTTCGTGGCTCAGGCTGTCGGCAACGCCACCGCGCACGAGATCGGCCACACGGTGGGCAACTATCACACCGATAACCTCAACGAGCAGGTGAATCTGATGGATGCCGGTGGCGCCGGGCTCCAGAACCTGTACGGTGTCGGCGCCGACGGTGTCGGCGGCACCGCCGACGACCTCGATGTGGCGTTCGAAGAGGACCAGTACCTTCCCAGCGAGGGATATACCGGCCTCGAGGACACCCAGAACGTCACCGGTTGGGCCTATCCCTCCCGCTGACGAGCGGACCGGTGGCGGGGAGGGGTCGGCCCACACGGGCCGGCCCCTCTCTTGGTGTGTCAGTGGCGGCGAGCCGATGCCGAGCCGTGGGATGCTGAGCCCGCCATGCCCGAGCTGCTCCTGACCTCGCCGGCCAACCCCCGGCTCAAGGCGGTGCTGGCGCTCCGGCGCCGGCGAGCTCGCGAGCAGGAGGGTCGTACCCTCGTCGACGGCTACGACGAGCTTCGACTCGCCGTCGACGCCGGCGTGGTGCCGTCCTCGCTGCTGGTCTGCCCGGAGCTGATGCTCGACCCTCCCGCCCAGATGGCACTCGTCGAGCGGGTACGGTCCCTGGGGTCGAGCGTCCTGCGCTGCAGTCGGTCGGCGTTCGAGAAGGTTGCCTACCGCG
>JBOFBK010000540.1:0-1292 GCA_051645525.1 Dermatophilaceae bacterium | reverse complement strand
CTCGTCGACGCCTGGCGACGGTCCCCGTCCACCGGGATCGTCGGGGGCAAGCACGTCGACTCCGACGACCCTCACCTGCTCCGTGCTGTGGCGCTGCGGTCGACCCGCGGGGGACGGCTGCTCGCCCGCCCGGTGCCGGGCGAGCCCGACCAGGGCCAGTACGACCAGGTGTCCGACGTGCTCGCGGTGCCGTTCGCCGGCTCCCTGGTGGAGCGCAGTCTCCTTCTCGCACTGCGGGGTTGGGGGAGCTCCTTCGGTGATGTCGCCGCCGATCTCGACCTCGGCTGGCGGGCCCACGCGGCCGGCCGCCGGGTGGTCGCCGTCCCTCAGGTGCGCCTCCACTCGGTCGCCGGCACCGCAGTGGCCACCGCCCGCACGCCCGCCCGGCGTCGGGCGGCGCGGCGCGTCGCGCTGGCGCGGGTGTCGTGGTGGGCCGCGCCCGCCCTCGCCGCCTGGGTCACCGTGACCTCGGTGCTGGCCGGGGTGGGCCTGCTGCTCCTCAAGCGTCCCCGCGCGGCGTGGGCCGAGCTCAGCGGGCTCGCCGCGCTCGACCCGTTCGGTGCGGTGGCCGCACGCTGGGGCACCCGGCAGGCGCGCGCCGTGAGCCGGCGCGACCTGCGCACGCTGTTCGAGCCGGGGCGGGCGGTGCTCGCGTCGTGGGCGGATGCCGTGCACGACGCCGTGGTGCCGCCACGTCCGCCGATCGGCGACCAGGCCCACGACCTCCGCCCGCGCTCGTGGCTGGCACACGTCATCCGACACCCTGGAGTGCTCGCCACTGCGGCCGTCACGGCCGTCACCCTGGTCGCCGCCCGGACCCTCGGGCTCGACGTGCTCGCCGGCGCCGGCGCCGGGCTGGCCGGTGGCGAGCTGGCCGCCACCCGCGCCGACGCGAGCGCACTCTGGCACTCGTGGTCCGACGGCTGGACCGGCGGCGGGCTCGGTGCTCCGGGGTCGGCCGGGCTGCAGGCGCTGCTCCTCGCCGGCCCGACGTGGCTGGTCGAGCACGTGCCGCTCCTTCCCGAGCCGGCGTCCCCGGCCGGTCTCGTGGTGGCCCTGCTGCTGTTTCTCGGGATGCCGCTCGCGACCGTCTCCGCCTATCTCGCGCTCCGGGTCGTGGCCCGCTCGGGGTGGGTCCGGGCGCTCGGTGCGGTGGCGTGGTCCACGACGGGTGTGGCGGTGGCCGCGGTGGCCGAGGGCCGGCTGGGTGCCGTCGTGGCGCTGGTGCTGCTCCCGGCGGTCGGCGCGGGCCTGTGGCTGGTGGCGGCGCGCCGTTCCACGGCCACCAGCGC
>JBOFBK010000539.1:0-3142 GCA_051645525.1 Dermatophilaceae bacterium | reverse complement strand
TGCCGGCGCACGTGTCGACGGTGGTGCGAGATCCGGTGGCCGCGCTCGTCGTCGCTGCGCTCGGCACCGTGCTGGTGGCCGACCTGTCGCTGATGAGCAAGGCCGAGGTCGAGCGGATCTGGCTGCCGTTCGTGCCGTGGCTGCTGCTGTCGGTGGTGTGGCTGCCACCGGCGTGGCGGCGCTGGGGCCTGGTGGGTCAGGCGCTCGCCGCCGTGGTCGTGCAGCACGTGGTGCGCACAGCCTGGTGAGGGTGGCGACGTGCGCGGCGGCGCGGGGCGTCATCCGCCTGCTCGTCATCCGCACTCCGTTCGCCGGGAGCGGGCGCACGGTCAGGCGCGGAGCGGGGCGGTGGCGAAGCGAGCCAGACCGTCGGCGGGGTGCACCAGCGCCGCGAAGCCGAGCTCCTGGCACGCACGGGTGGGCGAGGCGACGACGTGCCGTACGTCGCCGATCCGGTACCGGCCGGTGACCTCGGGCTCCCGGTCGTGCGGTGACCCCCCGGCGACGTGGCGGGCGACATCCGCGATCGACACCGGGTGCCCGGAGCAGATGTTGTAGGCCCGGTGGGAGCCGTCGGGGCTGGACGTGATCGCCTCGGCGGCAGCGAGATTCGCGCGGGCCACGTCGTCGACGTGCACGAAGTCGCGCATCTGCCGGCCGTCCTCGAAGACGACCGGCGACTCACCCCGCTCGAGTGAGGACCGGAACATCGCCGCCACACCGGAGTACGGGGTGTCGCGCGGCATCCCCGGCCCGTAGACGTTGTGATACCGCAGCGAGACAGCGGCGCCCGGCGACTGCCGGGCCCAGGCCGCGGCGTAGTGCTCCTGCGCCACCTTGCTCGCGGCGTAGGCGCTGCGCGGGTCGAACGGGGCCGACTCGTCGACCAGCGCCCAGTCCAGGCTCCCGCCGCACGCTGCGCACACCGGGTCGAAGCGGCCGGCGTCGAGGTCGTGCGGATGCCGCGGCGGCGGCGACTGCGGCCCGTGCGTCGGGCAGGCGTACCGGCCCTCGCCGTACACCACCATCGACGACGCCTGCACGATGCGGCGGACCCCGCGATGGTGCATCGCCGCCAGCACCGCGGCCGTCCCGAGGTCGTTGTGCCCGGCGTAGCGCGGCAGGTCGGCAGCGGTGGCGCCTGCGCCCACCATCGCCGCGAGATGGATGACGACGTCGGCCCCCTCGATCAGGTGGCCCCAGGACTGCGCGGAGCGGGTGTCGAGCACGTGCACCTCGGCCGGCGGCGCCTCGCGGGTCACCGCTCCGTGCGCCGCGGGGATGAGCAGGTCGACGGCCACCACGTCATGGCCCGCGGTGGCGAGCTCGCGCCACGTCGCCCTGCCGATGAAACCGGCCGCGCCGGTGAGCACGATGCGCACGCCGACGAGTCTGATCGAGCCGGCCGGCTGCCGTGGCCGGTTGGGCGAAACCGAAAGACCCCCGCAACCTCGAGGTCCCACCCGAAAGTCGGCCGACGGTGCCGGCGATCGGTCGAGAGTGGAGCACCGTTCACCGCGACAGCGCGCAGACCCGGTCATCCCGGCGACGGCGTATCCGACCTACCCGTCACCGTGCATTGCACTACTTCCCTAGCGTGTGCAAGGCTGCGACGCGACGACGGCACGAGCGGGAGGATGAGATGGCGACCATTCTGGTCACCGGCGCCAGCTCCGGGATCGGGCGAGCTACGTGCCTCCTCCTGGCCGCTGGGGGACACACCGTCCTGGCTGCGGCCCGCAACCAGGAGGCGCTGACCCAGCTGGCGGCGGACGCCGGTGCCCGGCATCCCGGCTCACTACGGCCGATGACGCTCGACATCCGCAGCGAGACATCACGGCGCGAGCTCGTCGCCGGCATCGCGCAGGACGGGCTCGACGTCGACGTCCTCGTCAACTGCGCCGGGATGGCCGTGAGCGGCCCGCTCCTCGAGATTCGTGGCGAGCAGGCTCAGGAGCTGTTCGACACCAACGTGCTCGGACTGCTGGCCCTGACCCAGCAGGTCGCGAAGACCATGGTGGCGCGTGGGTCCGGCCGCGTGGTCAACGTCTCGAGCACCGCGGGCCGCTTCGTCGGCCCCTTCGCAGCGGCCTACAGCGCGTCCAAGTTCGCCCTCGAGGCCCTGTCGGACGGGCTCCGGATGGAGCTGCGCCCGCTGGGTGTCGACGTCGTCGTGGTGGAGCCCGGCGCGGTCCGTACGGGTTTCGCCGAGCGCAGTATGGAGCAGGCCCACATCGATCCGGCCGGCGCGTACGCGCCGCTCATCCCACGGCTCCCGACGCTGCTCGAACGATCGAAGACGGGCGCGACCAGCCCCGAGAAGATCGCCGACGTCATCGTCCGGGCCGCCCTGACCACCCGACCGCGCACTCGCTACGTGGCACCACTACCCGCCCGTCTCGTCGTGCGAGTGATGACGCTCCTCCCCGCCCGCGTGAAGGACCGGGCACTCGGCCGGGCGTCGTACTTCCACGAGCTCTCCCCACCGCGGTAACAGCCGGCCGAGGATGCAGCAGAAGTCCGCGCCGTCATCTCTGCGGCGCGAGATCTGCACTGGCTGGCCGCGACACCGGGCCGCACCCGCACCGAGGGGCCGGCGTACCGCGACCGAGGTCGACGGCGTACCGCGACCGAGGTCGACTTGTCAGAGGCTCGACCCCACCTCGCAGAACCGGATCGATATCGAGGAACCGGCCGACCGTGGACCGAGCGCTCCGGGTCTACGACCTGCGCACCAACCAGCACTTGACCCTCAAGCAGAACCCGCTGCGCCGAACCCACCTCGACGACTTCATCGCCTGCTGCCAGGCCGGGATGCCGCGCACCGCCCGCAAGGAGTCCGAGCGGTTCCGGCCGTTCGGGCTACGACGAGATTCTCGCCCGAGACAAGCCGACCTGGACATCACCTGGCTGAGGGACCACTTGCTCGAGGACCTCGACAATCTGCCGTCGCCCGACGTCATCGCCCGAGAGATCATCGAGGACCTCACCGCTGCCCTCGCCGAGTTCGAGGTCGTCGCCACCACCCTCGAGACGCAACTGGACCAGTCACGTCGCTGAGGTCGGGCGAACGGCTGCTGGGCGGTCGACCAAGGGCGCAACAGAATAGCGGTGCCCGTCACAGCAGCGACGTCGAAACGAG
>JBOFBK010000538.1:0-2518 GCA_051645525.1 Dermatophilaceae bacterium | reverse complement strand
GACAGCTGCTCGGGCGATGCCACCGCGACGGCGGCCGACCCCATGCGCAACGGGCTCACCGCGACGCCGCCCGCAGCCGTTCGGCGACCGACGTCAGACGCCGCGCCTGGTCCTCCGGAACCACTCGCCCGGCGAGCGCCTCGGTGTACCTGGCCCGCTCGACGATGAACAGCTCGTCGGTGCGCTCGAGCAGCCGGCGCCGGGCCTTGGCCGCCATCCGGCGCACCGCCTGGTCGCCGAAGATCGCCTCGAGCACCCGCTGGGCGAGCAGTGCCGTGCCGCCGGCGATACCGACCTCCGCGCCCACCAGCCCACCGGTGCTGGCGAACGCCACGAGCATGAGGAACAGCCCGATCGCGTTGACTCCGTAGGCCGCCACCCGGGCGTTCGTGCGCCGGCCCTGACCTTCGGTGCGCACGAGATCGAGGACCTCGCCCTGCCAGTCACGTACCAGGCGCGCGATGTCGTCGCCGAGGCCGGATGACGGCTGCGTGAGACCCGGGTGCTCGGCGAGTAGGGCGGCACCACCGGGGAGGCGGCGCCAGGCTCGGGCTGCGTCGGACACCGCCGTCTCGGCATGGGCGAGCACGAGCGCGGCCACACCGGTGTGCAGCGCCTCGCCGAGGGTGCCGGTGGGCGGGCGCCTGCCGGTGACCGCAGCGGTCACCCGGTCGCGCCAGCGGCTCACCGTGGACTCGACCTGCCGGAAGAACTCGCCGGTGCCGACGAACTCCTGCCAGCGGGCGAGCACCTCGCCGCGCAGGAGGGTGCCGTCGGTCATCCCGGCCGCCACCCGGTCGTGGGCGACCTCGAAGCTCTCGTCGAGCGCCTCGACCAGCGCCGCTGCGGCAGCGTGCTGCTCGTGGCTCGCAGCGACCAGTTCCTCGGTGCGGGCCGAGAGTGAGTCGACCGCGCCTCGCAGGGTCTGCCCGACGACGATGGACCGGGCCCGGGCGTCGCCGGCCAGGGCCTCCAGCCACGCGCGAAGGCGGGCGTAGGCGTCATCCGGGAGCCGGCCGTCCTCGAGCACCGCCTCGGGGACGGTGAAGATCGGGGCGGTGGGCAGGTCCTGCTCGCGCAGCATGGTGGCCAGGTGCGGGCGGATCTCGTCGACGGCGCCCTCGGCGATGCGGTCGAGCACGATCGCGACGGCGGTGCCACGGTCGGCGGCGGTGCGCAGCAGGTCCCACGGCACGGCGTCGGCGTAGCGGGCGGCGGTCGTGACGAACAGCCAGAGGTCGGCGGCGGCGAGCAGCTGGATGGCGAGCTCGCGGTTGGCCGACACCACCGAGTCGATGTCGGGCGCGTCGAGCAGGGCGAGCCCGGCGGGCAGCGTCGTGCTCTCAGCCAGCCGCACGGTCGCCCCGCTCGCGTCACCGACGTCGCGGCCGGTCATCCGGGCGAGGCCGGGGAGGATGCGGCCGCCGTCGAACCACCGGGTGTCGTCGGGGTGGTGCACCAGCACGGGTGTGGTCGTGGTGGGCCGCAGCACCCCGGCGCGGCTCACCTCGGCGCCGACGAGCGAGTTCACCAGGGTCGACTTGCCGGCACCCGTGGACCCCCCGACCACCGCCAGCAGCGGCGCCTCGAGCGACCGCAGCCGGGGGATGACGTAGTCGTCGAGCTGGGCGATCAACTGCTGGCGGCTCGCCTCGGCGGACTCGCGGCCGGGCACGTCGAGGCACAGCACGGCGCGGTCGACCTCCCCGCGCAGGTCCTCCACCGCCGAGACCAGGGTCAGCCCTCCCGGCTCGTCCTCCACGCGCCCAGGGTAGCCAGCGGGGTGACCATGTCCGCGCATCGCCACCCCGGACAGGTCGGACGTCGTGATCCCGGGCAGGATGACGCGGTGCGCATCTTCGTCGCCGTCGAGCCCTCACCGGATGCCGTGGAGCACCTCGACGCCTTCCTCGAGCCCCGGCGCGGCGCGGACGAGCTGCGGTGGTCACCACCAGCCCAGTGGCACGTCACGCTCGCCTTCGCCGGTGCGGTGCCGTCGCGGCTGGCCGAGCCGCTCGTCGAGGCAGTCGGGGATGCCGCCGCGCGTCATCCGGCGCTGTCGCTCGCGCTGGCCGCGGGCGGCTGCTTCCCGGACGTCACCCGGGCGCGCGTGCTGTGGGCCGGGGTTCGCGACGGATCGTCGCTGGCTCCGGTGGCGCGCGCGGTGCGCTCGGCGCTCGGCGGCGTCGGTGCAGCACCCGAGGGCGGTGCGTTCGTGCCGCACGTGACGCTCGCCCGGCTCGGTGGCCCGCCGTCGGACGCCACCCGGTGGCTGCGGGTGCTGGAGACCTACGAAGGTCCGGCGTTCCCGGCATCCGAGCTGGTGGTGGTCGAGTCGCACCTGCCGAACCGGCGTGGGCACCGACCACGCCACGAGGTGCTCGCCCGTCTCCCGCTCGGCGGGTGACTTCTACACTGGCGTGCGGTGCCACGGCACCGAGCCCCCGTAGCTCAGCTGGACAGAGCAAGAGCCTTCTAATCTCGAGGTCGCAGGTTCGAGTCCTGCCGGGGGCGCCGA
>JBOFBK010000537.1:0-7286 GCA_051645525.1 Dermatophilaceae bacterium | reverse complement strand
TCGGGCGCCGCGTGGTCGCTGCGCAGGCCGCGCTTGGAGCGGGCTCCCGGCACGTCGGCGTAGAGCGCGAAGCACACGGCATCGAGGAGGCTGGTCTTGCCCGAGCCGGTGGGGCCGTGCACGAGGAACAGCCCGGCGGCGCCGAGAGCGTCGAGATCGAGAACGACCCGCTCGGCGAACGGGCCGAACGCCTCCGCCTCGAGCCGATGCAGCCTCACGCCGCCCCCGCGCCGGCGACCCCGCCCGCGGCGACACCCTCGTCGTCGTCGAGCTGGCGCCCGACCCGGGAGCGCTCGACGGCCTCGGCGAGCAGGGCGCGCTCGTCGTCGTCGGCCGGGTGTCCGCCGCGGACGTGCGTGAGGAAGTCGCAGCACACGTCGACCTCGGATGACGCCGACGCGCGCCGCGCGTACGGACGGTGCGCCACGACCGCACCCACGGGGTCGAAGCGGAGCTCGAGAGTGTGCGGGAAGCGGCGGCGCAGCCGCTCCATCGCGCCGAGAGGGCGCACCGGGTCGGTGAGGGTGACCTGGCACCAGGCCCGCTCGGCCGGCGCGTGGGCGTCATCCGCGAGTACCTCGTCGAGTCGTCCGCGGAGCACGGCGAGTGGCCGCTGGACCGGGGCGTCGACCTCGGTGACGACCGGCTCGCCGGAGCCGAGGTCGACGAGCAGACTGCCCTTGCGGTGTCGCCACTCGCTGAACGACATCGCCACCGGCGAGCCGCTGTAGCGCACCTGCTCGCCGACGCGTTGGCGACCGTGCAGATGTCCGAGAGCGGCGTACCCGACCCCCGCGAACACCTCCGGCGGCACCGCCGACACCCCACCGACCGCGATGTCGCGCTCGGAGTCGCTGCTGGCGCAGCCGGTGACGAACGCGTGCGCCATCACCACCGAGAGGCCACCGCGCGACGCGGCGTCGGCCCGGACCCGTGCCATCGCCGCCCGCAGCACCCCGGCGTGGGTCACCTCGGCCGCGCCGAGCCGGTCGGCGACGAGTGCGGGCTCGAGGTAGGGCAGCGGGTACACGGCGACATCGCCGACGAGCACCGGCCGCCCGACGGCGTCGACCGAGGTACGCACGTGCAGCCCGGCCCGCTCGAGGATGCCGGACGCGAACCCGAGGCGGACCGCGGAGTCGTGGTTGCCGCTGGAGAGCACTACCTGTGCGCCGGCGTCGACGAGACGCTCGACCGCCTCGGACAACAGCGCCACCGTCTCCGGCGAGGGCATCGCCCGGTCGTAGACGTCGCCGCTGACGAGCACCGCGGCGACCGCCTCGGCGCGGACGACCTCGACGAGGTGGTCGATGACGGCGGCCTGGGCGGGCAGCAGCCCCACCTGGTGGAACGAGCGCCCCAGATGCCAGTCGGAGGTGTGGAGGATCCGCACGCGGCCAACGCTAGGAGAGCGGGCCGACAGCCGCCGGGAGCGAAACGCGGATGACGCCCTCCGGCTGCGCGTTCGCCGCGGGCGGGGTGCCTCCCGCGGTCGGGCACCAGACCGGCGGCTGCGTGAGAGCGGTGTTCCTGCCGCACGGCCCCTCGGTGGCTGAGCGAAAGCTGGATCATCGCGCGCCGTGCGCCCGTCAGGTGTGGTTGGTTGTCGTCATGGGAGCGGAGGTCAGCGCGCAGAGCTACTCGCGCGAGCAGCGGCAGCGGTACCGCGAGAAGGTCCGCCAGGACCTCGACGTGTTCGAGCGCATGCTGAACACGAGCAGCTTCGAGTTCGAGCGGCCGATGACCGGCCTGGAGATCGAACTCAACCTCGTCGACGAGAACCAGCAGCCGCACTTCCACAACGCCCAGGTGCTGGAGGCCATCGCCGACCCCGGCTACCAGACCGAGCTGGCGCAGTACAACATCGAGCTCAACGTGACGCCGCGGCCGCTCCCGGGCGATGCCGCGCTGCATCTCGAGGACGAGCTGCGCGAGAGCCTAAACACCGCCGACGACCGGGCCGGCGAGGTGGGCAGCACGATCGTCGCGATCGGCATCCTGCCGACGATCATGCCCGAGCACTACGAGGGCGAGTGGATCAGCAAGAACAACCGCTACACGGCGCTCAACGACTCGATCTTCGTGGCCCGGGGCGAGGACATCTTCCTCGACATCGAGGGGCCGACCGGCGAGCGGGTCTCCACGTACTGCGACTCCATCGCGCCCGAGTCGGCGTGCACGAGCGTGCAGCTGCACCTCCAGGTCGCCCCGCACGACTTCGCCGACCACTGGAACGCCGCCCAGGCGCTGTCCGCACCGCAGGTGGCACTCGCCGCGAACTCGCCCTACTTCTTCGGCAAGCGGCTGCACGCGGAGACCCGGATCGCGCTCTTCGAGCAGGCCACCGATACCCGTCCGGTCGAGCTCAAGAACCAGGGCGTGCGTCCACGGGTGTGGTTCGGCGAGCGGTGGATCACCTCGATCTTCGACCTCTTCGAGGAGAACGTCCGCTATTTCCCTACCCTGCTCGCCGACATCACCGACGAGGACCCGATGGCCAAGCTCGAGGCCGGCATCGCTCCTGAGCTCAGCGAGCTGCGCCTGCACAACGGCACCATCTACCGCTGGAACCGGCCGATCTACGACACCGTCGGTGGCACCCCTCACCTGCGGGTCGAGAACCGGGTGCTGCCGGCGGGCCCGACGATCGTCGACGTCCTCGCCAACGCCGCGTTCTACTACGGCACCATCCGGATGCTCGCCCGCGACGACCGTCCGGTCTGGACCAAGATGAGCTTCGCGGCCTGCGAGGAGAACTTCCGCCGTGCCGCTCGCGACGGACTCGACGCGCGCCTGTACTGGCCGGGCTACGGGGAGCTGTCGGCGGATGAGCTGGTGCTGCGCCACCTGCTGCCGCTCGCCCACGAGGGGCTGCGCCTGTGGGGGGTCTCGGAGGCGGTGCGCGAGCGCTACCTCGGCGTCATCGAAGGTCGCTGCACCACCGGGGTGAACGGGGCCGAGTGGATGACGCGCGCGGTCGCGTCGTACGAGGGCGCTGGTGCCGACCGGCGCGAGGCGCTGCGCCGCATGGTCGCGACCTACGCCGCCCACATGAACGCGGGCGCTCCGGTGCACACCTGGCCGGTGCCCTGACCGAGCCACCACGACCCGCTCACGTGCCGGACTCTATTGCGCCACAGGGCCGTTCGGAAAACCACGACCCCGGCACGTGCGGAAACGACCGCAGGTCGGGTACCGCTAGGGGATCACGGTCCAGAGCCGCACTGCCGGCACGGCGTCATCCGTTCGGCGGTGAGAGGTTCCAGGTGCGGATGACGGGAACGTGATGCTCCTCGTGGAGCACGCACAGGCTGCCCGCGCCGAGCACGAGGTGCGCCCCGAACCGCGCGTCCTGGCGCAGGTAGGTGGCGGTGAGCACGCGGAGCAGATGGCCGTGGGCGGCGAGCACGACGTCGCCGCGGTCGAGGTCGGGCGCGACGCGGGCGAGCACCCGTGAGGCACGTGCGGCGACCTCCTCGACCGTCTCCCCGGGGGTGTGGCCGGGCACGACGCCGTCGTCGAAGACGGTCCACGCCGGGTCGCCGAGGGCCTCCCGGATCTGTGGCGTCGTCATCCCCTCGTAGCCGCCGTAGTCCCACTCGACGAGGTCGTCGTCGATCTCCGGCGTCAGCCCCGCGAGCTCGGCGGTGCGCCGGGCCCGCACCCGCGGCGAGGACAGCACCCGAACGGGGTCGTAGCCGGCGAGCAGTGCCCCCAACGCCCGGGCCTGCGCCTCGCCCGCAGCGGTGAGCGGCACGTCGGTGGCCCCGGTGTGCCGGCCGGTGGCCGACCACTCCGTCTCGCCGTGCCGCAGCAGCACCACCCGCCCACGTCTGGCAGCTCCGGACGACATGGCCCCACTCTGACAGGTCGGTGCCAGGATGGGCGGATGCCGCACGCGGACCGTCAGGCCGGCTCACCGGTGGGCCCCGACGCATCGCCGGCGGACGGTGCCCGTCATCCGGCCGCCGTCACGGTCACCGACCCCGCCGCGGCACGGGTGCTGCTGGACCGTCGCCAGGTCGACCTGCTCGCGCCGTTCCTCGGCCGCGAGCGGACCGCCGGCGAGGCGGCCCTCGACGTCGGTCTGACCCTGGCGCAGATGCTGCCCCGGATCCAGCGGTTCTGCCGGCTCGGCCTGCTCGTGGTGACCCGGCAGCAGGCGCGAGCCGGCCGGCCGATGAAGGTGTACCGGAGTGCCGCCGACGAGTTCTTCTTCCCGGCCGACGCGATCGCGTTCGAGCGCGACATGCTCCGCAGCGAACGGGCCTGGCAGCGCCGGTTCACCGCCTCGCTCGAGGACGCGCTCTACGGCGAGATGCAGCGCCTCGACGCGGCCGGGGTGCGGGTGCATCGCACGTCGGCCACCGAGGTGCGCATCTCACCGGCGCTCGCTCCGGGGACGGCCTGGGACTCCGCCGGGTCGGCCCGTCCGGTGGTCTTCAGCTGGCGGCGTGCCCGCCTCACTCCGGCGCAGGCCCGCCGCCTGCAGGCGCGGCTGGCCGAGGTGGTCCGGCAGTGCACCGACGATCCCGACGGCGACTGGTACCTCGTCGGCGCGCATCTCACGCCCGACAGCGACCGCCCGCCGGTGTGACCATCGGCGGTGCCGTCATCCGGCCGGGCGGTCAGATCGGGTGGGATGCCGCCACGCCGACGGTCGCGTGCTGCGCCCGGGCGCGGCGGATGGTGTACGACTGCAGCACCTCGACCAGGCAGATCACCGCGATCGGCCCGACGATCAGGCCGAACGCCGCCGTGATGAGGTCGTGAGCGGTCGACCCGGCGTCGACGACGCTCCTCGCCAGGCCGCAGCCGGACGCCGCGGCCACCATGGCCACCCGAACCACCTGGATGAAGGTCGGGGCGACCAGGCTTGGGTCGGGTGGGGTCGGCCAAGATCCTCCTCGCCCGAGGCGCACTAAGAGGAGCTGGACCGCATAGGCCATCGAGATCGTCGATGCCGCGACGACGCCCATCGCGCTCGTCCAGCCGTCATCGCCCAGTAAACTGGCGATGGAGAGCGGGATGAAGACGAATCCTGACCAGTCGTCGGTCTGAGTCCCGCGCCAGATCGACACCGGGGTGGTCGTGGAGGTCATGGTCAGTCGTCCTCTCGTCGTTCGGAACTGACGACCGGGACGGTAGGAGCCGGGCTACAACGGCCTCAACGCCTGGATTCGGGTAGCCGGTGGGCGGATGACAGGATGAGCGCCGTGCCGGTCTACGTCGCCTTCCTCCGGGCGGTCAACGTGAGCAGCCGGTACGTGAGGATGGCCGACCTCCGTGCCGCCGTGGAGGGCGCCGGGTTCGGCGAGGTCGAGACCTACATCCAGTCCGGCAACGTCAGGGTCACCAGTCGTCGACGCTCCGCCGAGGCCGTCGCGGCGGAGCTGTCTGCGGTGCTGGGGGAGTGGGCCGGGTTCGACATCCCGGCCATGGTGCGCACACCGCGCGAGCTCGCCGCCGTCGCGGCCGCGGTCTCGGCGGTGCCGCCACTCCTCGAGCCCGCCGGGCGGAGGTACGTGGCCTTCGCCGGCGGTCTGCTGCCGCCGCCCGCGGTCGCTGCCGTGGAGTCCTGGTCGGTCCCCGGGGAGCGGGCCCGCAGCCTCGGCCGAGAGGTGCTGTGCGAGTTCGGCGGTGGCATGCAGGGCCTCACACTGAGCAACACCCGGTTGGAGCGGATGACCGGGGTCCCGACCACCTGGCGCGACCTCAAGGTCGTGCGCGCGCTCGCCGAGAGATGGGGAACCCGATGACGACCGAGCATCGCGAGACCGGCGGTACCGGTACCGGGCACCGCGAGGTGCGGATGACGCGTACCGCGCGAGGCGAGTTCGACGTCACCAACGGGCGGGGCGGCATCCTGCACCTCGGGTCGGGTGAGGACGAGTCGTTCACCCCGGTCGAGCTGCTGCTCGCCGCGATCGCCGGATGCAGCGCCGTCGACGTCGACTTCATCACCGGCAAGCGGGCCGAGCCCGACGTGTTCGACGTCGTGTCCTCGGGCACCAAGGTCCGCGACGAGGACGGCAACCACCTCACCGACATCGAGGTGACGTTCACCGTGCGGTTCCCGGCCGGCCCCGACGGCGACCGGGCCCGCGAGATGACTCCGCGAGCCGTCGAGATGTCGCACGACCGGCTCTGCACGGTCTCGCGCACGGTGATCCTCGGCACGCCGATCGCCATGCGCCACCGCTGACCCCGTGGTCCCGTCCGGTCCGACCTCTCACGAACAGGAGCGCGGATGACGGCCCCGGAGCCGGCGCCCACCGCCGTCACCACCTACCGGTACCTCCGGCTCGCGATCGTGGCGCTGCTGGTGCTCCTCGGCGTCTCCGTGGTCCTCGAGTGGTGGGCCACCGGCCGGGCGTGCGTGCAGGGCTCGATCAGCGAGTACCTCTACACCCCGGTCGACAGCGTGTTCGTCGGTGTCGTCGTCGCGGTCGGCGTCTGCCTGATCGCGTTGCAGGGCAGCACCCCCGGCGAGGACGTGCTGCTGAACCTCGCCGGCATGCTGGCGCCGGCGGTCGCCTTCATCCCGACCCAGCCGGTGGGGGAGTGTCGCTCGGTCCCCCTCGCCCGTTCCGACATCCCGAGCAGCGTCGCCAACAACGTCGAGGCACTGCTCGTCGTAGGTATCGCCGTGGCCGTCGTCGTCATCGCCGTGGCGCTGCACGAAGCCGGTGCCGCCGGGCTGCACCGCGCGGGGCGGCTCGGTCTGCTCGTCGCGGTCGGCGTGATCGGTGCTGGGGCGGTCTGGTTCTACGCCGACCGCGAGTCGTTTCTCCGGCAGGCGCACGAGGCCGCCGCCGTCCCGATGTTCGGTGCGGTCATCGGCGTGGTGTGGCTCAACGCGCGCGACGTGCAGCGCTCGATGCCGCCGGATGTCGCCCCCACGATGACAGCCAGGCGCTATGTGTCGGTGTACCGGGGCATCGCGGCCGCGATGTTCGGTGCGCTCGCGACAGCCGTCGTGGCCTCGCTGGTCACCCGCCCCACATCACTGGTGTTCTGGCTGGAGGTGGTGCTCATCGCCCTGTTCGCGATCTTCTGGGTGGTGGAGACCGTCGAGCTGTGGTCGCAGGGGCTACGAGCGCGTCGCACCGTTGACGCCGTAGGCGACGAGACCCGCGACAGCCGCTAGCACTCCCGCCGTCGGCGTCCCGGACGGTGCTCACCGGCGCACCTCCCCGGCGAGGTCCCAGCGCCGTACCACCCGGAGCACCGGGAGGAGCAGGATGACGACGACCACAAGCCAGGCGGACCGGGTCCACCACCAC
>JBOFBK010000536.1:0-2090 GCA_051645525.1 Dermatophilaceae bacterium | reverse complement strand
GAGCGGCGATGAGCGGGGTCAACGGAGTCGCGCTGACGGTGCTCATCGCGCTGTTCGCGCTGGTCACCGGCATGGGCTTCTGGGCCACCCGCTGGCGCCGGCCGACCAGCATGGAGTCGCTCGACGAGTGGGGCCTCGGCGGTCGCACGTTCGGCACCTGGGTCACCTGGTTCCTGCTCGGCGGCGACCTCTACACCGCCTACACGTTCGTGGCCGTGCCGGCTGCGATGTTCAGCCTCGGTGCGGTGTCGGGCTTCTTCGCCGTCCCGTACACGATCATCCTCTACCCGATCATCTTCGTCTTCATGGCCCGGCTGTGGTCGGTGAGCCACCGGCACGGCTACGTCACACCCGCCGACTTCGTGCGCGGCCGCTTCGGCTCGCGCGGTCTCTCGCTCGCCGTGGCCGCCACCGGTTTCGTGGCGACGATGCCGTACATCGCCCTCCAGCTGGTCGGCATCCAGGCGGTGCTCGAGGTCGCGGGCCTCGGCGGGGGCGACAACATCGTCGCCAAGGACGCGCCGCTGTTCATCGCGTTCGCGCTGCTCGCCGCCTACACCTACTCCAGCGGGCTGCGGGCGCCGGCGGTGATCGCGTTCGTCAAGGACACCCTGATCTACCTCGTCATCATCGTCGCGATCATCTACCTGCCGGCCAAGGTCGGCGGCTGGGACACGGTGTTCCAGTCCGCCCAGGAGAAGATGTCGACGATGAACCCGATCGACGAGCGGCCGAACGGACGCTTCATCCCGACACCCACAGAGCACTGGGCCTACGCCACGCTCGCGCTGGGGTCGGCACTCGCGTTGTTCATGTACCCGCACTCGATCACCGCCACCCTCTCGGCGAAGAACCGCGACACCATCCGCCGCAACGCCTCGATCCTCCCGGCGTACAGCTTCGTGCTCGGGCTCCTCGCGCTGCTCGGCTGGGTGGCGATTGCGGCGGGGACCCAGCCGATCGGTCTCGACGGCGAGCCCAACGCCCAGCTCGTCATCCCGCAGCTGTTCGAGGACTCCTTCCCGAGCTGGTTCACCGGCGTCGCGTTCGCGGCCATCGCGATCGGCGCGCTGGTGCCGGCGGCGATCATGTCGATCGCCGCAGCCAACCCCTTCACGCGCAACATCTACAAGGAGTGGCTGCGTCCCGACGCCACCCCGAAGGACGAGGCGCGGGTCTCCAAGCTGGTCTCGCTCGTCGTCAAGGGGTTCGCGCTGCTGTTCGTGCTCGCTCTCGACAAGCAGAACGCGATCAACTTCCAGCTGCTCGGCGGCATCTGGATCCTGCAGACGTTCCCGGCGATCGTCCTCGGGCTGTACTCCCGCTGGCTGCACCGCTGGGCGCTGCTCGCCGGCTGGGCGGTCGGGATGGTGTACGGCACCTGGCAGGCGTGGAATGTCGCCAACGTGCGGTCCGGGGTCGAGCACTTCGGCGGCTCGCTCGCCGAGATCCCCGTCATCGGCTCGCTCGGGTACATCGCGGTGACGGCGTTCGTGCTCAACCTCGTGGTGGCCGTGCTCGGCACCCTGCTCCTGCGTGCGGTCAAGGCACCCGAGGGACGTGACGAGACGATCCGCGGAGACTACTTCGCCGATGCCGGCGACCCGCGAGTCGAGAAGCTCCCGAGCCCGGTGCACCAGGAGACCCCGAGCCCCTGACCGGAGGCCGGCTGGACGGCGACCGCATGCAGGGTGGGCCCCGCCGTCCAGCCGGCTGCAGTCAGCCGGTCGCCTCGTCGTCCCGGCGCCGGCGAGAAGCCCGGACGAGCACCATGCCGAGGATGACGGTGCCGGCGCCGAGAGCGCCGACGAACGCGACGCTCGCACCGGTCGAGGCGAGCGGTCCGGTCGACGGGCGGGTCGGTGCGGTCGGTGCCCCACCGGGCGGGCGTGGCGGCGACCCGGCCGCGCCGACGATCTCGACCCGAGCCTCGGCCGTGGTGGAACGCCCTTCGACATCCTCGACGTAGTAGGTGACCGGCGAGGTGACGCCGGTGAAGCCGGGTTCGGGGGTGAAGACGAGGGTGCCGTTCTCGAGGTCGACCGTCCAGACGCCCTCACCGGCGACGACCAGGCGGGTCACCAGCTCGC
>JBOFBK010000535.1:0-7155 GCA_051645525.1 Dermatophilaceae bacterium | reverse complement strand
TGAACGAGAACCGGCCCGGCTGGTACCCCCGCACCTTGGCCTCGGTCGTGGTGGCGAACAGCTTGCGGACGTGGTCGAAGACGCCGGTGTACGTGGCCGGGTTGGACCGCGGGGTACGGCCGATGGGGCTCTGGTCGACATGGACGACCTTGTCGAGGTGCTCGAGACCGGTGACGGTCTTGTGTCGACCGGGTACGTGACGGGCGCCGTTGAGCTTGTTGGCGAGGACGTTGTAGAGGATGTCGTTGACGAGGGTGGACTTGCCCGACCCGGAGACCCCGGTGACCGCGGTCAGCGTGCCGAGCGGGAACCCGACCGAGACGCCATCGAGGTTGTGCTCGGTGGCGGCGACGACCTTGACCTCGCGACCCTTCTCGCGCGGCCGGCGCACCGCCGGCGTCGGGATCTCACGCCGCCCGGAGAGGTACTTGCCGGTCAGCGAATCCGGGTGGGTGAGCAGGTCGGGAACGGTGCCGGCGTGCACCACCTGACCGCCGTGCTCGCCCGCACCCGGGCCGATGTCGACCACCCAGTCGGCGGTCGAGATGGTGTCCTCGTCGTGCTCCACGACGATGAGGGTGTTGCCGAGGTCGCGCAGCCGGGTCAGGGTCTCGATGAGCCGGTGGTTGTCGCGCTGGTGCAGCCCGATGCTCGGCTCGTCGAGCACGTAGAGCACGCCGACCAGGCCCGACCCGATCTGCGTGGCGAGCCGGATGCGCTGCGCCTCACCACCGGACAGCGTGCCGGCGGGACGGTCGAGGCTGAGGTAGTCGAGGCCGACGTCGAGGAGGAAGCCGAGCCGGGCGTTCACCTCCTTGACGACCCGGGCGGCGATCTGGCGCTCACGGTCGGTGAGGTCGACATCCTCGAGGAACCGGGCGGCATCCCCGATGGCGAGGGAGCAGACCTCGGAGATCGACCTGCCGCCGATGAGCACGGCGAGCGACTCGGGCTTGAGCCGGGCGCCCTTGCAGACCGGGCACGGCACCTCGCGCATGTAGCCCTCGTAGCGTTCACGACTCCAGTCGGAGTCGGTCTCGGCGTACCGCCGCTTGACGAACGGGACGGCGCCCTCGAAGCCCGTGGAGTACGACCGCTCCCGACCGAAGCGGTTGCGGTAGCGCACGTGCACCTGGTGGTCCTTGCCGTGCAGCAGGGCCTGCCGGGCCCGTTCGGGCAGGGCCCGCCACGGGACGTCCATCGAGAAGGAGAGGTCGTCGGCGAGCGCGGTCATCACGCGCTGGAAGTACTCGGCGGCGCCGGACCCGCTCGCCCATGGCGCGATCGCCCCCTGCGCGAGGGTGAGGTCGTCGTCGGGCACGATGAGATCGGGGTCGACCTGCAGCTCGGTGCCGAGCCCGGTGCACTCGGGGCACGCGCCGAAGGGGCTGTTGAACGAGAACGACCGCGGCTCCACCTCGTCCATGGAGATCGGATGGTCGTTGGGGCAGGCCATCTTCTCGGAGAACCGTCGTTCACGATCGGCGTCGCCGGCGTCCCGATCGACGAACTCGACGACGAGGACGCCACCGGCGAGTCCGAGCGCGGTCTCGACCGAGTCGGTGAGGCGCCGCTTGGCGGTGACGTCGTCGGCGCCCTTGGCGACCAGCCGGTCGACGACGACGTCGATGGTGTGCTTGATCTGCTTCTCGAGCTTCGGCGGGTCGGTGAGGGCGACCACCTCGCCGTCGACCCGCGCGCGGGCGAAGCCCTTGGACTGCAGCTCGGCGAAGAGGTCGACGTACTCGCCCTTGCGGGCCCGCACGACCGGCGCGAGCACCTGGAAGCGGGTGCGCTCGGGCAACTCGAGCAACCGGTCGACGATCTGCTGTGGGCTCTGCCGGGTGATCGGCTCCCCGCAGGTCGGGCAGTGCGGCCGTCCCGCGCGAGCGAAGAGCAGGCGCAGGTAGTCGTAGACCTCGGTGATCGTGCCGACGGTCGAGCGCGGGTTGCGGTTGGTCGACTTCTGGTCGATGGAGACGGCCGGCGAGAGCCCCTCGATGAAGTCGACGTCGGGCTTGTCCATCTGGCCGAGGAACTGTCGCGCGTAGGCGGACAGGGACTCCACGTAGCGCCGTTGGCCCTCGGCGAAGATCGTGTCGAACGCCAGCGAGGACTTGCCCGACCCGGACAGCCCGGTGAAGACGATCAGCGCATCACGCGGCAGCTCGATGCTGACGTCCTTGAGGTTGTGCTCGCGGGCTCCACGGACGACGAGGGAGTCAGAACTCACGGTCGCCATGCTAGGTGCGCCCACCGACAAGCCACTCATCGAGCGCGCAACCCTCGACCGGTCCCGGATGACGACCGCCCGGTACGGGCGTCAGGTCCTCCTCCCACTCGTGCTGGCGGCCCCAGTGCCCGTCGGCGCCGGTGCAGACCGACGCCCGTCCTTCTCCTCGTGCCGGCAGATCACGGAGCCGCGCCGGTAGCGTCGCGCGCATGGACCCGCACTCCCCCGACGTGCTCTCGGTGCTCGCCACCCACACCGCTCGGTTCCTGGACTCGGCCCGCGGTCTCCACGATCCCGGCAGACCGTCGTTGTGTGCCGGCTGGACCCGGGGCCACGTGCTCACCCACCTCGCGCGCAACGCCGACGGGCTGGCCGCCCTGGTACGAGCCGCCGTCGACGGCACCAGCGAGACCATGTACACGAGCGACGCCGAGCGCGACGCCGACATCGAGGCCGGGGCGTCCCGACCGCTCGACGCGCTGGTTGCCGACGTCGAGTCGAGTGCGGTCGCACTCGTGGCGGCGCTGTCCCGGTTGACCGCCGACCACGCCGAACGACCGGCCGAACGCACCCCCGGCGGTCAGGCGTTCCGCACCGGTGACCTGCCGCTTCTCCGGTTGCGCGAAGTGGTCTACCACCATGTCGACCTCGACGCCGGGTTCGGTTTCGCCGACGTGGAGCCATCCCTGGTCGCGACGTTCCTCGCCGGCGAGTACGAGCGGCTCGGCGATGCTGCACCGCGCGCCCGGGCGGCCGAGCTGCTGTGGCGGGCACGCGGCATCCGCACCGAGGGCCGGCGATGACCTACTCCGGCGAGGTGGTTCCCGGCGGGCCGAGCCAGACCCGCGAGACCGGACGCGCCGTCATCCGCAAGATGAGCGTCAGCGCCATGCACAACAACGTCTACCTGCTCACCTGCCGCGCCACCGGTGAGCAGCTGCTCGTCGACGCTGCCGACGACCCCGAGCGATGCCTCGCCCTGGTCGCCGAGGGCACCGGGCGGCTGGCCCACCTGCTGACCACCCATCAGCACTGGGACCACGTGCGCGCCCTCACCGACGTCGCCCGCGCCACCGGTGCCCGCACCTATGCGGGGGCGGATGACGCCGACGCCCTCCCGCTCGCCCCCGACGTGCGTCTCGCCCATGGCGACGTCGTCACCGTCGGCGAACTGGAGCTGCGCGTCATCCACCTGCGTGGCCACACGCCGGGGTCGGTGGCGCTGTCCTGGGCCGACCCCGACCCGGGCGGTCTCGTGCACCTGTTCACCGGCGACGCGCTCTTCCCCGGCGGCGTGGGTGACACGAGCAAGCCGGGACAGGACTTCGACTCGCTCTACCGCGACGTCGTGGAGCGCATGTTCGCGACCCACCCCGACCACACCTGGTTCTACCCGGGCCACGGTGCAGACTCCACGATCGGGGCGGAACGGCCGCACCTCGAGCAGTGGCGAGCGCGGGGGTGGTGACCCGGGTTCCCGCTCCGCTGCTGGTCCTCGGGGGCATCGTCTCGGTGCAGTTCGGCGGCGCGCTCGCGGCCACCCTCGTGCCGGTCCTCGGCGCCGCAGGGTCGGTCGTCCTCCGCCTGCTCTTCGCGACCGGCCTGCTGCTCGCGGCGGCGCGGCCCCGATGGCGCGGGCACTCCCGCCGGGCCTGGATGACGGTCGCCGGCTTCGGTGTCGCCCTCGGCCTGATGAACTTCGCGTTCTACGGCTCGCTCGCCTATCTCCCGATCGGCGTCGCGGTCACCATCGAGTTCGTCGGCCCGCTCACCCTCGCCGCCGCGCTCTCCCGGCGCTGGGTCGACGCTGTGGCCGTGCTGGCCGCCGTGGCCGGAGTGGTGCTCATCTCGGAGGCCGTCGACACGCCGCTCTCGGAGCTGCCGTGGACCGGCATCCTGCTCGCCCTCGTCGCGGGCGCGATGTGGGCGGCGTACATCGTGCTCTCCGGGCGCGCCGGAGCCGAGTTCCCGCGACTCGACGGTCTCGCGATCGCGATGGTGATCGCGTCGCTCGTGACGCTGCCGTTCGGTGCCGCCAGCGTGCCGGACTGGACCGGGGCGGTCCTGCTCACCGGGTTCGGGATCGCGGTGCTGTCCTCGGTGCTTCCCTACTCGCTCGAGCTGCTCGCCCTCCGACGTCTCTCGGCGCGGGTCTTCGGCATCCTGCTCAGTCTCGAACCGGCGTGCGCCGCGCTCGCCGGACTCCTCGTGCTCGGGCAGCGGCTCGACCGGATGCAGCTGGTCGGCATTGGCCTGGTCGTCGCGGCATCGGCGATCGTGCTGGGGCTCGGCGCCCGCGGGGGCCCGGCAGCGCCGCCCGCGACGTGACGTGGGGCGGCCGGACGGCGCCCGCTCACCGGTCGGCTGACCCGCTCCCCCGGTCCTCGCCGACGAACGCCGCGTCGCGCCGGGTCTTGGCCAGGCTCGCCACGGTGGTGACGCCGAGGATGACGACGATGGCACCGAGTGAGAGCCAGATCGGGATCTCGGGGACGCCGAACGGCTCGCCGCCGTTGAGGAACGGCAGCTCGTTGGTGTGCAACGCCTCGAGCACCAGCTTGACGCCGATGAAGGCGAGCAGCACCGAGAGCCCGAGGGTGAGGTACACGAGCCGCCTGAGCAGGTCGCCGATGAGGAAGTAGAGCTGGCGCAGACCCATGAGCGCGAAGAGGTTCGCGACGAGGACGATGTACGGCTCGGAGGTGAGGCCGTAGATGGCGGGAATCGAGTCGAGCGCGAACAGCAGGTCGGTGGTGCCGAGGGCGAGGATGACGAAGAACAACGGGGTGGCCAGCCGCTTGCCATTCTCGACGACGAACAACTTCGTGCCAGCGAAGGCCTTCGTCGCCGGGAAACGCGCCTCCATGAGCCGCATGAAGCGGTTCTCCTCGAACTCCTCCTCGCTCTCGTGCTGACCCTCCCGGGCCAGCTGGACGGCGGTGTAGATGAGGAACGCGCCGAAGAGGTAGAACACCCAGCTGAAGCGCTCGATAGCCGCCGCACCGACCGCGATGAACACCGCACGCAGCACGATGGCGATGATGATGCCGACCATCAGCGCGAACTGCTGCAGCTTCTCGGGGACCGCGAACCTCGCCATGATGAGCAGGAAGATGAAGAGGTTGTCGATGGAGAGCGAGTACTCGGTGAGCCAGCCGGCGAAGTACTCCCCGGCGAGAGTGGGGCCGGCCCACCACCACATGGCCAGCCCGAAGAGGATCGCCGCTCCGACGTAGATGCCGAGCGCCGAGCCCGTCTCGCGATTCGAGGGCCGGTGTGGGTTGCGGGCGATCCAGTACACGTCGAACAGCAGCACCGCCGCCGCCACCCCGATGGTGACCCACCACACCCAGGGCGCGAGATCGAGGCCGGCACCACTTCCTCCCCCGGACTCCGCGGCAGGCACGGCAGTCGTCAGGGCTGTCGTCAGGTGGGTCGGCACCAACGGAGTCTAACGAGCGACTGCCACCCCGACCGGCCGCGGTGACGCCCCGGCGGGCCTCAGCGGTTCGCCTCGGTCATCTGCCGGAGCTCCTTCTTCAGGTCGCCCACCTCGTCGCGTAGCCGGGCGGCCAGCTCGAAGTGCAGGTCGCTGGCCGCCTGGTGCATCTGCGCGGTCAGCTCCTGGATCAGGCCCGCCAGGTCGGCGGCGGCCACCGGCTCGGCCCGACGGGCGCCGAGCGCGACGTCGGCGGCAGCTGCCCCGCGGCCACCCCGCCCGCCGTCGCTCTTGCCGCGGGACCGGGCGCGACCCGACCCGAGGAGCGCCTCGGTGTCGGCATCCTCGCGCTGCAACATGTCGGTGATGTCGGCGATCCGCTTGCGCAGCGGCTGGGGGTCGATGCCACGTTCGACGTTGTACGCCGTCTGCTTCTCCCGGCGCCGGCGCGTCTCCTCGACCGCCTCGGCCATCGACGGGGTGACGTTGTCGGCGTACATGTGCACCTGCCCCGAGACGTTGCGCGCCGCCCGGCCGATGGTCTGGATGAGGCTGCGACTCGAGCGGAGGAAGCCCTCCTTGTCGGCATCGAGGATGGCGACGAGCGACACCTCGGGCAGGTCGAGACCCTCGCGCAGGAGGTTGATGCCGACGAGCACGTCGAACTCCCCGAGCCGCAGCTCGCGGAGCAGCTCGACGCGCCGAAGCGTGTCGATGTCGGAGTGCAGGTAGCGAACCCGCACCCCCTTGTCGAGAAGGTAGTCGGTGAGGTCCTCTGCCATCTTCTTGGTCAGGGTGGTCACGAGCACCCGCTCGGAACGCTCGGCACGCACCGAGATCTCGTGCAGCAGGTCGTCGATCTGCCCCTTCGTCGGCTTGAGCACGATCTCGGGGTCGACCAGTCCGGTGGGGCGGATGATCTGCTCGACGACACCGTCGGCCTTGGCGAGCTCGTACGGGCCGGGCGTCGCCGAGAGGTACACCGTCTGGCCGATGCGCTCGAGGAACTCCTCCCAGCGCAGCGGCCGGTTGTCCATCGCCGAGGGCAGCCGAAACCCGTGTTCGACGAGCGTGCGCTTGCGGGACATGTCGCCCTCGTACATCGCGCCGATCTGCGGCACGGTGACGTGCGACTCGTCGATGACGAGCAGGAAGTCCTCGGGGAAGTAGTCGAGCAGGCAGTGCGGTGCGCTGCCCGGCGCTCGACCGTCGATGTGCATCGAGTAGTTCTCGATACCCGAACAGGTGCCCACCTGGCGCATCATCTCGATGTCGTACGTGGTGCGCATGCGCAGCCGCTGCGCCTCGAGCAGCTTGCCCTGACGCTCGAAGAGCGCAAGCTGCTCCTCGAGCTCGCGCTCGATGCCGCCGATCGCCCGCTCCATCCGCTCGGGGCCGGCGACGTAGTGCGAGGCGGGGAAGACGTACATCTCCTCCTCCTCGCGCACGACCTCCCCGGTGAGCGGATGCAGGGTGTAGAGGC
>JBOFBK010000534.1:0-3226 GCA_051645525.1 Dermatophilaceae bacterium | reverse complement strand
GCGGCCCGGTGGAACGGCGACGCCCCCCACACCACCACGGGCGTCGTGAGTGCGAGCGAGATCCACTGCCACCAGGTGAACTGCAGGGCGGGGACCATCGACATCGCGATGACCGGTAGCGACAGGACTCCCGAGACGAACACCCGCCGCCGGAGCGCGTCGAGAGGCGAGTCGGCAGGCGGCGCGGTGGCGGATGACGACGACGTGGCGGATGACGACGTGGCGGGCGCCGAGGGAGTGGTCGCCGAGATGGCGGATGACGACGTGGTGGGCGGCGACGTGGCGGGCGCTGAGGCGGTCGGCGTGGTGGCGGGTGGCGGGGTCGTGCGAGAGGGGGGCAGCGTGGCGTGGTAGCCGGCGGCCTCGACGGCCGCGACCAGAACGGCGGGCTCGGTGCCCTCGGGCACGGTGGCGCGGGCCTTCGCGGTGGCGTAGTTGACCGTGGCGCTCACCCCCTCGAGCGCGCTCAGCCGTTTCTCGACCCGGGCCGCGCAGGAGGCGCACGTCATCCCCTCGATGACCAGCTCGACCTGGTCGACCGGTCCGTGCGATGTGGCTGGTCCCATGCCGATCACTCCTCTGCTGGACAGCGCTACCTCAGTCGGTACCAGATACCCTATATGGGTATGAGGTCCGGGCGGGGTATCGTCGACCGTCGACAGTGAAGGAGAACGCCCGTGCCAGGCGAGAACACCCACGATGGAGTCGTCCCGGGGTACATCGACACCAAGGAAGCCCAGCTCAAGCGACTGCGCCGAATCGAGGGCCAGGTGCGGGGGCTGCAGCGCATGGTCGAGAGCGACACCTACTGCATCGACATCCTCACCCAGGTGTCGGCCGCCACCAAGGCGCTCGAGGCGGTGGCCCTCGGCCTGCTCCACGACCACCTGCGGCACTGCGTGGCCGGCGCCGCCGATGACCCCACCATGCTCGACGAGCGGGTCGCCGAGGCGAGCGCCGCGATCAGCCGCCTGGTGCGCTCCTGACAGCGCGGATGTAGGCGCACCCCGGCAGCGGTCGTTCCTGACCTCGGGCACCGGTTGAGAACCGGATGACGATCGGGGCGAACCCGACGGTGGTGTCCGGGCATAGAGAGACGTGAAGCGAATGACCGAGCGCGACGTCACCGACGCCGCCCTGTGGGAACGGGCCGGCTCCGGCGACGGGCAGGCGTTCGGCGCGCTCTTCCGGCGGCACTCCACCGTGGTGTACAACCACGTGTTCCGGCGCACCGGCTCGTGGGAGCGCGCCGAGGAGGCGGTCTCGCTGGTCTTCCTCGAGGCGTGGCGGCAGCGCGACCGCGTGGTGCCCGACCCCGAGGGCCTGCTGCTGCCCTGGCTGCTCGGGGTCGCCAACAACGTCATCCGCCGGCAGAGCCGCACCCGGCTGCGGCACGCCCGGCTCCTCGCCCGGCTCCCCCCACCCGCCGATCACCCCGACCACGCACCGCTGGTCGACGCCCGCGACGCCGACCAGCAGCAGATGCGCGTCGTGCTCGCGGCGATGGCCGACCTCACGCCCGCCGAGAAGGAGGTCATCGCGCTGTGCGTCTGGGCCGAGCTCACCTACGAGCAGGCCGCGGTGGCGATGGGCGTGCCCGTGGGCACCGTCCGCTCCCGCCTCTCCCGTGCGCGCGGCAAGCTGCGCGCCCAGAAGCATGCTCCAGGAACCACCACCGGCCTGGATTCCCACCCCACCACCAAGGAGTGACCCGCATGGACGTGCTCACACCTCCACCGCTACGCGAGTTCCCCCGAGAACGCGAGGCCGCACTCGTCGAGCTGCTGCGCGACCTGGCCGACGGTCACGCTCGTCCGCGCGCGACACCGGCGGTGTCGCGCCGTCGGGCCTGGGTGGCCGGCGGGGTGGCCGCTGCGGGGGTGGCCGCGGCCGGGGCCGCCGTGGTCTCGGGGACGTTCTCCACGGCACAGGACCGCAGCCTCGTGCGCTGCCACACCACCACCGACCTCGGCGGCTCCGAGGAGTTCGACGGCACGTCGGTGGCTGCGGCCGATGCCACCGGGGTCGTCACGCTCGACCGGGCGGTCGAGGCGTGCGCCGACCTCTGGCGTCAGGGCGTGCTCACCACTGACACCACACAGCCGAATGCACCGAGCACACCGGATGCCGCGGTGCCCGACCTCGTCGGGTGTGTCGACCCCGACGGCGTCGCGGCGGTGTTTCCGGGGCGGGACGGGCTGTGCGCGAGCTTGGGCCTGGACTCCTTGGTCGAGATCCGCTGAGACGGGCCGGGTCGGGGCGCGTGAGGGGCGTCCCGACCCGGCTGCGGGCACTCGGCCGCGACAGCGAGGTCGACGCGCCGCTCGCGAGACCCGGCCTCCGGTGCTCAGGTCCCGCTGGCCGAGAAACGGATCGAGCTGGTGCGGTCGTCGAGGCTGCCCAGGCTGGAGCACCCGCAGATGACCACCGAGCCGCCGTTTCCGGGGTAGCGGTAGTGGCCGCTCTTGCATCCGGCGTACGACCGCGCCGACCCGATGGTGTTGTCCCAGCCCGACGGCAGGGTCGGGAAGTTGACGAAGCGCCCGCCCGAGCAGCTGAACCCGTCCACCGCCGCGGTCAGCGTGAGCGAGCCGCCCCCGAACCCGGAGTCCCGGTACTCGATGCCCACCACGGTGGAGCCGGCCGAGGCGGTGGAGGCGGTGGTGTCAGCGGCGCCGACACCGGACAGGGTCGACGCGCCCCTCGCGAAGGCACGGCTGTCGGCCAGGGTGTCGAAGCACTGGGTGCTCACCTCCGGCTCGGCGGTGTCGGGTGTGGCGGTGACCACGCAGTGCAGGCCCGGTGCGGCGTCGATCACAGGGCCGGATGATGCGGGTGCGGCCTGGGCGGCGGCGGCCGCGCCCCAGGTCAGCGCGGTCGTCGCACCGATCGCCAGCGTGGCTCTCTGTCGTGGACCCATCGGAACCCTCCTTGCATCCTCGGCAACTGAGTACCGGCAATCGTCACCCGGATCCGTGCTCACGGCAACCGCCGCCCGGATGACGGGCGCCTCCCTCCAGCGTCGGAGCCACCCGTCGCAGCCGGCCCGGCTGCGACGGGTGGTCGCCCACCGGGTCGCGCCCGACATGCACTCGACCGGCCGAACCTCGCCGTCTTTCGGTGACAACCTCGCCGTTTTTCGGTGACTTCTTCGCCGTTTTTCGATGGGTGTCTCGCCGTTTTTCGGTGGCCTTCCGTCCGGCGCCGCCGGGGACGTCCCTCGCGA
>JBOFBK010000533.1:0-2338 GCA_051645525.1 Dermatophilaceae bacterium | reverse complement strand
GCCCACGCTGCCGGGCCGACCGATCAGGCGGGGCGGAGCACGTGCATCCGGTGCGCCGCGCGGGTGAGCACGACGTAGAGCACCCGCACCCCACCGGGCGACTCCTCGGTGATCGCGTCGGGGTCGACGACGACGACGGCGTCCCACTCCAGGCCCTTGCTCGACAGCGGCTCGACCAGCTGGACCCGGCCGTCACCTGCGTCGTCGAGCGCGGCCAGCCGGTGCTCCCACCGTCGTGGCGCGATGACCGCCACCGACCCGTCGACCTCGTCGAGCAGCTGGTCCACGGCATCGGCCGCCGCCTCGGCCAGCGAACCCTCGACCACTCGGTCGACCGGCTCCACCCCGGTCTCGCGCACGGCATCCGGGATGTCGGCATCCGGCACCGACTCGAGGATGACGCGGCGCGCGTGGTCGAAGATCTCGCGGGCGTTGCGGTAGTTCGTGCTCATGTGGAAGGCGCGGCGCTCCTGGCCCTCGAACGCGTGGTCGCGGGCCTGTGCCGCCTCGGCGAGGTCGCTCCACGAGGCCTGCGCCAGGTCGCCGACGACCGTCCAGGATGCCGTGCGCCCTCGCCTCGCGAGGGCCCGCCACTGCATCGGCGAGAGGTCCTGCGCCTCGTCGACGAGGACGTGCGCGTACCCCTCGGGCCGGTCGATCCGCCCGTGCAGCAGCCGTTCCCGGGCATCGGCCGGCGTCACCTCGGCCCGCCCGGATGACGCTGCGGTGCGCCGGTCGATGCCGGCACGCACGTCCTGCACGCCGTACGCGGCCAGGTCGTCGAGCTCCTCGACATCGTAGAAGCCGGCGTTCTCGCGGTCGGCCTCCTGGACCGGGCCGAGCCGGGCCACGAGGTCGTCGACCAGCGCGGCGTCGGCCACCGACCAGGACCCGTGCTCGAGCGCCTCGCGGTACGAGTAGGCCACGGCGGCGGCCTCCTCGTGCGAGAGCACGCCGCGGGAGAGGACGTAGGCGTGGTCGGTGTCGGCCAGTGAGAGCAGCAGCTCCCTCGGGTCGAGCTGGCGCCACCACGACGCCATGAACTCGTCGATGTCGCGCGAGGCGTCGAAGGCGTCGAGGAAGGTGTGGCGGTCGCCCTGCCGCACCGAGCGCCAGGCCGCCTCGGCGAGAGCCGCGCGGGCGGCATCCGTGGCGAGGTTGTGCTGTTGCCCCCGCAGCACCTCGGACCGGACGCGGCGCAGGGCGGGCTCGTCGAGTCGCACCGCCTGCCCGGCGACGAACGCCCGGAGCCGGCTCGGCGCGCCCGCGGGCGCCCGCGCCGCGAGCCGCCCGAGCAGCCGGCGGATCCGGAGCGACCCCTTGACGGCAGCAACCTCCGGACCGTCCGGACGGGTGGCCGTCATGCCGTGCACGAGGTCGCCGAGCGCGCGCAACGCCACGGACTCCTCGCCGAGTGAGGGCAGGACGCGTTCGATGTAGGCCGTGTACGCCGCCGACGGACCCACCACGAGGATGCCGCCGCTCTCGAACCGCCGCCGCTCCGAGTAGAGCAGGTAGGCGGCACGGTGCAGGGCCACGACGGTCTTGCCGGTGCCCGGGCCGCCCGTGATCTCGGTGACCCCGCGCGACGGAGCGCGGATGGCCTCGTCCTGGTGGCGCTGGATGGTGGCCACGATGTCGCGCATCTGCCGACCGCGGCTGCGGGTGAGCGCGGCGATGAGGGCGCCGTCACCGACGACCACGATGTCGTCGGGCGCCTCGGGCACCATGAGGTCGTCTTCCACCCCGACCACTCGAGAACCGCTGCTGCGCAACACTCTTCGCCGGATGACGCCCATCGGGTCGACCGGGGTGGCCCGGTAGAAGGCGGCTGCCGCCGGCGCGCGCCAGTCGACCACCAGCGGCTCGTAGTCGTCGTCGCGCACCCCGAGCCGGCCGATGTGCCGCACCTCGCGATCGGCGGCGGGAGTGGTCTCGGTGCCGAGGTCGAGCCGGCCGAACACCAGGCCCTCGTACTGCTTCTCGATCATCGCCCGGCGCCGGGCTGCGGCGAACACCAGGGCGTCGCGCTCGAACAGCCCGGTCAGCTCCTCGTCGCGCACGTCACCGGTACGGTCGGTGCGCCCACGGGCCAGGCCGTCGGCCTCGACGTCGGAGGCTCGCCGCGACGCCTTCGCCAGCTCGGCGTACACCCGGTCGACGTGTGCCTGCTCGATGGCGATCTCCGTGGCGACGTCAGGAGTGCCGTCGGGGGAGCCGTCGGGCGTGTCCGCGGCCTCGGGCAGGCCGGGGTGAGGGGCGGTCAAGCGGGTCTCCTCCAGGGCTCGGCGGACGCACTCCGGGCGCATGCCACGAATGCACGAGTCTACGCGGCGGC
>JBOFBK010000532.1:0-2816 GCA_051645525.1 Dermatophilaceae bacterium | reverse complement strand
ACGGGCCCGAGGTAGCCGATGAACTCGGTCAGGTCGTCGAACGACGCGGTGCCGGTGACCAGGGTGGTCAGTTCACCGGGCGCCGAGGGCTCGGCGACCAGGCTGTTCTGGGTCTTTGTGTCACGCACGAGCTTGGCCCACGTGCGTCCTGCGATCTCGACGGTGCCCTCCCGCGGCGACCGGTTGGTCTGTGCCGTCACCCACCCGCGCGGCGGGTCCAGCGCCTGCTCCACGGCGACGTACGTGCCCTCTGGCGTCTGGTAGCCGGCGTGCCAGGCCATCACCTGCTCGGAGGTGCGGGAGTAGCGCGCCGACGTCTCGCGCCACCCGTCGGGCAGGCCCTCGGCGACGACGATCGGCCAGCCGGTGTCGCGCTGCACCTGCGCGGCGGTGGCGGCCACGTCGACCGGTGGGCCGCTCACCGAGTTGACCCGCGGCACGACGAGAACGAGCACGGCGGTCATGCCCACGACGGCGAGCATCGAGTAGACGAGGTTTGTCGCGGACCCGAGCGAGTACCGGCTTCGGGTGGGAGCGGGCGTGGTCACGCCTCCATCGTCGCCGACGGAGGCGCCGAACACCTGATCGCCCCCGAAGATAGGGTTCGAGCAGCCCCGACGGCCGAGCCCCGCACGAGAGGGACCCCACCTGCATGAGCCCGCACACCCCAGCGGCGAACCCGGCGGTCGTCGTCGTCGGCGAGCTGCTGGTCGACATCGTCCACACCCCGGACGGCCGCACCGCCGAGCACGTCGGCGGGTCGCCCGCGAACGTCGCCGTCGGCCTGGCCCGGCTCGGCCACGACACCCACTTCGCCACGGTCGTGGGCGACGACGACCGCGGTCGGCGGTGTGTCGACCAGGTCGAGCGCGGCGGCGTGCGGCTGCTGCCCGGCGCCGTCGACCACACCCACCCGACCTCCACCGCGCAGGCGACCATCGACGCCGGAGGTGCCGCCACCTACGTGTTCGACCTGCACTGGGAGCTCCCGCCGGTACAGCTCCCCGAGCACACCGGCCACCTCCACGTCGGGTCGATCGCCACGACGCTGCGTCCCGGTGCGGCCAACGTCACCGAGGTGCTGCGCCGCGGGCGAGCCACGGCCACGGTGAGCTACGACCCGAACGTGCGCCCGAGCATCATGGGTGAGGCAGATGACGTGCGGCCGCGCGTGGAGGAGCTGGTCGCCCTCTCCGACGTCGTCAAGTGCTCCTCCGACGACCTGCTCTGGCTCTACCCCGGCCGGTCCCCCGAGCAGGTGATGGAGCAGTGGTCCGGGCTCGGTGCGGCGCTGGTGGTCATCACGCTCGGTCCGGGCGGCGTCACCTGGCGCACCGCCGACGGCCGGCTCGGCGCCGACGCCGCCCGGTCGAGCGCCGTGGTCGACACCGTCGGCGCCGGTGACTCGTTCACGGCCGGTCTGGTGTCCGGGCTCCTCGACGCCGGGCTGCTCGGCGGCGCACCGGCCCGGGAGCGCCTGCGTGCCGCCGGCCACGACGACGTCGGCGCCGCCATGGGCCGGGCCCTGGCCACCAGCGGGGTCACCGTGCAGCGGGCCGGGGCCTACGCGCCGAGCCGGGAGGAGATCGGGTGAGCGAGTTCGTCTACTCGGACCTGCTTCCCCTCGGTGCCGACGACACGCCGTACCGGCTGCTCACGACCGACGGCGTGGAGGTGCTGGACGGGCCCGGCGGCCGGCGGTTCCTGCAGGTGGCGCCCGAGGCACTGCGGCTGCTCACCGAGACCGCGATGCACGACATCGCCCACTACCTCCGGCCGGCGCACCTCGCCCAGCTGCGCCGCATCCTCGACGACCCGCAGGCCAGCGCCAACGACAAGTTCGTCGCCCTCGACCTGCTGAAGAACGCGAACATCGCAGCCGGCGGGGTGCTGCCGATGTGCCAGGACACCGGCACCGCGATCGTCATGGGCAAGCGCGGGCGCCACGTGCTCACCGAGGGCCGCGACGAGGAGGCCGTCAGCCGCGGCGTCTACGACGCGTACACCCGGCTCAACCTGCGCTACTCGCAGCTGGCGCCCGTGACCATGTGGGAGGAGCGCAACACCGGCTCCAACCTCCCGGCGCAGGTCGAGCTGTACGCCGACACCGAGCCCGGCCACGAGACCACGTACAAGTTCCTCTTCATGGCCAAGGGCGGCGGCAGCGCCAACAAGTCCTTCCTCTACCAGCAGACCAAGGCGATCCTCAACGAGGCGGCGATGCTGGGCTTCCTCGACGAGACGCTCCGCAGTCTCGGCACGGCCGCCTGCCCGCCTTACCACCTCGCTGTCGTCATCGGCGGCACCAGCGCCGAGTTCGCGCTCAAGACAGCCAAGTACGCGAGTGCTAAGTACCTCGACCGGCTGCCGACGCAAGGCGACGCGGCCACCGGGCACGGCTTCCGCGACCTCGAGCTGGAGGAACGGGTGCTCGGCCTCACGCGCGAGTTCGGCATCGGCGCCCAGTTCGGCGGCAAGTACTTCTGTCACGACGTCCGGGTGGTACGGCTCCCCCGCCACGGGGCCTCCCTCCCGGTGGCGGTCGCCGTCTCGTGCTCGGCCGACCGGCAGGTGCTCGGCACGATCACTCCCGACGGGGTGTTCATCGAGCAGCTCGAGACCGACCCGGCCCGGTTCCTCCCCGAGCAGACGGAGGCGACCCTCGGCGACGCGGTCGGTGCGGCCGGTACCGGCGCGGGCACGGTGGTCGAGATCGACCTGAACCGGCCGATGCCCGAGATCCTCGCCGAGCTCTCGCGTCATCCGGTCAAGACCCGGCTCTCGCTCTCCGGTCCCCTCGTCGTGGCCCGTGACAT
>JBOFBK010000531.1:0-2920 GCA_051645525.1 Dermatophilaceae bacterium | reverse complement strand
CGAAGTGGTCGTCGCAATGGACCAGCACCCGCGACCCCCAGACCGCCGGTGTCGGCGTGTTCTGCAGCACGTCGAGCGGGGTGAAGCCGGTGTCGAGCGGGAGGTGGACCCGTCGCCGCACCCGGGCGGACTCGTGGATCGCGAGGGCAATCCGGGTGGCGGCCGCGGTGGAGCTGACATCGCACCTCGATGTCGCCCCGCTGTCCGTGGCGGCGACGAGGTCCTCGACGAGATGGCGGAAGCCGCTGCGGTAGTCCGTGACATCGAAGCGCCCGTCGCCCAGCGCGGGAGGACGGATCGTCTCGTAGCCGTGCCGGCTGAAGACCTCGGCATCCCGGTCCTCGAACAGCCGGAGCATCCCGTCACGGCCGCGGACGGTGATCGGGTTCTCGTGCGGGTTGTCCGGCCCGGTGACGAATACCGCCTGAGAGCCGCCCGGGTACTGCGCGAACGCCACCGAGCCGTCCTCGACCAGGTGGCCGTAGCGACGCGAGCCCGCGACATCCGCACCGGCGAGCACCCACTCCGGCGTCGCCCCGAACAGGAACCCGGCCAGGTCGAACCAGTGCGTCGTCCACGACAGGACGTCCCAGCCGTCACCGACGCGCGCTTCGAGCACGTACGGCGGGCCCAGCTCGCCGCGGTCGAGGAAGGCCCGCGCCCACTCCACGTAGGGGTTGTAGCGGCGCTGGTGGGCGACGGCGAGGGTGACCCCACGCTCCCGGCACGCGACCGCCATCGCCTCGATGTCGGCGGTGTTCAGCGCGAGCGGCTTCTCGCAGAGGATGCCCCGGACCCCGGCCTCTGCGGCCTCGACCACCAGACGCGCGTGCAATCCGGGCCACACGCACACGCTTACGAAGTCGGGGGTCAGGTCCTGGTACAGCGCCTCGGTGGAGGAGTACGTCTGCCCGGGCGAGAGGTCGTACCGCTCCGCGAACGCCGCCAGGTTGGACGGGTCGATGTCCACGCCGAGCAGCTCGACCGAGGACGGCAGCGCGCGCCAGGCGTCGGCGTGGGCATGGCCGATGCCGAAGCCCTCCATCTGCCCGGTGGCGCGACCACACCCGATGACGGCAGCCCTGAGCACCGCATCGCCCACCGCCTGCTCAGCTCGCCGGCTGGTCGGCGGACAGGTAGCTCAGCGCGATCATCTGGTGCCCGTGGACCGTCGGGACCGTGACGGTGACGGCGCCATCCGCACGGCGCAGCTCCAGTGGCTCGTTCTGCGGAACCAGCACGGCATCGGTGACCTGGCGAGGGAGCCGCAGGGTCAACGTCAGGTCGTGGAGCGGGATGACGTCCTCGAACACGTCGAACGCGGCGGCACGTGGCTCGGGAATGTAGTGCAGGAGATGGATGACGTACCGCTCCAGGTCCGCCTGCTCGTTGACCGTCGCGACGACCGTGGACGGGCCGTCGTGCTCGAGCAGCCGGCCGGGGACGAGCAGGTCGACGGCGTTCCGCACGAGGCGCTTGACCCACCGCGGAGCCTCGTGGTCGTACATCCGGAAGACCGGGTGCGCCAGGTAGGCGACCGGGCCACGCCGGGTGACCGCCGGGTAGACGACCTCACCGGTGCTGGGTGCGTACTGGTGCGAGCAGAAGTGCTCCCACGTGCGGTTGAAGTATGGGCGTTCCGCGCCGGCCAGGACCTCGGTCCCGGGCAGTGGTGACACCTCGAGCGCGCGCTGGGACATCACGTAGGCGGCATCCGCCAGATCGGCGCGCAGCTGCTCACCCGGTCGCACGAAGTCCGGTTCGAAGGCCGACTCGCCGACCCGCTCGACCCCGAACCACGGGTGCACGAACCGGTCGCCGTTGGGGGTCAGGCCGGACCGGTGCGACAGGAGCAGGCTGCCCCCGCCGTCGACCACACCCGCCAGGGTCGACGCCAGCTGCTCGTCGACCGGGATGCTGTCCGGCAGGATGACGAGCCGGTAGCCGCTGAGGTCCCGGTCGCTGGAGACGAGGTCGAACTGGCAGCCGAGCTCCTGCAGCATCCGGACGGCGCCGAAGTCGGTACGGCCGTTCTGGTGCTCGGTGAACGCGCCCTCGCTGGTCGAGTACTCCTCGGGATGCAGCACCGCGATGTCGGTCACCGGGGTGGCACCGACGCACCACGGCTCCTTCGCCTCGACCTGACCGAACACCTCGCCGACGAGCCGGTACGTCTCGGTGTCGAGGACACCCCGGGGTCGCAGCTGGTCACCGATGCAGGTGGCCGCCCCCAGCGCGAGCATGGTGAACACCTCGAACTCAAGGGTCGCCTCGTTCTTGTACCCGTGGAAGTCGCCCCAGGTCGAGTGGAACTTGCCCGTCATCCCCAGGGTGGGCTTGCCCAGCCCCCGCGCGTAGCGCTGCGTCGTCGGGAAGTGCAGGTAGCCCCATCCGCCCGCCGGTAGCGACTCGAGCTCGAAATGGGTGAAGGCGGGGCGGCTCTCGCGATGGCGGACGCCGACGTGGCCCGAGTTGTAGAAGATCGTGCAGTCGGCCGTGTACTGCGGCAATCCCTCGACGAAGCGCGTCATCTCGTGCTGGAACCGGTCGATCACCTCCCGCGCGAACCGGGTCCGGTCCCGCACGTCGTGGACGTTCAACCCGGCGCGGGCCATCCCGTCGAGCCAGTGCCGGGCGTAGGAGAAGTGCGGGACCACGATGTCGAACCAGAGCCCGTCGACCGGCATGGTCTCGAACAGCTCTCGCACGTGGTTCTGCAGGAAGTCCACGAAGCCCGGGTGCGACACGTCCAGCCGCCGGTAGAAGCCGGCCTCCAGCGGGGCGTTGCCGTACGGCTTGCCCTCCTCGTCGACCAGCAGCCAGTCCCGGTGCTCGTCGGCGGTGAACTGGTCCCACTGCACCGTGGTGTAGATCGGTGCCCGGATGCCGCGCCGGTGGCACGCCTCGATCTGCTCCACGA
>JBOFBK010000530.1:0-4137 GCA_051645525.1 Dermatophilaceae bacterium | reverse complement strand
CCGTGCCCGGCATCCCCGACGGGCTGCGCGAGTACGCCGAGGCCGCCGTCGAGGGAGCGGACACGCCGTTCGCTCGCGCCAAGGCCGTGGAGGCCGCCGTGCGCGGTACCCGGAAGCTCGACGTGGAGCAGCCGGGCGGGTCCTCCTACCGGCGTCTGCAGGCGTTCCTCCTCGGCGAGGAGGGCACGTCCGGCGCGCAGCGTGGCGGGTCGGAGCAGTTCGCCACGTCCTTCGCGGTGCTCGCCCGGGCCGTGGGCCTGCCCACCCGGGTCGTCGTCGGTTTCACCCCGGGTGCGGATGCCGCCGACGGCACCGCCGCTGCGGATGCCGCCGACGGTGCCGCGGGTGCCCGCGTGGTCCGGGCCCGCGACGCGCTCGCCTGGCCCGAGGTCTACTTCGCCGGCGCCGGCTGGGTGCCGTTCTCGCCGACGCCCGAGCGGGCCGAGTTCGGGCCGGACCTCGAGGACGACGCCCCCATCCCGTCCACCTCACCCACGCCACTGGCCACGCCGTCCACCGCCGTGACCGTCGAGGTCGCCGCACCGGGCGGGCCGGCGGCATCCGGCACCGACCTGCGGCCGGTCCTCCTCACCGCGGCAGGGGCCCTCACCCTCGCCCTGGTCCCGCTGGTGGTGCTCCGGGTGCTCCGCCTGCGCCGTCGTGCGGCGCACCGGCGGGCCGGTGCGGCCGGGGCGTGGTCCGAGCTGCTCGACGTCGCCCGGCTCGCCGACCTGCGCTCCGGCCCCGGCCAGGACGCCCGCGAGGTCGCGGCCACCCTCGACCTCACCGCCGGCGGCGACGCCGCCGGCACGGTGGCCCGCGCAGCCGAGCGCGAGGTCTGGGGTCCCGGCGCAGCCGCCCACTCCGGACGTGAGGCCGGCGCCACCGACGACATGTGGCGCCCGGCACGCGCGGTGGCCCGCGGCATCCGCCGGGCCCAGCCCGCCCGCCGCCGCCTGTGGTGGGGAGTGAGCCCACGACCGCTGCAACGGGAGGTGGGCGGCGCGTCTCACGCGCGGGGGAGCCGATCCGCCTCCAGGGATGACGCGAAACGGAAGGTTCCGGTGGGCGTGGTGTTGAGCGACGGCACCCCCGTCGAGGACCATATGACAGCGCGGTGGGCCCCGAGGGCCTCCGCCGAGCGGAGGGACTGACCCATGCGACTGGTGCCTGCACACCACCTGGCGACCCTGCGGAGTCGCCTGCGTCGCCGCGGCGACCGCGGATCGGCCGAGCTCGGCGTCGCGATCGTCGCCGCTGCCGTCGTCGCCGGATCGCTGCTCGGCACCGGCGTCGCGCGTACCGCGGTCGACGTCACCGACGGCGTCACCTGGCTCACCGACTCCCCGAGCGGCCAGGTCGTCGAGATCAACCCGGCCACGCTCGAGCCGCAGGCCAGCGCCGTCGTCGGCCTCCCGGGCCAGCAGCTCGTGCTCGCGCAGGACCGCGGCCGGCTGCTCGTCACCAACCGCAGCACGGGCGCGATCACCTCGATCGATCTCGCCACACTGCTGGCCAGCGGCCGGCGCGACGCCGCGCCCGGGGACGCCACCACGGTGCTGCTCGACCGCGGCCGGGCGTTCCTCGTCGACCGGCAGAACGGCCTGGTCGCCAACCTGGACCCGGTGACCATCGCGACCCGGGGGCGGGTGTGGCTGGCGCCGAAGGGGCTGCGCGACGCCGTGGTCGACGGCACCGGGGCAGTGTGGGTCGCGGCGGGTGACGACACGCTCACGAGGCTGTCGTGGTCCGAGGACTCGCTCGCCTTCACCGCCCAGGAGAACCGCACCCTGACCAAGGTGGGTGGCGCGGTGCGTCTCGTCGCCCACGAGCGCGGCGTCACCGTGGTCAGCCCCGACACCGGCGCGATCATCCAGGTCGGCACCGGGCGCGACCTGGTGAGCGCGGCGCCGCAGATGCGCGGCCGCATCGCTCCCGCTAGCGAGTCCGCGAGCACGCTCGTCCCGGTGTCCGTGCCCGAGCGCGACGTCGTCGTCATCGTCCGCGACGGCGCCCGGGTGTCCGAGGTCCGCACCGGCCCGATGAGCTGCACCTCGCCCGGGACCCCGGTCGAGCTCGCCAGCGTCGTGTACGTGCCGTGCCCGGAGAACGGGCGCGTCATCCGGCTCACGCCCGACGGCGGCAAGGCCGGGCCCGACATCCTCACCGGCGGCACGGGCGCTCCCGAGCTCGTCGTCGACGACGGCGCCCTGCTCGTCAACGTGCCCGGCTCCACCAGGGGCGTGAAGGTGACGCCCGACGGCCGCACCACGAGCTTCGTCCGGTTCGACGATCGGCTGACCCCCACCGACGTCGACCGCCGCGAGCGCGAGAAGGCCGAGCGCGAGGCCCGCAAGAAGGCCGAGGAGCGAGCCCGGAAGGACCGCGAGCAGCAGCGTCAGCTGCCCTCGACGGACCCGCCGCGCTACAACCCCGGCGGTGGCACGCTGCCCACGACGACCTCCGGTGACCGGCAGCCGCCACGCCCCACCGTCACCAAGACCCGCACCGGTGGGCCCCGCCCGCCGGCCGAGCCGGCCCGGCCCCCTCGCGGCGGCCCGCCGACGGGCATGCCGACCGGGTCCGGCCCGCAGGCTCCGGTCATCACCGACGTCCGGCTCTCGGGGACGGACGGTGCCGAGGTGTCGTGGAGGCAGCCCGGCCGGCCCGCCACCGGCTACGCGGTGCTCGTCGACGGCTCGGTCGCGGCCCGGGCCTCGGGCGCCGCCACCTCGGCCAGGGTCGCAGGCCTCTCGGCTGGCGACACCGTGACGATCACCGTGCGAGCGAGCTTCCCGGGCGGCAGTCAGCTCACCTCGGGCCCGGACACGCTCTCCGTTCCGTCTCAGACGCCCCCGACCCGCCCGCCGGCGCCCCCGTCGGCCTCCCCGCCTGGCGCGCCCGGGGCGTTCTCGGCCACCGAGACGGCCCGGGCCCGGGGGTCGGTGGTGTTCGCGCTCTCCTGGTCCGCGGCACCCGACAACGGCAGCGCGGTCACCGGCTACACGGTGACGGCGTCCAACTCCTCCGGCTCGGACCGCTGGTCCGGCGGCGGTGGCTCGGCGAGCGTCACCCTCCCGTGCCCGACCTCCGGTGACTGCGGCACGGCGAGCTTCTCGGTCACCGCCACCAATGCGGCCGGCACCGGGCCGGCGGCCGGCACCTCGGCCGCGGCCAGCGCGCCACCGGCGATCCCCATGCCGGACGGCGGCGTCCAGCTGGTCGGCTCGCTCTCCACCACCGCGGCCGACGACGAGTACGACCTCGACCGGGTCACGACCCTCGGGCTGTCCATGCCGGCGTCCTGGGCGAACTTCGCGGGCACCTGCCAGGTCGTCTACGGCACCCGGACGTCCGGCGCCGGCCAGATCGCGTGCAACGCCGGCTCGCTGGCCGTCGAGGTGCGGCGGGCGAGCACCCGCTCCACGTCCTCGACGCACTCGGTCACGATCCGCGCCACCGACCCCGACACCGGCCGCACCGTCGACTCCGCCACCTACAGCTGGACCGTCACCGCCTGGCCACGCGAGATCATCGAACCCCCGTGCGGAGGCACGACCGGGCGGATCTGCCCCTGAGGCGAGGACGCCAGGCGGCGCGACGAGGCGATCCCCCGCCGGGCTCGCACGTCATCGCCGTATGCCGCTGAGGCTCGCCCACGATGTCGTCTGCCGGATGTCGTCTGCCGGATGCCGGTGGCTCAGGGCGAGGGGTCGAGGCAGCGCCTGCTGCTCAGCCCGTTGTCGTCGGGCAGCACCGCGACCACGACATAGCAGACCTCCGCCGCCTCGGGGTCGACGCCCTCGATCGTGCCTGTCGTCGTGCCGGCCGGGAACTGAGCGACGAAGCGCGGCGGCTCTGCGTCGACCTGGGTGACGAAGAACTGTGCCTGCCCCTTGCTCGGGTCCGTCCACTCCAGGGCCACGCTCGTGCCGCTGCTGCGGGCGTCGACGATGACCGGGGCGAGTGCCGGGTTGGGCACGGGGGGTACCGGAGACGCGGTGACGCTGGGGCCGAGCGACACCGTGGGCACGGTGTTCACGGATGGCGTGGGCGTCGCCTCCCGCTGCCGATCGCCACCGATGGTGAGCACGACCACCGCCACCCCGATGACGGCACCGGCGACCAGCCCCACCG
>JBOFBK010000529.1:0-5544 GCA_051645525.1 Dermatophilaceae bacterium | reverse complement strand
TGGTGCGCTCCACCCTGGCCAGGAACGACGAGACCGCGGTGGCGGCTCAGGGGCGGGCCCGGACCGCAGTGCAGAACATCGGCTGAACTGGGGCGGCCGAGGTCGATGTCGTAGTTGGTGGCTGGGGCTCTGCGCTGGTGACCGGGGCCGATGGCCAGGGTTAGAGGCAAGTCCCGTTGGTGTCAGTGAGCGGAGTGGTGGTTGATGACGAGCTGGGATGTTGATGCGGCCGGGGCGGCTCGGGTGATCGGTGCTGCGGCTGATGGCGCTGCGGGGTTCGTGGCCGATGTGGAACGTGTCGATGGTGCGGCTGAGGGTGCGGTGAATGCGTTGCCGGAGTCGCCGTTGGTGATGAAGCACATGGTGGGGTTTGGGCAGGAGGTGGCCTCGCCGGGGGTGTCCGCAGTGGCGGGGTACACGCATTCGGCGGTGCAGGGCGGCGCGGATGCGGTGAGGGCATACGTCGCGGGGGACATGGAGATGGCAGGGCAGGCGCAGCAGGCGTCGGCGATGGCGACGTACCCGACCGACACCCCCGGCGCTGGTCGTGGCGGCGGTGCTGGTGGGGGCGGTGCAGGTGCCGGTGGGGGTGGTCGGTGATGGCGTTGGACGCGTTCACCGTGAAGCTGGACAGTCCGGAGGCGATCCGGGTCGCCGCGGCGGGTCTGGTCAGGTCGTTCCAAGCGGTGGCGGATCGGGCGCAGGAGGTGCGCACAACCTGGTTGGCGTTGGGGGGGTTCTATCGGGCTCCGGAGCAGGAGGTGCTGCTGTCGGCGATGAACACCCCCGCGGAACGAGCGGAGACTCTGTTGGGTCAGGCGAGGACGGTCGGGGAGGCGTTGGAGGTGTACGCCGACGCGCTGGCCGACCTGCACGCCAAGCAAGCGGTGCTCGCCACGGATATCGCGGGGTTCTATCAGGACCGGGCCGAGATCGACGCGGAGAACGAGCACAACAACGTCCTAGAGGACATCGCCGACGGCCTCGACGGGGAGCAGGAGAAGCTGCTGCACCGGGAGAACCAGTTGATGGACCGGGTCTGCGGATTGCAGGCTGAAAAAGACACCGCGGAGCTGAACTGCGCCAACGCCATCGGCGCGTTGTGGGGTGCGGAGCCCTTCGAGCTGGCCGACCAGACCACCGCATGGGATGAGACCACGTACGGGATGTCCGCGGACGGGTACGCAGAGCTGACCCGGGCCGGGGACGCCCCCTGGGGGCGCCCGGACGCGTGGGACAGCGACAACTGGCTGGTCCGGGGGAATATGTTGTTCACTGGTGCAGGGGAGTCCATCACCGGCACGATCGGCTTCTTCGGAGACCTCCTCGGCCAGGGCGATGACGGCTCCGCTGACGCAGCGTGGTCCGGCCTGGGTCAGCTCGCCGCGGACTCGTTGCGGTTCGCGTCACTGCCGATCCTCGCAATGTCAGCGCTTAGTGACCCGGACGGTACTCAGGAGTCCGCGGAGCGCCTCGTCGCGGTCGGGAAGAGCACCATCGGCTGGGACACCTGGGACTCCTCCGGCTGGTACACCGGCGGCAGCGTCGGCCTCGACGTCGGCCTGGCCGCGGCCAGCCTCGGCGCTGGCGGCGCGGTCAAAGGCTCCGTTCGCGGCGCCGCCGCAACCCGCTTCGCCAAACTCCTCGACCACGCCGGCGATGCCGGTATCGACATCCGCACCGCTGCCGCAGCCGCCCGCCTCCGCCTGAACAGCACCCTCACCACCCATTTGCACGGCCTCGCCACCATCAGCGACGACCTTTCAACCCTTCTGAACCAGCTCCACCCCGCGACTCCCGACGGGCCGATTCCTGCCTCGAAGCCCAGCGGGCCAGACCTGCCCGACCCGACCGGCCACGGCCCGAAGACACCTGACCACTCCAGCCCCGGCCAGCCTGCGCCAGGCGACTCCTCCAGCCCGGATCCCTCTCATTCGAACGGAACTGAAACCGCGCCTCCCCTCGATCACGAGAAGATGAACTCGGGACACAACGGCAGCGAACCGGGGGCGCACACGCCTGAGCCGGACGTCTCACCGGACAACAGTGAGACCGCGTCGACCACGCCCGTCGATGACCACTCCTCGCCAGTGGGTGAGCATGACGGCCCAGCTGATGGGACCCGCGGGTTGGGCGAAGGTAGTGGCACCACGGACGACCCGAAGAACTTTCCGCACGATCCCGACGCTATCAAGTACGGATCGGCGGAGTGGGACGAGTATGTCGAACGACTCCCGGAGGACCAGAAACGCGCGGTGCACGACTACACCAAGGAACTCGGCCCAGGAATTGAAGGACTGACCTACAAGGAAATCAACGAGGCCTTGCGCGGCCAACGAGATAAGACACCCGAGCTGCAGCAACGGATCGACCTCATCGACAAATCTCTCGCCGGGCACCCCGTACCCGAAGACGTGATGATCACACGCGGCACGGGAATTGGTCACTATGACGAAGTCGACCCACGAAAGATGGTAGGCAAGTTAATCGACGAGGAGGCGTATATGTCGACGTCGCTGGGCGGCCCCGCCGAGTCCTTCAAGTACAGAGAGGCAATCCTGCATCTTCAGGTCCCGAAGGGCACGCCCGCGATGTGGGTAGATAAGGTCTCGGCATTCACCGGCGCTAACACCGAGCGCGAACTGCTTCTCGGACGGGGTCTTAGTTATCGAATCGATCGCGTGGAGTTAGTAAACGGTCAGTGGCAGATTCATGGAAAGATAGTCGACAACGGGAGGACGACATGAGTGGTGGCGGCTGGTCGTCCCCTCGACTATCAGAAGATCTTCAGTTTAAGGTTGTGTCTGGCCCTCAAGACTACGCTTCAAAGACCGCCGCATCGGTGGAGTACATGAAAGTGGGAAGCGAAGACGGTGTTCTTGGGTACTTGTGGGCTGCCGACGCCGACGGTGCCGCGGGGTACGAGGCGAGCCCATCGGGTGACGATGACGCAGAGAACGCTGGGATGCCCTGGGTCTTGAGGTTGCGGGAGGCGAAGGCGGAGGGTCTAACGCCGACTCAGGCGCTGGAGCGGATGGAGGCGCACCCGGGTTCGCCCGACGGCGGCAGGGTCATTGCCGGGTCGAGGAACCGGGCGGAGAGTCTGGCGGCGTTGCGTGAACTCGCCAACGAAGGCGCCGATCCGGGCCTGCGCGGTCGGGGTCGGCGCACGAGAGGCGACGACGAGCGTGCCGCATCCGGCGGTGGAAGGAGCCGCGTCGCCGGCCGACACACCGGCGTGGAAGCAAACGAGCCGCACGAAGGCGTAGCCACGAGGGAGCCGAGCGTGAGTCGTCCCACGTATCGCGAAGTCAACGGGGTGCTGCGGGGCTCGATGCTTCCGACACCAGAGGTGATGAAGCAGATCGATGCGCTCGACGCGGCGCTGGCCGGCCGGCCGGCCCGCGAGTACATCTGGGTCAACCGGGGCATGCGGCTCGGGCCCGACGACATGCCGCCGCCGATGATGATCGGCAAGACCTTCGGCGACCCGACGTACCTCTCGACCACGCTCGGCCCGCCGGCGCCGATGTTCCAGCACCACGAGGCGATCCTGCATCTGGTGGTGCCGACCGGCACCCCGGCACTGTGGATGGCGAATGTCGCGGCCGACCCGGGCGAACGCGAACTCCTCCTCGGCCGAGGGCTCACCTACCGGATCGACCGGGTTGCGATGGAGAACGGCCAGTGGCAGATCTACGGCCGGATCCACGAGCAGGGTGCGACCGAGACCTCGACTGCCCAGGAGACGACGTGAGCACGACCGAAGGCGCGAACACGACCGAACCAGTCGTCAACCCTCGGATCGACGACTTCCAACCCCGACTTGTCTCCGGACCCGAGGACTACGCCTACCTCACCGAAGGGCCCGTGGAGTACATCGCAGTGGGCGATGCGACCGGCATCCTCGGCTACCTGTGGGCTGCGGACGCCGATGGTGCGGCCGGCTATCAAGCTCGCGGCGACCGTGGCGACCTCGCCCACAATGCCGGCATTCCCTGGGCGGCAAAGCTGCGAGAGTTGAAGGCACAAGGACTGACGCCGAGCCAGGCACTGGCCCGGCTCGCCACCCTTCCCGCTCCGCAGGACGCGGGCGCCGTCGTCCCAGGTTCGGATGGCCGGGCGGACAGTCTGGTCGCGCTTCGTCAGCTCGCCGCCACGCAGTGAGCCACGCACTCTCCGGCGGCTCCCCCGCGGGCACCGTCATGTCCCGGGCCATCCCGACAAAGACCCGCCGCGTCACCTTCATCCGTATCCACTCACCAACCGACGACGAGCTGATCCATGACGAACCCGCAACCGAACCTCGTAGCACCGATGCCCACCTGGTCCGACCATCAGCGTTCTGAGCTGTTTGGTGGCCCGGTGCACCACCTCGGACCGGGGGCCACCTTTGGCCACCGGGTGCCAGCCCTTATTGTCGACCTGCTGGTCAACCTTGTCGGCTTCGTGCCGATCGTCGCTGGAAGCGTCGTCTCCACGGTGCTGCCTCCGGCGAGTAGCGGCAGCGTCACGCAGGGCACCGACAGGGTCAACCCGGTGCTCGCAGCGGCCAATGGAGCCGCGATGTTGACCGTGCTGGTGGGCCTCATCGCACTGTTCGCCGTTCCGTTCTGGAACCGCATCATCCGCCAAGGCCGCACCGGCCAGAGCGTCGGCAAACAGATCGTCGGTCTCAAGCTCGTCGACCAACGGAACGGGCACACCATCGGGATGGGACGCGCGCTGTCACGTGACCTCGTGCACATCGTCGTCAACCAGGTCTTGTGGCTCAGCTTCCTCTGGGCGTCGTGGGATCCAGACCGGCAGACCGTCGGCGACAAGGCGGCGCGATCCACCGCCGTGGTGCTGCCGCGCAACGCCTCGCCGACCCCTGCAGCGTCCTGACGTCCGCCCGAACCATGCCGCCCCGGCAACAGGAGCCCGGCCTCAGGGCCGAGGAGTCGCCTGGTGCGGCCCGCGCCGCACGCGCTCGACACGATCGTCCCGCAGCGTTACTCGGCCGCGTCGGCCCCGACCAGCACAGCTGCTGCGCTCATGAACTCGTCGGCGAACTGCAGCGCTACCGTCCAATGCTCCGGGATCGCCGAGGCGCCATCGCGGACACCGAGCAGGCCGCCCGCGATCGCGGCATTCGTGTCGGTGTCGTGGCCGATGCGCACCACGTCGACCACCGCATCGACGAACGGTCGCGGGTCGGCCAGGGCAGCCACCGCGATCCGCAACGAGTCCAGCACGTAGCCACGGCCGTCACCCTCGAGCGTCACCCGCCCCTCGGCCAGGTCTGGCAACTGCAGACCCCGCCCCTCGATGATCGCCTCTGCCACCAGCCGGCTCCCCTGCACTCGAGCCGCCCTGGCAGCACGGCGAACCCGCCCCTCATCCCCGACCTCCGGACCGTCCATCATGCCGGTCTCGACCTCGTGACCGTCCCCGTCCTCGGCCAGGCTCCGAGCCGCCGCGACACCGACCTCGATGGCGACGTCCACGGCATCCCCGGCGACCAGCGCCGCAGCGATCTCGTTGTAGGCGGCGCACGCCACG
>JBOFBK010000528.1:0-2946 GCA_051645525.1 Dermatophilaceae bacterium | reverse complement strand
CTGCGGCCGGCACCCGGTGACGCGGCTCGCCACCACGATCGCGTGGCTACGACTTCTTGTCGTCGATACGGCTGAGTCAGCCGGAGATCCGGTTGTACTGGAGCCGGTCGTTCTCCTCGCCGCGCAGACCACCGTCGCGAACCGACCTGCCATAGGCGACCGTCGTGTCGTTCGCCTGCTGGAGCAGGTTGCGGATCAGCTGTTCTCTGTCGAGGTAACCCTGCGCACCGTTGCCGGGCGCAGCCTGCGCCAACCAGTCACTGAGACCGCTGTGGACTCCCTTGCTGGCGACCTCCCACTCCTGCTGGAGCGTCATCGCGGTGCCTTGCACATTGGTGTCGATGTCCTCGATCGCAGCCATAGAATTCTTGATCTGAAAGCCGGCCATTGTCGTGTGCCTCTCTGTCGTGTAGTCGGATGTCGAGCGGGCTTAGAGGATGGGCTGGATCTCGTCGATGCGGGCCGATACCTGGTTCATTGCTGCGGACGAGTCGGCGTCGGTGGTCTCGTAGTCGTTGACTGCCAGACTCACGAGGTTCTTCATTTCTGCGAGAGTCTTGTTGATCTGCCCGGACATCGCCACGAGGGAGTCGGACCCGCTATCGATGGAGTTCTTGAAGTTGCCGCCTTGCTGGGCATTGGTGTCGCCGACGCCCCCGCCCATCTTGACGACGATCTGGTTGTAGTCCTCGCCAAATTCGCCGAGGATATTCGCGGCCGCGATGGCCTCGTCGGGAGTGATGCTGTAGGTGCCAGGCATTGCTGCCGTCCTTTCGGTCGGACTACTATTCGCGACTGACATCCAGCCGCCGTAGTTCTCACGCTATGTAGGACAGGGCAATTGGCGAGACCGTGCTCCTTCGTATCTCTGCGCGGCATTAGTACCTACGATGCGTCGGCCGGCTCGGACCAGGGGAGCTGAACCAGGCTCGGTGAGCTGCTGCGCCGCACGAGGATGCCGCGGCCGGGCGTGAGCGGGCGCATCTTCATCCCGAGGATGGCGCCCTCGTCCTTGCTGCCCGACATGAGCAGCCCGGCACCGCCGGCATCCGCAAGCTGCGGGAGCAGCCCTCCGAACGACGAGCGGCCGGCGCCCGCGCTGCGCCTGGTGACGATGACGTGCAGCCCGAGGTCGCGCGCCTGCGGGAGGAACTCGGCGAGCGACGGCATCGGGTCGCCCTGCCCGGTGGCCACCAGGTCGTAGTCGTCGACGAGCACGAAGATCTCGGGGCCGCTCCACCAGCTGCGCTGCTTCAGCTGGGTCGGGGTGACGTCGGGCCCGGGGATGCGCTGCTCCATCGTCACCCGCACCCGGGCGACGACGTCGGCCGCCTGGGGCGCCGCACCGGCCAGCCCGACCAGGTGCGACTCGGGCACCTCGCCGAGCAGCCCGCGCCGGTAGTCGACGACCACGAGCTTGGCCTGCTCCGGGGTGGCCACCTGGGCGATGCGGGCGGCGAGCGAGCGCAGCAGCGCTGTCTTGCCGCTGCCCTGGTCGCCGTAGACGGTGAGGTGTGGCTCGGCCGCGAGGTCGAGGAACAGCGGGCCGAGGTCGCGCTCGGCGATGCCGAACGGCAACCGGAGCAGCGCCGGCTCGACGCCGGACCGGGTGACCGCCTCGTCGAGCTCGGCGACCGACACCGACGAGGGCAGCATGCGCACCGGCGCCGCCCGCGGGCCGCTCCACGCCTCGGCGATGCGGCGCACGGCATCCTGCATCGCCTCGGTGGCGCCGCCCGCTCCGGCGACGTCGTCGACCCGGGGCAGGGCGGTGAGCAGGTGCAGCTTCTCGGCGTTCATGCCCCGTCCCGGAGCCCCTTCCGGCACGAGCGCCGCCGACTTGCGGCCGAACTCGGAGTCCAGCGGGTCGCCGAGCCGCAGCTCCACCCGGGTGCCGAGGAGGTCCTTCACCTGAGGCCGGATCTCCATCCACCGCTGGGCCGTGATGACGACATGCACGCCGTAGGTGAGGCCGCGCGACACCAGGGTGACCACCCGGTCGTAGAGGTCGGCGAAGTCGTCCCGAAGGGTCAGCCAGCCGTCGACGAAGAGGAAGACGTCACCGAGGTCGCGCGCGCCGAGCCGCTCGCCCGCGGCGCGTCGCTTGCGGAACTCGGCGATCGAGTCGATGCCCTTGTCGAGGAAGAGCTGCTCGCGCTCGTCGATGACGGACGCCACCTCGGCCACCACCCGCGACGCGCGGTCGGTCTGCAGCCGCCCGGCCACGCCGCCGACGTGCGGCAGGCCGGTGAGCGCGGCCAGGGTGCCGCCGGCGAGGTCGAGCCCGTAGACCTGCACCTCCTGCGGGGTGTGGGTGAGCGCGAGCGACATCACCATCGTGCGCAGCAGGGTGCTCTTCCCGCTGCGCGGCCCGCCGACCACGGCCACGTGGCCCGCCGCCTCGGCCAGCTTGAGCCACAACAGGTCCTGGCGCTGCTGGTACGGCTTGTCGACGAGCGCCACCGGCACCGACAGCTGGCCGTTGCCCGACCAGCCCGCCGGGCACAGGCCGCGGTCCTCGGTGACCCCGAGCGAGGGCAGCAGCGCGGACAGGGCCGGGGCGTCGGTGAGTGGCGGCAGCCACACCTGGTGCGGCGGCACGCCGTGCGGCTCGAGCACCTGCACCATCACGTCGGTGACCGTCGCGGCACGTGGGTCTACGGCGGCCGTCCCCTGGGCGTCGGCCGACCCGTCCGAACCGTCGCCGTCCGCCGTGGCATCCACCTCATCCGTGGCGTCCGGCTCGGGCCCGGCGGGCAGCGGCTGCGGCTGGAGCGAGAACGGGCGCACCCGGTCGAGGCCGGGCCGGGGCGCCGCACCGGTGGTCCGAGCGCGCACCGCCTTGGCCGTGTGGCGCGGCAGCGCACCCGACACGTAGGCCGCCTTGAACCGCACCAGGGTCTCGGTGTCGATGCGCAGGTACCCCGAGCCGGGGACCGACGGGAG
>JBOFBK010000527.1:0-2488 GCA_051645525.1 Dermatophilaceae bacterium | reverse complement strand
GCCGGGTACACCGGCGTGAGCAGCGTTCCCTTGTCGGGGAAGCGCATCTCGATGAGCGGCACCACGCCCTCGTTGACGTCGAGCTCGGCCATCCGCTCGGGCGTCTCCGCGAGGTTGCGCAGCACCGGTGCCAGCCACTTCTTGAGGAAGTTGCCGCCCACGTAGTCGCCGCAGTGGTTGATCGGCCCCTTCGCCTGAGGCCCGGTACCGGTGAAGTCGACGATCAGCCGCGGCCCGGCCGGCCGGCCGTTCTCCGGGTCGGATGGCGCGTCGCTGACCTTCGTGAGGGTGATCCGCTGGGTGTGCAGCCGCGGTTCGTCGACGCCGTCGTGCTCGGCGTAGTCCTCCCACACGTAGGTGCCGTCGGGGATTCGGGAGAGGATCTCGCGCCGGTACGTCTCTGTGGTGGCGTCGATGACCGCGTCGAACGCGGCCTCCACCGTGCCGCGTCCGTAGCGCGCGAACAGGTCGGCCAGGCGGCGCGCGCCCATGAGGCACGCCGAGCACTCGGCGTCGAGATCGGCGGCGAGGCTGTCCGGCATCCGGCTGTTGCGGGTCATGATGCGAAGCGCGGCGTCGTTGCGAGAGCCGTTCTGCCACAGCCGGATCGGCGGAACAGCTAGGCCCTCCTCGAACACCGACGTCGCGCCACTCGGCATGGAGCCGGGCACCGCGCCGCCGATGTCGTCATGGTGACCGAAGGCCTGCACGAACGCCACGACGGTGCCGTCGTGAAACACCGGCACCGTCACGCACAGGTCCGGCAGGTGCCCGATGCCGCCCTCGGACAGGTAGACGTCGTTGTGGAAGAAGACGTCCCCCTCGGCCATCTCGGCCAGCGGGAAGTCACGCACCACCGGGTGCACCAGCGCCGAGTACGAGCGCCCGGTGAGCTTGCGCAGCTGCCGGTCGTGGATGCCGGCCCGGAAGTCGTGCGCGTCGCGGATCATCGGGGAGCGCGACGTGCGGGCGATGGCGGTCTCGACCTCGCGCTCGACGCTGGCCAGGGTGCCCTGGACGATCTCGACGACGACCGGGTCGACCGCGGTGCCGGGCGGGGTGAGCCGGCCGCCGTGCTCGTACGGCGTCGGCATCCCGGCCGGGTTCATCGCGGCCCCTCCTTCGTGAGGTGCAGGTTGCCGAGGTCGTCGACGCGCACCGCGAACCCCGGGTGCACCGGCACGGTGGAGCCGAACTCCTCGACGACGGCCGGCCCGGCGAACCGGTCGCCCGCGCGCAGGTCGGGACGCCAGAACACCGGCGTGCTCACATGCCCGTCGCCGGGGTCGAAGCAGACCTCGCGCACCGAGCGCGGCTCGGGCGACCCGTTGCCGCGGCGAGGCAGGGAGGCCAGCTCGGGTCGGGTGATCGGCCCGACCCCGGTGACGCGCAGGTTGACCCACTCCACCTGCTGGCGCGGGTCGTCGCGGAAGTCGTAGCCGTAGAGCCGCCGGTGCTCGTCGTGGAAGCGCGCGGCCACGCCGTCGGCCCACGCGGAGGTGACGGCACCGTCATCCGCCGTCACCCGCACCTCGTACGCCTGCCCGAAGTACCGCAGGTCGGCGGTACGCAGGTACCGGTGCACCTCGCGCGTGAAGCCCTCGGCAGTGAGTGCGGATGACGCCCGTGCGGTGAGGTCGTCGAGTACGCCTGCGACAGAGGGGAGGTCGAGCGACACGTGGCGCGACACCAGGGTCTGCACGTAGTCGCTGCGCACGTCGACGGTGAGCAGCCCGAACGCGCTGAGGTTGCCGGGGTCGCGCGGCACGAGGGCGCCGGCGAGGTCGAGCACGTCGACCAGCCGGCAGGCGAGCAGCGACCCCGACCCGCCGAACGTGGTCAGGACGAAGTCGCGCACGTCGAGGCCGCGCTTCACCGACACCTGGCGTAGCGCGTTGGCCTGGTTCCACGCCGACACCTCGAGGATGCCGTGCGCGCACCGCACCGGGTCGAGCCCGAGCGGCCTGGCGAGCGCGGCGATGCCGGCGCGAGCGGCATCCGGTCGCAGCGGGATCTCGCCGGCGAGCAGGTGCGGCGGGATCCGCCCGAGCAGGAGATGGGCGTCGGTGACCGTCGGCTCGGCACCGCCGGACGGGTAGCACATCGGCCCCGGGTCGGCTCCGGCCGAGCGCGGCCCCACCTTGAGCGTGCCCTCGGGCGATACCCACGCGACCGAGCCGCCACCGGCGCCGACGGTGACGACGTCGACCATCGGGATCGTGCACGGGTAGGCGCCGACGGCTCCTTCGGTGGTGAGAGCCGGCTCGCCACCGATCACCACCGAGACATCGGTCGAGGTGCCGCCGCCGTCGCAGGTGAGCACCCGGTCGACCCCGGCCCGCGCGGCCACGAGCGCCGCACCGAGGGCGCCGGCGGCCGGACCGGACAGCACCGTGGTGATCGGCTGGTGCACCACCTCGGCCGCGGACAGCACCCCGCCGTTGGACTTCATCACGTGGAAGGGAGTCGACCGGCCCGCGGTCACCGC
>JBOFBK010000526.1:0-2829 GCA_051645525.1 Dermatophilaceae bacterium | reverse complement strand
CTCCGCGCTCACTGTCGTACGACGCGCCTTACCGCGCCGTACTCGGGCGTACCCCAGATACTGCGCGGTAGGGCGCGTCGAAGCCCTGCCGAGGCACCCGCGGGGGCGGGCGTCATCCGGCCGTTAGGCTTGACCGGTTGCCTACCTCCAGGAGTCGAGCCCCGTGGCCATGCGCATGTCGTCCCTGTTCCTGCGGACCCTCCGCGAGAACCCGGCGGACGCCGAGGTGCCGAGCCACCAGCTGCTCGTGCGGGCGGGCTACATCCGGCGGGTCAGCCCCGGCGTCTACACCTGGCTGCCACTGGGGTTGAAGGTGCTGCGCCGGGTCGAGCGCATCGTGCGCGAGGAGATGGACGCCATCGGCACCCAGGAGCTGCTGTTCCCGGCGCTGCTGCCGCGTGAGCCCTACGAGGCGAGCGGTCGCTGGGCGGAGTACGGCGAGAACATCTTTCGGCTCCAGGACCGCAAGGGAGACGACTACCTGCTCGGCCCGACCCACGAGGAGATGTTCACCCTCGCGGTCAAGGACCTCTACAGCTCGTACAAGGACCTGCCGCTGGCGATCTACCAGATCCAGACCAAGTACCGCGACGAGTCCCGGCCGCGCGCTGGAATCCTGCGCGGCCGCGAGTTCGTCATGAAGGACAGCTACTCCTTCGACATCGACGAGCCCGGTCTCGACAAGAGCTACCAGCTGCACCGAGACGCCTACGTGCGGATCTTCGACCGGCTGGGCTTCCACTACGTCATCGTCGAGGCGATGGCCGGCGCGATGGGCGGGTCGAAGTCCGAGGAGTTCCTGGCGACCGCCGAGAACGGCGAGGACACCTACGTCCGCTGCGCCAATTGTGGATACGCCGCGAACGTCGAGGCCGTGCGCGTGCCGGTGCCGGATGCCGTCGACGCCACCGGGGTGCCTGCCGCGCACGTCGAGGACACTCCCCACACCCCGACGATCGAGACCCTTGTGGCCCACCTCGAGGCGTCGTTCCAGCGCTCGGATGGGCGGGCGTGGCACGCGGGCGACACGCTGAAGAACGTGCTCGTCGTGCTCGTGCACCCCGACGGTAGGCGCGAGCCGCTCGCCATCGGCATCCCCGGCGACCGCGAGGTCGACGAGAAGCGGCTCGGGGCGCAGGTCGAGCCCGCCGTCGTGGAGGCGTTCTCGGACAAGGACTTCGAGGCCAACCCCGTCCTCGCAAAGGGGTACATCGGCCCCGGCGTGCTGGGCACGGAGCGGGCGTCCGGCATCCGGTACCTGCTCGACCCGCGGGTCGTGCCGGGCACGGCGTGGGTGACCGGTGCCGACGTCAGCGGTCGTCACGTGCTCGACCTCGTCGCCGGGCGCGACTTCACCGCCGACGGCACCATCGAGGCTGCTGACGTCCGCCCCGGCGACGCCTGCCCGTCGTGCGGGCACGGGCTCGAGTCGGCCCGCGGCATCGAGATGGGCCACATCTTCCAGCTCGGCACGAGGTTCGCCGAGGCGCTCGACCTCAAGGTCCTCGACCAGAACGGCAAACTCCAGACCGTTGTCATGGGCTCGTACGGCGTCGGTGTTTCCCGCGCGGTGGCGTGCGTCGCCGAGGGCAACCACGACGAGCTCGGACTGGTGTGGCCGCGCGAGCTCTCGCCCGCCGACGTGCACGTCGTCGCCACCGGCAAGGACGACGCCGTCTTCACCTTCGCCGAGGAGCTCACCCGTGCGCTGGAGGCCGGTGGCGCGGAGGTGCTGTTCGACGACCGCCGCCAGGCCAGCCCCGGCGTGAAGTTCAAGGACGCCGAGCTCATCGGGGTGCCGACGATCGTCGTCGTCGGTCGTGGGCTGGCGAACGGCGTGGTCGAGGTCAAGGACCGTCGCTCCGGCGAGCGCCGGGAGGTCCCCAGCTCGGATGCCGTGGCGCAGGTCCTCGCCGAGATCGGCCGCTCGTGACCTCGGCGCATCGCCGCCGCGCACTGGTCGACGGGGCACGAGGCCCCTCGGAGAGGGGCGCTGACGCATGACGGGGACGGTGGAGGCGGTGGTGTTCGACTGGGGCGGCACGTTGACGCCCTGGCACGAGGTCGACCTGCCGCAGCAATGGCGGGTGTTCGCCCGGACCGTGCACGGCATCCCGGTGGAGTCGCCGGAGATGCCCGCGGAGGAGCTCGCCGAGGCCGACGGGCTGGCGCACCGCATCCTCGAGGCCGAGAAAGCGGCGTGGCGGCGCGGGCGGGAGCACCACTCGAGCGCGACCCTCGAGGCCGTGCTCGAGGCGGCCGGCGTCGATGCCGAGCACGACCGGCACCACCTCGCGCTCGCCGCCTACCGGCGGTTCTGGGAGCCGCACACCCACACCGACCCCCAGGTGCGTCCGGTCTGGGCGGGCCTGCGCGAGCGGGGGATCACGGTGGGCGTGCTCTCCAACACGATCTGGTCCAGGGCGTACCACCGCGAGGTGTTCGAGCGCGACGGTGTGCTCGACCTCTTGGACGCCGACGTCTACTCCAGTGAGCTGCACGTCGTGAAGCCGCACGCCGAGGCGTTCCTCGCGGCGTGCAGGGCGGTCGGCGTGCGTCCCGAGCGGGCCGTCTACGTGGGCGACCGGCTCTTCGAGGACGTGCACGGCCCGCACCAGGTGGGGATGCGCGCGATCTGGGTGCCGCACAGCGACATCCCGCACGACCAGCGGGTCGAGGTCGACGCCGTGCCCGACGCCGAGGCGCACGAGCTCCTCGACGTGCTCGCCATCGTCGACGACTGGGCGGCGGCCACCCGGTGACCGACCCGTCGGCCGAGGTCGTGGCGCTCCTCGGCCTCGCCGGCTTCGTCGCGGGCTGGGTCGACGC
>JBOFBK010000525.1:0-5018 GCA_051645525.1 Dermatophilaceae bacterium | reverse complement strand
GGCCGGTGAAGCCCGGCGCCGAGGCGACGAAGCCCACGACCTTGACCACCCGCTCGACCTGCTCCAGCGACACCACCGAGGCCACCGCGGCGAGCACGCCGAGCGCACACACCCGGGCCAGCTCGGCGGCCCGCTCCGGTGCTACCAGCCCCGGGCCCTCGCCCACCAGGCCGGCCTCGAGCAGGGCCCCGTCGACCACCGGCACCTGGCCCGACACGTACACCCGTGACCCGTCGAGCACCGCCGGGACGTACGCGGCGACCGGCGGCACCAGCGGCGGCACGGTGAGGCCGAGGGCCGCCATCCGCTCGGCGACGCTGGGCACCGTTCAGGCCTTCGCGCGCTTGAGGTACGCCACGAGGTTGCCCTCGGGCATGGCGAGCACCTGGACGAGCTCCCAGCCGTCGTCGCCCCACTGGTCGAGGATCTGCTTGGTGGCGTGCACGATCAGCGGGACCGTGGCGTACTCGTACTTGGCCATGGCGGCAGCCTAGCCCCGGCCCGCCACCGGCTAGCGTGGCGGGAGTGGACGACGAACCCGGCATCCTCCAGCGCCTCGCCCGGCCGCCCGACCGCACCGAGGTCACAGGGCCGCTGGCGACCGACGTGTACGACGTGTGGGAACCGGCACCGGCCCGGGCGCGCGGCATCACGGTCGCCGTCGTGCACGGCGGGTTCTGGCGGGAGCGGTACGACCGCACCCACGTGGGCCCGCTCGCCGAAGCCCTCGCCCGCGACGGCTTCCACGCGGCGAATCTCGAGTACCCCCGGGTCGGGATGCCGGACGGCGGCTGGCCGGGTACCGGCACGGCTGTCCTGGCGCAGGTCGAGGCCGTGCGCGCCGACCCCGACCTCCCCGGCCGCGTCGTCGTGGTCGGGCACTCGGCCGGCGGGCACCTCGCGCTCTGGCTCGCCTCGAGCGACCGCGCGGCCTGGCTCACCGGCGTGGTCGCGCTCGCGCCGGCCGCCGACCTCGGCGAGGTCGACCGGCTCGGCCTGAGCGATGGAGCCGCACACGCGCTCCTGGGTTCCGGCCCCGCAGACGCGCCCGAGAGATGGGCCGACGCCGACCCCGCACGCCAGCACCTGGGCGTGCCCACCGTCATCCTCACCGGGGACGCCGACGACGTCATGCCCGCGTCGGTGGTCGACCGGTACCTCGCGACCCGGCGTGCGGACGAGCCGCTGCACACCGCGGTCGCACGCGGCGCCGGCCACCTCGACCTCGTCGACCCGTCGAGCAGCGCCTACCTGCTCCTCCTCGCCGAGGTCGAGGAGCTGACGCTGCGCCCGCACTGACCTCGCCGGCTCCGGCACCTACCCTGGTCGGATGACGACGCCCCTCTCGCGCGTGCTCGGCGGCGTGCGCCTGCACGTCGTCACCGGCAAGGGTGGCGTCGGCAAGACCACGGTGGCCGGGGCCCTTGCCCTCGCCCTCACCCGACAGGGCCGACGCGTGCTGCTCGTCGAGGTCGAGAACCGCCAGGGCATCAGCCAGCTCTTCGACGTGCCACCTCTCGGCACCGCCGAGGTGCGCCTGGTGAGCGACGACTCGGGCGGTGAGCTGTGGGGGCTCTCGGTCGAGGCCAAGGCCGCGCTGCTGGAGTACCTGCAGACGTTCTACAAGCTCGGCCGGGCCGGTGGAGCGCTCGAGCGGCTCGGCGTCGTCGACTTCGCCACCACCATCGCGCCCGGCGTGCGCGACGTGCTGCTCACGGGCAAGGTCTACGAGGCCGTCACCCGCACCTCCGGCCGGCGACGAGGGCAGGGCGGGCTGGTCTGGGATGCCGTGGTGCTCGACGCCCCGCCCACCGGCCGGGTCACGCGCTTCCTCAACGTCAACAACGAGGTGGCCGGCCTCGCGCGCGTCGGCCCGATCCACGCCCAGGCCGAGGCGATCACCCGCATGCTCACCGACGGCCGCAGCGTCGTGCACGTCGTCACCCTGCTCGAGGAGATGCCGGTGCAGGAAACCGCGGATGCCGTGGCCGACCTCGCCGGTGCCGGCATCCGCCTCGGTGCCGTCGTGGTGAACCAGGTGCGCGAGCCGCTCGTCGACGAGCGCATCCTGGCCGCGGCGGCCGCCGACGAGGATGCCGTGACCGCGCGGGTCCGCTCCGATCTCGCCGCGGCCGGCGTGCGCGCCTCGGCCCGCACCGTGACCGGGCTGCTCGACCAGGCGCGCGCCCACGTGGCCAGGGTGGCGCTCGAACGCGACCTCGGCGACGAGGTGGCGGCCCTTGGGCTCCCCCGGGGCGATCTCCCGGCGCTCGCCGAGGGCGTCGACCAGGGCGGTGTCGCCGTGCTCGCCGGCGAGCTCGCCGAGCAGGGCCTGCGATGACCCCGCCGCGCGCGCGGGCGTCATCCGCCCCCCGGCCGGGCGACGTCGCCGGCCGGCGCGCCGACCCGGGCACCGGCATCGTCGTGTGCTGCGGTGCCGGCGGGGTCGGCAAGACCACCACCGCCGCGGCGCTGGCGCTGCAGGCCGCCGAGTCCGGGCGGCGGGTGGTCGTGCTCACGATCGACCCGGCCCGCCGACTGGCCCAGAGCCTGGGCCTCACCGAGCTCGACAACACCCCGCGCCCCGTCCCCGGTGTCGGCGCCGCGAGCGGGGGCAGCCTCGACGCGATGATGCTCGACATGAAGCGCACGTTCGACGAGGTGGTGCTCGCGCACTCCACCCCCGAGAAGGCCGAGCAGATCCTCGCCAACCCCTTCTACCAGGTCGTCTCGAGCTCGTTCGCCGGCACCCAGGAGTACATGGCGATGGAGAAGCTCGGGCAGCTGCGCGCGCAGGCCGAGCGCGACGGCACCTGGGACCTCGTCGTCGTCGACACCCCGCCGTCGCGGTCGGCGCTCGACTTCCTCGACGCGCCCAAACGGCTGGGCTCCTTCCTCGACGGCCGCTTCATCCGGCTGCTCATGGGCCCGGCGCGCGCCGGTGGCCGAGCCGGGCTGCGGGTGTTCTCGTTCGGCGCCAACCTCGCCGCCACGACGATGTCGCGCGTGCTCGGCACCCAGCTGCTCACCGATGTGCAGACGTTCGTCGCGGCGCTCGACACGATGTTCGGCGGGTTCCGCGAGCGTGCCGACGTCACCTACGCCCTGCTCCAGGACCCCACCACGTCGTTCGTCGTGGTCGCCACCCCGGAGCGCGACGCGATGCGCGAGGCGGCCTACTTCGTCGAGCGCCTGACGAGTGAGCGGATGCCGCTCGCCGGCGTCGTCGTCAACCGGGTGCAGACCTTGACCGCGCCTGCGCTGACCGGCGCCCGGGCCGCCGCAGCGGCCGAGCAGCTCGTGGAGAGCGCCGCACCGACGCGGGAAGCGCGTGACACAAGCGGCGGCGCGACCGGCGCACTCGACCACGAGCCGAGCCCGGGCTCGGACCTCGCCGACTCCGCCCGGCAGACCGCGGCGCTGCTCCGTCTGCACACCGACCTCGCCGCTACCGCCACTCGACACGAGGGGTACGTGCGGCGGTTCGCGGCCGGCCACCCCGGCATCCCGATGTCGACCGTGCCCGCGGCGGCCACCGACATCCACGACCTCGACGGCCTGCGCACCGTCGCCGCAGCCCTGACCGGCTGACATCCGCCGGGACGAGAAGACCCCCGGGGGCCGACTGCTCTCGTGGCTGCAGGGGTGCCACGTCGAGCTGCAGGGGTGTCGGCCCTCCGGGGGAGTTACGACCCTCGGCGGGACCAGCGCCTCTCGCGGCTGCAGGGGGATGCCACGAACGGCGTGCAGGGGTCCGGTCCCGCCGAGGGAAGTGTGTGGGTCAGGCGATGGCGCTCCTCGCGGATCCGGTCTTGGCGGAGGCGAGCACGGCGGCCCATGAGGCGACGTCGGGCCGGCGGCGGAGCAGGGCGCGACGCTCACGCTCGGTCATCCCACCCCAGACACCGAACTCGGTGCGGTTGTCGAGGGCGTCGGCGAGACACTCGGCCACCACCGGGCAGCCGCGGCAGATGAGCTTGGCGCTGCGTTGGGCCTTGCCCTGCACGAACAGCGCATCGGGGTCCGAGCCGGCGCACCGGCCCTGGGCCGCCCAGTCGCCCACCCAGATGGACTCCGCTACACCGTTCTCGGCAGCGATGCTCATCGACGTCACCATCTTTCGTCATTCACGGTCGTGTCACTCGAAGTCCCCTGAGCCCTTCGACCTGGGGAAACCGTAGGGATGACGGGCACGTCCGGACCATCGTCCGAACCGGTCGAGCCGGGGGCCGAACGGCTGAGTCAGCGCCATGGACGAACGGTTGATGCCGGCCCGTTGGACCGTCCACTCGGACGGTGCTCCGCCGGCCCGTCTCGGCTCCCGGCAGCACTCAGCACGGGGCATTACCCTGATGCCATGGAGGGTCGTGCTCAGAATGTCTCTGCCGTGCTGCGCCTGCTGCTCGGTTTCGTGGTGCTCAGCTCCATCGCCGGGCTGCTGATGGCTGGCCTCGCCATCCCGGCGGTCGGGGCGGCAGGTCAGGCGGCCCAAGGCGGGGTCGACTTCTTCGAGGACCTGCCGAGCGACTTCTCGGCCTCGCCGCTGGCTCAGCAGTCACGCATCCTCGACGCCGACGGCAAGGTCATCGCCAACCCGTACGACGAGAACCGCATCGTCGTGCCGTTGGCCAAGATCTCGAAGAACATGCAGAACGCGCAGATCGCGATCGAGGACTCGCGGTTCTACGAGCACGGGGGGCTCGACCCACGCGGCTTCACCCGGGCGATCCTCTCGAACGCCCAGGGCGGGGACGTCCAGGGAGCATCCACGATCACCCAGCAGTTCGTGAAGGTCACCCAGGTCGACCAGGCCAACCGCCGGGGCGACAAGGCGGCCATCAAAGCCGCCACCGAGGAGAGCATCGGCCGCAAGCTCCAAGAGCTGAAGTACGCGGTCGAGGTCGAGGAGAACTACACCAAGGAGCAGATCCTCGAGGGCTACCTCAACCTCGTGTACTACGGCGACCAGGCCTACGGCGTCGAGGCCGCTGCACTCAACTACTTCGGCGTGAACGCGA
>JBOFBK010000524.1:0-2657 GCA_051645525.1 Dermatophilaceae bacterium | reverse complement strand
ACGTCGACCGCGCGAGCGGTGCCGACGACGTCCTCGAGCGGGCGACGGGTCTTGGCCTGGGGCGCGGCCCAGAACTCGGTGCTCGTGAACAACGTCTTGAGCATCGGCACGATCGCCGTGCCGTTGTCGAGGTAGGTCGTGGCGAGGCGGTCGACCAGGCTGGCCGGTGGGTTGTCCGAGACGAAGCGGGTGGCGATCTTCCGAGCGATCGTCTGCGCGGTGTCCTTGTGACGGGCCAGATACTTGAGATATGCGTCGCCCATGGCCAGGCCGTCACCGGTGTTGGCGTTGGAGAAGCCGAGTACCGTGACGGCGCCCTTGTTCCAGTGCCGGCCCTCGTCGTAGAAGAACTGTCCGGTCTCCCACTTGAACGTCCGGCCCGAGAGGATGTATGCGCTGTTGCGCACGTCGGTCTCGGTGTAGCCGGAGAGCACGCCGACGGTGTGCAGTTCGAGCAGCTCGCGACCGAGGTTCTCGTTGACGCTCTCGCGGTCGGACTCGTCGTTGTTGAGGTACCGGAGCATCGCCGGATGCCGCATGGCGGCCAGGAGCATGTCCTCGAACTTGCCGAAGGCGTGCTCGCGGATGACGGTCCTGTTGTAGTCGGAGGCGTTGTCCCACACGTTGTCCGACGGGATGGTCACCTGGAGCTGGTTGGCGAGCACGTCGACGACGACCTCGTAGAGCTGCCGGCTGCTGTGCACCTGCAGGCCGAGCGTCATCTGCCCGGTCTCGAACGCGGCGTTCCAGCTGAACTCCTCGACGGAGCTGCGCACGCCGGCGATGTCCTTGCCGGCCAGCGGGAAGGCGCCGCGAACGGCATCCCCGCCCGGGTCGCCGAGCTTCGTCGGGTCGAACTGCTGGGCGAGCCAGGCGTCGAGACCGAGCTTGGCGATCGCCGCACGGTCGGACGGCCGGGCACCGAAGGTGGCGCGGCCGAGCAGGTGCTCGTGGTCGGCCTTGGTGTTGGTCAGGCCGCGCGACGTGAGCTGCGAGGACATGGTGCCGGCCGGGACGAGCAGCTTGGTCGGGTCGAGGGACCGGGCCGCCAGGCCCGCACGGGTCTGAACCTTGCCGCTGCGTGCCTTGCCCTGCTTGGCCGCGGCGGTGTAGCTGCTGTCGCGGTCGGCGGCCGGCTTGCCGGCGGCGGGCTGCTTCGCCACCGCGCGGGCCGGCTTCTTCGTGCCCGGCGTCGTGGCGGTGCCCTTACTGGTGGTCGCGGTCGGGGTGCGCTTCGGAGTGGTGGCGGCGAGCGCTCCGTCGGTGCTGCCCGAGCGGCCCGCGGACAGCCAGCCGGTGCCCGATCCGGATGCCCGATCAGGGAGCAGGACGGCACCGAGTGCGGCGGCCGCCCCGAGTGTCGTGGCTCCCACGAGCGCGCGTCGCTGGCCCGGAGAGGCGCCGGTGGGCGCTGCGCGGTGGCGTGCTCCGCGCGATGGTGGTGTGTCGGCCTCGGTGTCGGGGTGCGTCAGCACCTCGTCGTCGGCAGCAGGCATACGGTGGGGCTCCTTCGCTCACGGGCAGCCTGGATCACCAGGGCTCACCGGATCGCGGACGCAGGTCAGGGAAAGGGGGGAGAGGGGGGAGAGGGGCGTCCGACTGCTCGATGACCATAGCGGTTTCTGGCCAATCTTCCACCCTCTTCCGAGCTTTTTGGTAAGGCGCTTCGAGGTCGTGGTGCCAGCACGACCACGGCGTCGGGAGACCGCACTACTGAAGGCCTCGGTCGTCGTCGAGCGGCCCCCTTTCGGCGTTCTGCGCCAGGTGACCGGCGGATGCCACGCCGGCGTCACGCTGCCTGTCGGAGCCGCGTCCTACTGTGGTGCGATGCGACCGACCACCGATCTACAGCGGCGGGTGGCACCCATCACCGTGGTGTCCGAGTTCGAGCCAGCGGGAGACCAGCCGCGGGCGATCGACGAGCTCGCCCGGCGGGTCGAGGCCGGCGAGCAGGACGTCGTGCTGCTCGGTGCCACCGGCACCGGGAAGTCGGCGACGACGGCCTGGCTGACCGAGCGGGTGCAGCGGCCTACGTTGGTGATGGCGCCCAACAAGACGTTGGCCGCACAGCTCGCCAACGAGTTCCGCGAGTTGCTCCCCCATAACGCGGTCGAGTACTTCGTCAGCTATTACGACTACTACCAGCCCGAGGCATACGTTCCGCAGACCGATACGTATATCGAGAAGGACTCCTCGATTAACGACGAGGTCGAGCGGCTCCGGCACTCGGCCACAAACTCACTGCTGACCCGGCGAGACGTCGTGGTCGTGGCGTCGGTGTCCTGCATCTACGGTCTGGGGACACCACAGGAGTACGTCGACCGGATGGTCCCCCTGCGGGTCGGCGAGGAGGTGGCGCGCGACGACCTGCTCCGCAGGTTCGTACAGATGCAGTACACCCGCAACGACGTCGCCTTCACCCGGGGCACGTTCCGGGTACGCGGCGACACCGTGGAGATCATCCCGGTCTACGAGGAGCTCGCCGTGCGCATCGAGTTCTTCGGCGACGAGGTGGAGCGCCTCTACACCCTGCATCCGCTCACCGGGGAGGTCGTGCGCGAGGAGGAGGAGATGTACGTCTTCCCCGCCTCGCACTACGTCGCCGGCCCCGAGCGGATGGAGCGGGCGATCGGCGGCATCGAGCGCGAGCTCGAGGA
>JBOFBK010000523.1:0-2182 GCA_051645525.1 Dermatophilaceae bacterium | reverse complement strand
ACCTGCTCCCACGCCGCGTAGCGCCCACTGCGCCCACCGTGCCCCGCGCTGATCTCGGTGCGGAGGAGCACCGGCCGTGCCTGCTGGTCATGGGTCGCGGCGTCACGCAGCCGCGCCACCCATTTGGCCGGCTCGGTGGCATAGACCCGCGTGTCGTGCAGGCTGGTGGTGGCCAGCACCGCCGGGTAGTCGACGGCGCGCACGTTCTCGTACGGCGTGTACCCGCGCATGGTGCGGTAGGCCTGCGGGTCGGCCAGCGGGTTGCCCCATTCCTCCCACTCACCCACGGTGAGCGGCAGCTCGGGGCGGAGCATCGTCGTCAGCGCGTCGACGAACGGCACCGCCGCGTGAGCCACGCGGAAGCGCCCCGGAGCGAGGTTCACCACCGCACCGACGAGCAGCCCGCCGGCCGAGCCACCCTCGAGCCCCACCCGGTCCGGCGCGACCCAGCCGGCCGCGACGAGGTGCTCGACACAGGCGAGCGCGTCGGAGAAGGAATTTGGCTTGCTGCCGAGCTTGCCGTCGTCGTACCACCGCCGGCCCAGCTCGCCCCCGCCGCGCACGTGGGCCACCGCGAACACGACGCCGCGGTCGAGCAGGCTGAGCCGGGCGACCGAGAAGTACGGGTCGGAGGAGATCTCGTAGGCGCCGTACGCCGTGACCAGGCCGGGGTGGGTGCCGTTGGGCCGGATGCCGGCGCGCCGCACCACCGACACCGGGACCCGGGTGCCGTCGGGAGCCGTGGCCCACTCCCGCGACTCCTCGTAGTGGGCGGGGTCGAAGCCGCCGAGCACCGGATGCTGCTTGAGCACCGTCTGCTCACGGGTCGCGAGGTCGACGTCGAGCACCGTGCGCGGCGTCACCCACGACTCGACGACGATCTGCACCGCGCCCTGGCCGGCCTCGGGGTTGTCGCCGAGCCCGATGGTGTGTACCGCGGCCGCGGCGGGCACGTCCCAGGCCGCGCCGTGACCTGACTCGCGACCCTCGGCGCGCGGCAGCACCCGCAGCGCGGTGAGGCCGCCGGACCGCAGGGTGAGTACGCTCGCCCGCTCGAAGGCGTCGACGCCGACGAACCGCTCGCCTTCGACCGAGCGCAGCCACGGCACCCACTGCTCGCTGCTCGTGGCGTCGAGCGGCGCCCAGGCGAGGTCGGAGTCGGGGTTGTCGCGGTTGTGCACGACGAGCAGCCGGTCGGCGGCCGGCTCGACGTCGTACTCGACTCCCTCGCGCCGCGGTGCGACGCACCGCCACTCCCCCTCCGGGTCATCGCTCGCGAGCAGGTGCACCTCGGAGGTCGTCTTCGAGCCGAGGCCGAGCAGGAGCCACCGTTCGTCGCGGCTCGTGCTCACCCCCATCCAGAACCGCTCGTCGTCCTCCTGATGCACGAGCACGTCCTCGTCGGGCTCGCCGCCGACCCGGTGCCGCCACAGCTGGTACGGGCGCCAAGCGTCGTCGAGCCGGGTGTAGAAGACGAAGCGGCCGTCGCGGCTGAGCTCGCAGCCGTAACCGACGCCGGTGATCGAGGTGTCGAGCACCTCGCCGGTCTCGACGACCCGCACGGTGAGGTCGAAGCGCTCGTCGCCCGCACGGTCGACCCCGAACGCGACGAGCCGGTGGTCCGAGCTCACGGTGAGCGCACCGAGCGAGAAGAACTCGCTGTCGCCCGCCTCGGCATTGCCGTCGAGCACGACCTGCTCCCCGGCCACCGGCGTGCCGGCCTCCGGATCGGGGCGGGCGTCGCCGGGCACGCGCGGCGCACGCACCTGCGCGGCGTACTGCATCCCCTCCGTCGTGCGTGAGTAGTACCACCACGGGCCGCTGGCCACCGGGACCGAGAGGTCGGTCTGCTTCACCCGCGTCCGGATCTCGTCGTAGATCGCGGTGCGTAGCGCCGCCAGGTGGTCGGTGCACTTCTCGGCCCAGGCGTTCTCGGCGTCGAGATGGGCCAGCAGCGCGGGGTCCTCGAGATCCGCCATCCACGCATACGGGTCCTCGACCCGGTCACCGTGGTGCTCACGGACGTGCGGACGCCGCTCCGCGCGCGGTGGCCCGTCCGGCACCGGCCGGGGCTCCTCCCTCGGAGGCGGGACGTGGTCCGGTCGGGGCGAGGTGGGCATGCGCGCCAGCCTAGGCACCACCTGCCGGATGACGCGGAGCCGGGCCGCGTCTCTGCGACGAG
>JBOFBK010000522.1:0-2927 GCA_051645525.1 Dermatophilaceae bacterium | reverse complement strand
CCGGCTACCGCACCCGGCGCGACGCCAAGGAGCTCGTCGTGGCCGACCCCGACAACGCGGTCGAGCTGTTCTACCTGCGCCCGCGCGACATCGCGGTCTACGTCGGCTCGGGCACCGTCGACTGCGGTGTCACCGGCCGGGACCTGCTGCTCGACTCCGGCTCGGCCGCGGTGGAGGTGATGGGGCTGGGCTTCGGCGGGTCGACGTTCCGGTTCGCGGCCCGGGCCGGCACGGCATCCGCGGTCTCCGACATCGCCGGGCGTCGAGTCGCCACGAGCTACCCCGGCCTGGTCGAGAAGCACCTCGCCGGCCTCGGCGTCGTGGCCGAGGTCGTGCGGCTCGACGGTGCGGTCGAGACGGCCGTCACCCTGGGCGTCGCCGACGTGGTCGCCGACGTCGTCGAGACCGGTGGGACGCTGCGCTCGCAGGGGCTCGAGGTGTTCGGCGAGCCGATCCTGCGCAGCGAGGCCGTGCTGGTGCGGCGCGAGGGCAGCGAGGAGGCGGCCGGCATCGAGGTGCTGCGGCGCCGGCTGCTCGGCGTCATCACCGCTCGGCACTACGTGATGCTCGACTACGACGTGCCGGCCGCCCTGGTCGATGCCGCTTGCGCGATCACCCCCGGGCTCGAGTCGCCCACGGTGTCGCCGCTGCAGAACCGCGAGTGGGTGGCGGTGCGGGCGATGGTCCCACGGGTGTCGACCAACGCCGTGATGGACGAGCTGTACGAGCTCGGCGCGCGCGCCATCCTCGTCACCGACATCGCCGCCTGCCGGCTGTGAGCGACACCGACGACCGGCCGTTCCGCCCGCGACGCGGCCGAGCGGTGCCGCTGGTGGCCGCGGCGGTGACGATGCTCGTCTGCGCCGGGGTCGGGGCCGGCATGGTGCGCGCGGGAGCGTGGGGCCCCGCCGACCTGGTGGCGCTGGTCGCGTTCGGTGCTCTCATCGCGGCGTTCCTGCTGCGGTACGCGGCGATCCGCGCGGTCCCGACCGATGCCGGGCTCGTCGTGCGCAACCTCTTCCTCACCCGTACGGTGCCGTGGCACGACATCGTCGCCGTGCTGTTCCCCGAGGGCGACCCCTGGGTCAGCGTGGAGCTCGTCGACACCGACGTCGTCGCCGTCATGGCGGTGCAGCGCGTCGACGGCGAGCACGGGCGCACAGAGGCCCGCCGCCTCGCCGCCCTCGTCGCCGCCCGCCGGGCGCGACCGCGGTCTCGCGGATGACGTCTACGGATCGGCGTGTGTCGCGACCCGGTCGTGTCGACGTCGTCGCCCGGCGAGGATCAGTCCAGGTGCGAAGGTCAGGAGTGCTCCCGCGACCATGATGGCGGTCGTCGGGCCGACGACACCGATGACTCCGCCGCCGACGAGAAGACCGACGGAGGAGGCGCTCTGGTAGGCGATGACGTTCGCGGCGAACGCCGTGCGGCGCTCCGCCCCGCTTGTGCGTTCGACGATGAGAGCGTTCAGAGCGCTGATGCCGATGGGCATACCGAAAGCGCCGAGACCGCCGACCACACCGATGGCCCAGACGTGTGGCGCCAGAGTCGGTAGCAGCACGAGCGTCGTACCGAAGACGCTGAAGGCAACCGCCAGAGTGCGGAGCCGAGGCAGCCGGGTCACGACCGCCGGGGCGAGCGCCGAGCCGGCCAGCGACCCGATGCCGTAGCCAGCGAGGGCAGCCGCAGCGAGGTCGCCGCCACGTCCGGTCTGGTCGCCGAGCACGGCGAGGCCGAGGGGGAGTGCGAACCAGGTGAGGCCGGCGATGCTGTCGATGACGATGCCCGTCGCGATGTCCGGATGCCGCCTCGACACCTCTCGGATGTTGTCGGGTGGTCGAGCTGCGCCGGTTCCGGCCAGGTCATCGCCGAAGGCCGCTGAGGTGGGTGCGGTGCCGGCTCGTCGAGCAGCTCCGGTCGGCTGGGTTCGTATCGTGAGCAGCAGTGCGGCACAGAGCATCAGGGCCAGCGTTTCCGCCCAGAGCAGGGGGATCCCTCCGACCTGGGTGTAGGCCCAGGCGGCGAGCAGTGGCGCGAACACCATGGTCGTGCGGCGTACGAAGTCGTTCCAGGCGATCACGCGGACGGCCGTACGAGGTCCGAGCCGGTCGCCGGTCTCGGCGAGCATCGCGAGGTGGGCGGGCGCGAACAGCGCTGCGGCGGCTCCACTGACCACGCCAGCGGCACCGAGGTGGACGATACCGACATCGCCGGTGCCGGCGGCCACCGGCACGACGCCGATCCCTGAGGCTTGCACTGCGAGGACGACCGCGAGTGCGCGGCCCGAGGTGACTCGATGGCGCAGACGGGCCGCCCACCATGGGGCGGTGACCAGTGGCACACCTGCGACTCCCCCGACCAGACCGATGGCCCAGGCCGAGCCGGTCTCGGAGAGCGCGACGAGCGGGAGCGCGACCGCCGCTGTTCGTTGCCCGGTCCAGCTCGTCAGTGTGGTGACGAGCAAGACGGCCAGGTCGCGACGTGCTCGGTCGTCGTGCGCGACGCCGTCGACGTGGACGACCTCGCCGCCAGGGGCTCCTTCGGCCGGATGGTCCGTCACCGCGTCTCCTCACCTCGGTGCTGCACCCGATGTGCGCGCCCGGTCGATCCTCGGCGTCCTTTGCGCGGCGGAGTAGACGCGCAAAGGGGTGGGGCAGTCATAGTTCTGTTCTATGGATCCATGTCCCTCGGTCGACGACCTGCGGCTCGTCTCGGCGATTCAGCGCAACGGCTCGGTCGGCGGAGCGGCACGCGAGCTGCTGGTCACGCAGCCGTCGGCGAGCCTGCGGCTGGCCCGGCTCGAGCGGCGTGTCGGCGAGCGTCTCTTCGATCGGGACACCACCGGAGCCCGAGCCACGCCTGCTGGTGCGGAGATGGTGGCGCAGGCGGAGCACATGCTCGGTCATCTCGCCGAGATGTTCGACCGT
>JBOFBK010000521.1:0-4753 GCA_051645525.1 Dermatophilaceae bacterium | reverse complement strand
AGCGACCTCGCCGCCGTCGCCGCAGCGCTCAACGGGCGACCACGCAAGGCACTGGACTGGCGCACACCTGCCGAGGCACTGGACGCGCTACTCTCACAACACGGTTCAGTCAGTGTTGCAACGACCCCTTGAACCTAAGCTGCGCACCACCGTCACTCTCGACGACCAGCTCCTGCACGCCGCCAGGCTGATGGCCGCCACCGAGCAGCGCACCGTGAACAGCGTTGTCGAACAGGCGTTGCGGGAGTACCTAGCACAGGCTGCCGACGCCGAGACCCGCCGGCGGACGATCGTCGACCTGCCCGTCTTCGACGGCGCAGTCGATGTCGATATCAACGTCAACCGGGCGACACGCGAGGCCATGGAACGAGCGTGATCGTCCTCGACGTCAACGTCTTCGTCACCACGGCCCGACGTGCAGCCCCCGACCACGATGTCGCTCGCCGTACCTTCCTCGGTCTCCTCACCGGCGACGTCGACATTCGTCACGTTCGACCGACGCCTCCAGCGGTTCTCGTCGCTCGATATGCGTCTGTTGGGTGCCACATCCTGACGCCGACAGCGCCGTTAGCCTGGCAACTGTGAGCGCGATCCCCGGAGTGAGCGAGACCTTCGACCCGGACGCCTGGGATGACGTGCCCGGGTTCGACGACCTCACCGACGTCACCTACCACCGCGCACGCGGACTCGGCTGTGTGAGAGTCGCGTTCGACCGGCCCGAGGTGCTCAACGCGTTCCGGCCGCACACCGTCGACGAGCTGCACCGCGTGCTCGACCATGCCCGCCGCTCCCCCGATGTCGGCGTGGTCCTGCTCACCGGAAACGGCCCCGGCCCGGCCGGCACCGGCAGCGCGGGGAAGTGGGCGTTCTGCACCGGGGGCGATCAGCGCATCCGGGGCCGCTCGGGCTACCAGTACGCCGCCGACCCCGGCGGTGACGCCACGTCATCCGGTGTCGACGAACGTCGCGCCGCGGCCGAGGGTGGGCGGCTGCACATCCTCGAGGTGCAGCGCCTCATCCGCACCATGCCCAAGGTCGTGGTCGCGGTCGTCGGCGGGTGGGCCGCAGGCGGCGGGCACAGCCTGCACGTCGTGTGCGACCTCACGCTCGCCTCCCGCGAGCACGCCCGGTTCAAGCAGACGGATGCCGACGTCGGCTCCTTCGACGGCGGGTACGGCTCGGCCTACCTCGCAAAGATGGTCGGGCAGAAGGCCGCCCGGGAGATCTTCTTCCTCGGCCGCACCTACTCCGCCGAGGACATGCACCGGATGGGCGCGGTCAACCTCGTGGCCGACCACGCCGAGCTCGAGGCCACCGCGCTCGACGTCGCCGGCGAAGTGATGGGCAAGAGCCCGCAGGCGATCCGGATGCTCAAGTTCGCGTTCAACCTCGTCGACGACGGCCTCATGGGCCAGCAGGTGTTCGCCGGCGAGGCCACCAGACTCGCGTACATGACCGACGAGGCGGTCGAGGGCCGCGACCAGTTCCTGCAGAAGCGCGACCCCGACTGGTCCCCCTTCCCCTGGCACTTCTGACGTCGGACGACCCTCCGCGCCTTCGACTCAGCCGCCGATCAGGGTGGTGATGACGTGGATCACCGGTGTGACGTCGTGGCCTTCCCGGTCGACCCGGGTGACTCGCGAGACGGAGAACGTCCGAGGCTGCTCGCCGATCGCGTACGAGCCTTCGCGCAGCGCGACCCGAGTGGCCCACGGGCGCCGGGCGCTGGTCATCGGGACGGCGATCACCAGGCCCATCGTGCGAGCCAGCCGCTCGTCGGAGAGCACCAGGTGAGGGCGATGGCCACGTTGCTCGTGGCCCTCGGTCGGGTCCATCGACACCCAGGCCACGTCGCCCCGGCCGGGGACGGCGGTCATCAGCGTTCTGCGGTGGTGACCGCGCGATCCTCGACGGCGTAGTCCTCGTCGAGGACGTCACCGTCACCAGCGGTGTCTGCGGCGTAGGACTCGGGGGTCAGGTCGCGGAACGATGCCCAGAACCGGCCCTGCTCGTGCTCGTCGAGGAGCGTCTGCAGGAACGCATCGATCGTCGTCGACTCGCTGTCGGCACCGGCCTTGATACGCGCGCGCGTCTCGGCTCGGATGGCGATCGTCGTGCGACTCATACAGACGAATCTATCAGACTGTTTCGTCTGATCTCCATGTCATGAGTCGAGTCTGTCATCCGAGCGGCAATCCGATACGCATCGGTCGTGGTGGCGGACACAGAGCCGCCTCGCTGCACTCAGGCGGGCTCCCAGGCGAAGCCGTCGGGGTCGGTGAACGGCGCTCCACCGCCGCCGAGCACGATCCGGGGCGAGCCGAGCCGGCCCTCCGGCCTTCTTCGACGACGAGGCGATCGTCCACGGCGCCGCCCGGAGCGCGGATGACGCCGCCGTACCCCAGAAGCTGCGCTCGGCGGGCTTGAGCATCGTCGCGCCCGCACTCACCGCGGCTGCGACCAGGCTGCCGACCGTACTCGGCTGCCCGACGACGAGCGAGACCACGAAGGGTGGGCTGTCGGTGACGGTCACTGGGAGTCCGGCACACCGGTGAGGAGCACCACCGCCGCCGTCCGGTCGGGCTTGCCCGGGCCCCGCCCCGGGAGCGCGGCGATCGTCCGCACCCGTCGCGGCAGGACGTGCGCCGGCACCGTCCCTCGCAGGCGGGCTCGCAGCTCGGCACCGGTGAGCCGACCACGCGCGGCATCCGAGCCGCCGCCGGCAACCGGTCCGTCAGCGGCATCCGGGTCGAGGACCACGAGAACGCCGACCACCTGTCCCCACTCGGGGTCGGGAAGTCCCACGGCGAGCACATCCCGGACCTCGGGAGCCACCGCGGCCACGGCATCCTCGACCACTCGCGGCGCCACCTTGAGACCGCCGGTGACGATGACGTCGTCGACCCGGCCGTCGACGTGCAGCACCCCGTCCGCGTCGAGCCGGCCCACGTCGTCCGTACGGAACCACCGCGTGCCGTCGGCGTCGATGTGGAACGCCGCCTCGGTGAGCTCCGGCCGGCCGAGATAGCCGTGTGCGACCGTCGCGCCGCCGAGCCGCACCCGGCCGTCCGGGTCGAGCACGACCCGCACCCCGTCCAGCGGCCGGCCCGCGTAGACGCACCCTCCGGCGGTCTCGCTCGACCCGTAGGTCGGAACCACCTGGACCCCGGCCTCGTGCACGCGGTGCCTCAGCCGGTGCGGTGTCGCGGCGCCGCCGACGAGGACGGCGTCGAACGCGCCGAGCGCCCGCACGCCGGCAGGGTCCTCGAGGAGCCGCCCGAGCTGGGTCGGGACCAGCGCGGTGTAGTGCCGCACGCCGGGCTCGAGCAGTGCCGCGGTCGCGGCGAACGCGGATGCCGTGAAGCCGCCGGCCGGGAGCGGGACCGGGCTCGTGCCGGCCGCGAGCGAGCGCAGCAGCACCTGGAGCCCCCCGACGTGGTGAGCCGGAAGTGCGAGCAGCCACTGACCGGGGCCACCGAGGCGGTCGTGCGTCGCCCGGACGCTCGCCCGCAGCGCCGCCGTCGTGAGGAGTGCGAGCTTGGGCGGGCCGGTGCTCCCCGAGGTGCCGACGACGACGGCGAGGTCGTCCGGCAGGTCCCGCGGCTCGGCCGAGTGCAGGTCCGGGATCGGGCCGGATGCCGCGTGCGGCGCGACCGGTCGCCCACCCGCCAGAGCCTCGGCGAGGCGCGGGAGGATGCCGGTCGCCGCGCCACCCGGCGCGACCGCGAGCGGCTCCACCTGCATCCGCCCATCGTAGGAGCGTGGGATGATGTCGACGTGCTGCGCTACCTCCCCGTGCTGCTCAGCCTGGCCCTGACCGTCTACTGCGTGGTCGACGCCATCCAGACCGACGACGCCCGCGTGCAGCACCTGCCGAAGATCGCCTGGCTGATCCTCATCCTGCTCTTCCCGGTGATCGGGCCGGCCGCCTGGTTGATCGCCGGGCGGCCCCGACGACGACCCCGTCCGCTCACGCCTCCTCGCGGTCCGCGGGGCCCCGACGACGACCCCGACTTCCTCGGCCGTATCTGAGCCCCGATGGCCTCGCTCGACCAGTGGGTGCAGGGTGCCCGGCCGCGCACGTTGCCCGCCGCCGTAGCGCCGGTCGTCATCGGTACCGCTGCGGCCGGACGGGTGGGCGAGGCGGATGCCGCGCGCGCGCTGCTCGCGCTGCTCGTCGCGCTCGCCCTCCAGGTCGGTGTCAACTACGCCAACGACTACTCCGACGGCGTTCGCGGCACCGACGAAGCGCGGGTGGGTCCGGTACGGCTGGTCGGGCAGCGGCTGGCCGACCCGCGGCACGTGTTCCTCGCCGCGGTCATCGCCTTCGGGGTGGCCGGCCTGGCCGGGCTCGCTCTCGTCGCGCTCGCGCAGGCCTGGCTGATGCTGCCGGTCGGCGCACTGGCGGTCGTGGCGGCCTGGCGGTACACCGGCGGCTCGAACCCGTACGGATACCGCGGTCTCGGCGAGGCGTACGTGTTCGTGTTCTTCGGTCTGGTCGCCACGCTCGGCACCGAGTACACCCAGGCCGGCACCGTGTCGTGGTTCGGGCTCGCGGCCGCGGCCGGGGTGGGGTCGATCGCCACGGCGATCCTCGTGGCGAACAACCTCCGCGACATCCCCACCGACGCCGAGCACGACAAGCGGACCCTCGCGGTGCGCCTCGGCGACCGCCGCACCCGATGGCTGTACGACGGCCTGATCGGCAGCTCGGTGGCCGCGCTGCTCGCCATGGGCGCGATCGAGCCCTGGG
>JBOFBK010000520.1:0-1999 GCA_051645525.1 Dermatophilaceae bacterium | reverse complement strand
CGATAGGCCCTGATCGGTGCGCACCCCGATCGGGCGGCGGTCGTTCTTGCCGACGTACTCGGTGGGGTCGACGTTGCCGTCGAGGATGAGGGTGCGCACGTTGTCGGGGAACAGCCGGGCGTAGGTCTGGCCGACGATGGTGCCGTAGGACAGGCCGTAGAAGTTCAGCTTCTCGTCCCCGACAGCGGCGCGCAGCACGTCCATGTCGCGGGCGACGTTGGCGGTGGACATGTGCCGGAAGCGATCCGGTGAGGTGGCCTGGCAGCGGGCGGCCAGCTCGCCGAGCTGCGCGGTGAACTCCAGCTCGCCGGAGCTCTCTCCCTCGAGCGGGAGGTCGAGTGTGTTGGTGAAGAAGTCGGCCTCCGCCTCCGCCGTCCGGAAGCAGGTGGCCGGGTCCGAGGCATTGGTGCCGCGAGGGTCGAAGCCGACCAGGTCGAAGCGGGACTTCAGGTCATCGGGAAAGCCCGTCCCCTGGTTCTTGATCGTCTCGACACCTGAGCCGCCGGGGCCGCCGGGGTTGAACAGCACGCTGCCGATCTTGGTGTCGGGGTCAGCGGCGGGAAGCTTGGCCAGCGCGACCGTGGTGGTGCCGGCCTTCGGGTCGTCGTAGTCGGTAGGAAGCTCGACGGTCGCGCACTGGACACCCTCGGCATCCGGGCACGGCTGCCAGTCGATGGCCGGCACCTCGGGTGCACTCGCACCGGGCAACCCACCCCAGCCGGAAAGGGTCTTGGGGGCGGCGGGTGTTGCACGTGCCGGTACCGCGGCCAGTGCGCCGACGCCGAGGACGAGCGCACCCGTGGCGGCGAGTGCCCCCACACGCGAGAGGATCCGCCGCGGTGACCAGAAGGCCACCGGGACAGCGCCGGCGACGAGGTGCCGGCGCGACAGCCGGGCATGTCGTGGCGCGTCGTCACGGGATCGGGTTGGGCTGGTCGACCGGGACACGGTCGCCTCCTTCGGGAGAGCTGGAGATGTGCGGACTGCTCATCCGATCGCGACACTGGCAGGCCGCGCCTCCCCCGGCTGGGGACAGCCCTCGGGCGCCACCCCTCCACGCCGAAGAATCCCCCACCTGGGGGAGGCCGACCAAGCCCGCGCGACGAGCAGCGTCGAAGAACGTTGTGGCACAGTCGAGGCATGGCCTCGGAGAACCTGTCGGTCGTCGCGCTCGGCCGCCGGCGAGCAGGACGGCGCGCAGTTCCGCGCCGCGTCGATGCCCGGCCGCTCGACCCCTGGCCAGCCGCGCTCCTCATGATGCCCGTCATCGCGATCGCCGACCCGGCGAACCACTACGGCATCCAGCTCACCGATCCGGGCGCCTGGGCCAACTGGTGGTGGGCTCCTGTCGTGTGGGGTGCCCAGGTGCTGCCGTTGGTATGGCGCCGGCGCCACCCGGGCTCGGCGCTGCTCGCAGTGACCGCCGGGCTGCTGGCCAGTCAGTACCTCGTGCCGGTTCACACCCTGGCCGACATCGGCATCATCCTCGGCTGTTACTCGGTCGGTGCGTGGGCGACGCGACGAGTGAGGTGGTGGTCGGCGATAGTCGGCGTCGTGCTGGCGTTCGTGATCCTGGGGGCGGCGAGTCGGTTTTTCGGGATGACCGTGGCCGGTGTCCTGGTCATGGTGGCGGGGCCGTTCACCGCGGGTGAGTTGACGCGGCGACGACGATCGGTCTCGACTGCCGATCGGCAGTTCCCGGACGAAAAACAACTCACTGCCGCAAGCCTGGCCGAGCCGCACAGGGCCGCCAAGGCCACGGTCCATACCGGCGCTCTGCGCGATGACCGGGCTTCGGCTTCCGATGGCATCGCGCCCCTGACGAGCGCCGCGTCATCGCCGCCCTTGACCGCAGTTCCTGGCTCCGATGCGTTGAGCCCGCGCGAGCGCGACGTCCTCGCGCTCGTGGCCGACGGGCTCACCAACCCGGAGATCGCCGGCCGGCTGCACCTCTCGCGCGAGACGGTCAAGTCGCACGTGGCCGCGCTGCTCGCCAAGC
>JBOFBK010000519.1:0-3842 GCA_051645525.1 Dermatophilaceae bacterium | reverse complement strand
ACTCGCCGCGGCCCTGGCGCGACGAACCGGCGGTGCGGTTCGTGTGCCCCGTCCCGGGATACGACCGGCACTTCACGATGCTCGCCTCCTACGGCATCGACATGCTCCCGGTCCCGATGCGCGACGACGGGCCCGACGTGGCGGCGGTCGAGGCACTGGTGCGTGACGACCCCTCGGTCAAGGGCATGTGGCTCGTCCCGACCTACGCCAACCCGGCCGGCACCGTGACCACCCAGGAGGTGGCCGCCCGGCTCGCCGCGATGCCCACGGCGGCACCGGACTTCCGCATCTTCTGGGACAACGCCTATGCCGTGCACCACCTCACCGAGGACGAGGCCAAGAGCGCCGACATCGTGTCGCTCGCGTCGGCCGCCGGCCACCCGCACCGCCCGCTGGTGTTCGCCTCGACGAGCAAGGTGACGTACGCCGGCGCCGGAGTGGCGTTCCTCGCGGGGTCGCGTGAGACGGTCGCCTGGTACCTGTCGCACCAGCAGTTCGCGTCGATCGGCCCCGACAAGCTCAACCAGCTGCGCCACGTGCAGTTCTTCGGCTCCGCCCAGGGCGTGCGCGACCACATGGTGCGGCACCGCGAGATCCTCGCGCCGAAGTTCGCTGCCGTCGACGCCGCGCTGACGGCCGAGCTCGGCGGTCTGGAGGTGGCCGAGTGGACCCGTCCACGTGGTGGCTACTTCGTCAGCCTCGACGTGCTCGACGGCTGTGCCTCGCGGGTCGTGGCCCTGGCGAAGGACGCCGGTATTGCCCTGACCCCGGCCGGGGCGTCCTTCCCGCACGGACGCGACCCGCGTGACCGGAACATCCGTCTCGCACCGTCGTTCCCGGTGCTGGGCGAGGTGGAGACCGCGATGGCCGGGGTGGCCACGTGCGTGGCGCTCGCCAGTGCCGAGCGGCTGATCGCGGGCGGATGACGCCTGCGCCCTCCTGTCGCTTCCGGCGGGGGTCCGGCCCCTAGGGTTGTCGTCATGTCGGAGCAGAACGAGAACATCACCAGCGACCTCGGCGACTACAGCGTCGACGACGAGGACCAGCTGCAGCCCGAGGACACCCTGGTGCAGGACGACGTCGAGGACCCGCTCGACCGCGGGTACTCCCCTCCGGACACCGACCGCGGCTCACGCATGCACGGTGTCACCGCCGAGGAGCAGGCACGCGACGAGACGATCGAGCAGCGAATCATGCAGGAGGTGCCGGACCCGGCATCCGCCTACGGCGCCCCCGACAACGAGTCGGGTCTGGACGTGGATCTCGTCGGCGGCGACGACCCCGACGCCATCCCGGCAGAGGACGATTGGATCGGGGACGGCGAGGTGGGCTCCGAGCGTGCCGGGCGGCTGGTGGCACCCGACGAGGGCGGCTGGGGCGACACGGAGAAGGACCTCGTCGGCGAGGACGTCGGAATCGACGGCGCCGGGGCGTCGGCCGAGGAGGCGGCGGTGCACGTGGTGCGCGAGGACGATCTCGAGGGGTGAACCCGCACCCCGGGCCGGGTCCTCGACCGGTCATCGGTCTGCCGAAGGCCCACCTGCACCTGCACTTCACCGGGTCGATGCGCATCGACACCGTGCGAGACCTCGCGATGCGGCACGGCATCCGCCTGCCTCCGGCGCTGACCAGCGAGTGGCCCCCGTCGTTCGAGGCGAGCGACCAACGCGGCTGGTTCCGCTTCCAGCGGCTCTACGATGCGGCGCGTGCGTGCGTCCGGGGCGAGGCCGACATGCGCCGGATCGTGCGCGAGGCGGCGCTCGACGACCGGGCCGAAGGGTCGCAGTGGCTGGAGCTGCAGGTCGACCCCACGTCGTACGCGCCGTTCGTCGGCGGCATCACGCCGGCGCTGGAGATCGTGCTCGACGAGGCCGCCGCGGTGTCGCGGATGCCGGATGCCGCGGACGTGGCCGTGGTGGTGGCCGCCTCCCGGATGCGACATCCGCTCGAGGCTCGCACACTGGCGCGGCTCGCCGCTCGGCACGCCGGCTCGGGGCCCGGCACGGTCGTCGGCTTCGGCCTGGCCAACGACGAGCGACGCGGCGAGACCGGTGAGTTCGCCGCCGCGTTCCGGATCGCCCGCCAGGCGGGCCTCGGTCTGGTACCTCACGCCGGCGAGCTGCTCGGAGCCGGAGCGGTGTCCCAGACACTCGCCGCGATCCGGCCCGACCGGCTGGGCCACGGCGTGCGAGCGGTTGAGGACGAGCGGGTGCTGGCCGAGATCGTCTCCCGTGAGGTCGCGCTGGAGGTGTGTCCCGGCTCCAACGTCTCGCTCGGGGTGTACGACACCGCGGTGGAGGTGCCGCTGCGGCGGCTCGTCGAGGCCGGCGCCCGGGTGGCGCTCGGGGCCGACGACCCACTGATCTTCGGAACGCGACTCGCCGACCAGTACGACACGGCGAGATCGGTGCACGGCTTCACCGACGTCGAGCTGGCGGCGCTCGCACGGACCTCGATCGCCGTCAGCCACGCACCGCTGCACGTGCGCCGGGCGGTGGACCGCGGCATCGACGACTGGCTGGCACCCGGAGCGGTTGGTGCGAGGGACAGGGAACTCCGGTAGCGCGCGGACGCCTGCGGCGCGTCGAGCCGACATCCGTCGGGTGGCTGCGGTGATGACCGGGACGGCCGTCGTCCACACGGCGGTCGTGCGCCGACCGGTATCCACAGTCCAGCACGCGCCACACCCCGGAGCTCGACGCGCATCGCCCGCTGACACCAGTCTTCACGGATGGAATCGCCGCCGGTCACCTACCTCACCGTCGCGCGGACGCCGCGCGACGGTGCCGATGCCGTCGAGGGCACGGCCTTCATCCTCGTCCTGGGCCACCGCGACCCGCACGACGGCCACCCGCCGGAGCCACCAGAACCCGCTCCGGGCGGCGCAGCACTCGCGGCGCCGGCCCTCCCGCCCCGCTCGGTGCGCCTCGGTCGCTGGGCGCGCCGTGCCGACCTCGCGGGCATCGATCGACGGCGGTCGGCATGAGCGGCCGGGAGCCAGGAGCCGGAGGCCGGAGGCCCGCGTCAGAGCGTCGCACCGACGATGACGGGCTCGTTGACCAGCCGCACGTCGAACGCGGTCTCGACTCCGTCGCGCACCTCGCGCGCGAGCGCCAGCACGTCGGACGAGGACGCCCGGCCACGGTTGGTGACCGCGAGCGTGTGCTTGGTCGACAGCGCGGCCGGTCCGGGCATCCCGTAGCCCTTCGCGAAACCGGCCCGCTCGATCAGCCACGCCGCGCTGGTCTTGACGGCGCCGTCCGCGTCCGGGAAGCGGGGCGGCATCCCGAGGTCTGCCCCCGGGCGCTCGCGCACCCGCCGCTCGAGCGCGGCGAACTGCATTTCGGACAGGATCGGGTTGGTGAAGAACGATCCACAGCTCCACGTGTCGTGGTCGGGCGCGTCCAGCACCATGCCGCGCCGTCGCCGCTGTGCCAGCACCGCCTGGCGCGCGTCGGCCAGCGGCACCCGGGCGCCCACCGGCACATCGAGCTGGTGCGCCAGATCGGCGTAGCGCACCGGCTGGGACATCGAGCCGCGCGCCAGGTGGAAGGTGACGTCGAGGACGACGTGACGATCGGTGCCTTTGAGCGCCGAGTGCCGGTAGGTGAACCGACAGTCCGCGTTGACGATGGTCCGCACCCGCTGCTCGTCCCTGTCCCACATCCGGACCCGGGTGATCGTGTCCGCGACCTCCTGCCCGTAGGCACCGACGTTCTGGATCGGCGTCGCACCGGTCGACCCGGGGATGCCGCTCAGCGCCTCGACACCCGACCACCCTGCCTCGACCGCGCGGGTGACGAGGTCGTCCCACGGCTCCCCCGCCGCGACCGTCACCGATG